>NZ_JAVRHM010000002.1:0-245308 GCF_031846525.1 Autumnicola patrickiae
CAATGTCCCGTCCTGACCTAATCAGTTTATATAGAAATGCTAATTCGGCTTAAGAACAGACCAGCAGAATTTATCTTCTATTAAACCTTATCTGCTGTAATTTGGAGATTCTTTGGTGATCGTCACATCGTGTGGATGACTTTCATGAATTCCGGAAGATGTGATCTTGACAAATCTTCCAGTTTCCTTTAAAGTATCAATATCTTTGGCGCCACAGTAGCCCATTCCGGCTTTTAAACCTCCAACAAATTGATGTATGCTTTCTTCAAGTTCCCCTTTGTAAGGCACCCGCCCCACAATACCTTCTGGAACCAACTTTTTAATATCATCTTCCACATCCTGAAAATAACGATCTTTTGAACCTTTCTGCATAGCTTCAACAGACCCCATCCCGCGATAGGATTTAAATTTTCTTCCTTCGTAAATAATAGTTTCCCCGGGAGATTCTTTAGTTCCTGCAAGCAAAGAGCCCAGCATTACAGTATCTGCTCCCGCGGCAATCGCTTTGGGAATATCTCCGGTATAGCGAATCCCTCCATCTGCAATCACAGGTACGCCGCTGCCTTTTATAGCTGCAGCAACTTCCAGGACTGCCGAAAATTGCGGAAATCCGACCCCGGCCACAATTCTTGTAGTACAGATTGATCCTGGTCCAATTCCAACCTTAACCGCATCTGCTCCCGCTTCTACCAAAAACCTGGCCGCCTCTCCAGTGGCGATGTTCCCTACCACCACTTCCAGGTCTTTAAATTTCTTTTTAACTGCCTTCAGTACTTCCACCACTCCTTTGGTATGGCCATGTGCAGTATCGATAATGACGGCATCCACACCGGCTGCGACAAGAGCTTCCACTCTGTCTACAGCATCCATGGTTACTCCAACTGCCGCGGCAACACGTAACCTTCCGAAGTTATCTTTATTAGCCATAGGCTTTTGGGTAAGCTTGGTAATATCCCTGAATGTGATTAAACCTACCAGCTTATCTTCCTTATTTACAACCGGAAGTTTTTCAATTTTATTTTCCTGAAGAATATCTTCTGCCTGATCCAGCGACGTTCCTTCAGAAACGGTTACCAGGTTATCTGAAGTCATAACTTCAGAAATTGGTCGCTCAAGATTTTTCTCGAAACGCAAATCGCGGTTGGTGACAATCCCCAGCAATCTACCTTCACCATCCACAATTGGAATCCCACCAATACTATGTTCCCTCATTTGAGCTTTTGCATCTTTTACTTTTGCCGAAATTGGTAAAGTAACCGGATCTATGATCATGCCGCTCTCTGCCCTCTTTACTTTCCGGACTTTTAGCGCCTGTTGCTCAATAGTCATATTCTTGTGAAGCACGCCAATACCTCCTTCTCTCGCCATAGCTATAGCCATACGGGATTCTGTAACGGTATCCATCGCAGCGGATACAATAGGAACATTAATGGAAATATTTCTGGTAAATTTTGTACGGATACTGACTTCGCGTGGTAAAACTTCAGAAAATGCGGGCACTAAGAGTACGTCGTCGTAAGTGAGACCTTCTCCAAGGATTTTAGATTCGTGTGCGGTCATAGCAATTAAGGATTTAATTGCGTGCAAATATAAGTTCTTTTGACCAGAAATAGAGGATTATAAAGGGCTAATTATTTTGTAAAACCAGGAGTTGGTAATTTTAATGAAAAACAGAAAATATTTTATTCCTAATGGTAATTACTAAAAAGCTTTGTGGCCTCATTATAGGAAGACTCGAAGCTTCCCATTCTAACGTTGGTATCAGCTTTTTTGGAATTAAAATAAGAAATCATTTTTTCTGAAGGCATGTTTCCAGTAAGCTCATCCTTAGCCATGGGACAACCGCCAAAACCCTGAATGGCACCATCAAAGCGATAGCAGCCGGCATTATAAGCAGCATCAATTTTTTCATGCCAGCTGGAAGGCGTGGTATGCAAATGAGCACCAAATTCAATATTTTTAAATTTCGGAATAAGATTCGAAAACAAATAATCGATAATCTCTGGCGTAGAACTTCCAATAGTGTCTGATAATGATAAAATTTTAACTCCCATTGCTGAAAGTTTCTCTGTCCACTCCCCCACTATTTCCACATTCCACGGGTCACCATACGGGTTTCCAAAACCCATTGAAAGATAGGCGACGACTTCCTTATTATTGTCGCGGGCAATCTGCATAATCTCCTCAAGAACTTCTACAGATTCTGAGATTGTTTTATGAGTATTCCGCATCTGAAAATTTTCAGAAATTGAGAAAGGATAACCTAAGTACCGGATTTCCTCATGAACTGAAGCATCCTGTGCGCCCCGGGTGTTGGCAACAATGGCCAGGAGCTTACTCTGTGTTCTGGAAAGATCGAGCTGCTTTAGAACTTCTGCAGTATCTGCCATCTGCGGAATGGCTTTGGGAGAAACAAAACTTCCGAAGTCTATCGTGTCAAATCCGCACCTCAACAAGGATTGAATATACTGCACTTTTTTATCTGTAGGGATAAAGGGTTTAATACCCTGCATTGCATCCCGCGGACATTCGATTAGTTTTATTTTTTGCATAAATCCAAAGATAGCATTTTAGGTATTATTGCTCTTCTTAATTCCTTACCGGAATTATCTTGCAATTTCCCGCTCCAGAATCTTCTTGTTTATGGCTTTTACCAGCGCCGGTCCTTCATAAATAAAGCCGGTATATAATTGCACAAGACTTGCACCGGCATCCAGTTTTTCCAACGCATCCTCAGGAGAATGGATACCTCCAACTCCAATTATAGGAAAGGCTTTATTGCTTTTATCTGAAAGAAACCTGATCACTTCAGTAGAACGGTTCTTTAGTGGTTTTCCGCTCATTCCACCCATTTCTTTTTTATTTTCAGATTTTAAACCATCCCGCGAAATTGTTGTATTAGTGGCGATGATTCCTGCAATTCCTGTCGTCTGCACAATTTCGATTATATCAAGCAACTGTGCATCGGTAAGGTCGGGTGCTATTTTTAACAATATCGGCTTTTGCTTCGGTTTTGCCAGATTAAGATTCTGAAGTGTATTCAGCAAATTTGTAAGCGGCTCCTTGTCCTGAAGTTCCCTTAAATTTGGAGTATTTGGAGAACTCACGTTTACCACAAAATAATCTACATGCTCATAAAGTGCTTCAAAACAAATTTTGTAATCTTCTACAGCATTTTCATTCGGAGTGACTTTATTTTTACCAATATTGCCTCCAATAAGCACATTTTTGTTCTGTTTTAACCGCTCTACCATGGCCTCTACTCCACCATTATTAAAACCCATCCTGTTAATTATTGCCTGGTCTTCCTGGAGCCGGAAAAGTCGTTTTTTCTCATTTCCCGGCTGCGGTTTGGGGGTTACGGTACCTACTTCTATAAAACCAAATCCAAAATTTGACAATTCTTTATATAAATTCGCATCTTTATCAAATCCTGCAGCAAGTCCCACCGGATTTTTAAATTTTAATCCGAAAACTTCCCTTTCCAGCCTGCGGTCATTAACCTGATATTTTTTCTTCAGAAAAGAAGATATTCCCGGAAGCTTATTTAGCTTTTTTAATGAATTAAAAGTAAAATAATGCACTTTTTCGGGATCATATCTAAAAAGTGCAGAACGAATTATAGAGGTATACATAGTAGCAGCGGGTTTTTACAAAAATAGATTTAATTTATGAAGCAAAAATCCTTTATGAAACTTTCTCTAATTTTTTTCTTAAAAAAGAGAGGCCTTCAAAATGGCAAATATCGCCATCCTGAAAAAATCCTGAATGACGATATTTGTAATTTTTGGACGGTCTCTCTATTACTCTGCATTATCCTACAGTAGTAATATCAAAATCCTACAGCAGCATCATCCCCTCTTCGATCTGCACCACCTTCATACCTCCCATCAGGAAGTTTTAAAATGGCGTCTACCTTGCCTATTATTGTAGACTCTCCCTCATTAATATTGTAGCCTTTTTTCCGAAGTGAACCCAGGATTTCTTCAGAAAATGCACTGGGTTCAAAAAGAATTTCATCGGGCAGCCACTGATGGTGGAAGCGCGGAGCATTGACTGCCTGCTGCATAGTCATGTCAAATTCAGAAACATTAAGAATTGTCTGCAGAACAGAGGTAATGATGGTAGAACCACCAGGGGAGCCAACGCTCATCCAGAATTCCCCGTTTTTTTCAATAATTGTTGGTGTCATGGAACTTAACATTTTCTTTCCGGGAGCAATGGCATTGGCCTCTGCACCAATAAGCCCGAACATATTTGGAAAACCCGGCTTGGAGCTAAAATCATCCATTTCATTATTGAGAAAAAACCCAAGTTCCTCCACATACAATTTCGATCCATAAGCCCCATTTAGAGTGGTAGTAACTGCTATGGCATTCCCGTATTGATCTACTATTGAGAAATGAGTTGTCTCGTCACTCTCGTAGCCAGGGATTTTGCCATGTTCCAGACTGGAAGAAGGCGTTGCTTTTTCAAAACTGAAAGTGTTCATACGACGATCCAGGTAGCCGGAACTCAACAAAGAATCGACAGGAATATCCACATAATCAGGATCTCCTAAATAGAAACTCCTGTCGGCATAAGCCCGTCGCTCTGCTTCAGTTAAAACCTGAATAGTTTTTAAAGAATTATGACCATATTCATCTAAAGGAAAATCTTCTATCATTTTCAGGATTTGCCCCAACACAATTCCCCCGCTGGAAGGTGGCGGCATGGAGATAATATTCAGGTTCTTAAATTTCACATTAACTGGATCTCTCCAGTGGGTATGGTATTCTTCGAGATCTTCCATACTTAATATCCCTCCTTTCTCCTGAAGGTAATTCACCATTTTTTCTCCGGTCTCACCTTCGTAAAATTCAGCTCTACCGTTTTTGACCAAACGCTTAAGGGTTTTGGCCAAAGCAGGATTTTTTAGTGTATCACCTTCAGCATAAGTTCTGGCAAAAAGGATTGTGTCCTGATTTGCTTCAAAAAAAAGCTGCCGATATTTGATAAAATTTCTTTGCTGCTTTTCGGTAATTACGAATCCTTTTTCAGCAAGTTGGATAACCGGCTCCAGAATTTTTGCTATAGGCATAGAACCAAAGCGTTCATGTGTTTCAAAAATACCTGCCACTGTTCCCGGAACCCCTACCGCCATTGCACCAAGCCTGCTTTTTTGAGGTAGCACATTTCCATCTTCATCCAGGTACATGTTTTTGGAGGACAGCAAAGGAGCTTTTTCTCTGTAATCCAGCGCACCTGTTTCTCCATTTGCAGTTCTGTATACCATAAAACCTCCACCGCCAAGATTCCCGGCAAAGGGATAACTCACAGCCAAGGCCATCTTTGTAGCAATCATAGCATCAAAAGCGTTTCCCCCTTTTTGCAAAATTGACAAACCTATCGCTGAAGCTTCTTTACGCGCAGAAACAACTATCGCTTTTTCAGCAATTACACCTCTTTCTGCTGCTACAGAAGAAACAACATCTTCAGAATTTTTGCAGGAAACGAATAAAATTATTGTAAAAAGGTAAACAAGTTTTCTCATAAGTTTAAGGAATAAAATTGCTCGTTGAACTATCTTCGCTAATAGAGTAAAACAACCCAAATTAGTTCATATTTCCGAAAATAAAAAGATCAGAATGCTTAATAAAAATCGAATAATAGATAGATTTCTAACGTATGTAAAGATCGATACCCAAAGTGATCCTGGCAGCGATTCCACGCCAAGTACAGAAAAGCAATGGAAACTTGCAAATTTACTTGTAGATGAGCTTAAGGAAATGGGAATGCAGCATGTAAATATTGACGAACATGCTTATGTGATGTCTACTTTACCTGCAAATGTTGCTCATAAAGTGCCGGTGATAGGTTTTGTTTCCCATTTTGATACTACACCTGATTTTAGTGGTAAAAATGTGAATCCGCAGATTATTGAAAATTACAACGGCGGGGACATTGTGTTAAATAAAGAAAAAGGAATTATCCTCTCTCCAGATTATTTTGAAGATTTAGAGCAGTATAAAGGTCAGACTTTAATTACCACAGATGGCACGACGCTTTTGGGTGCCGATGATAAAGCCGGGATTACCGAAATTATGACGGCCATGCAATATCTTCTTGATAACCCACAAATAGAGCATGGTGAAATTAAAATATGCTTTACCCCCGATGAAGAAATAGGCCGGGGCGCACATAAATTTGATGTTGAAAAGTTTGGTGCAGAATGGGCTTACACTATGGATGGAAGCCAGATTGGTGAACTTGAATACGAAAATTTTAATGCAGCTTCGGCTGTAGTAAAAATAAGTGGGAAAAGTGTGCATCCGGGTTACGCAAAAGATAAATTGATAAACAGCCAGTATATCGCCCAGGACTTTATAAGCTCTTTACCAAGACTGGAAACTCCTGAACATACTGAAGGCCGACAGGGATTTTTTCATCTAAGTAATATGAAGGGAGACGTTGAAGAAACAGAACTTCATTACATAATCCGGGATCATGATAAGAAGCATTTTGAAGCCCGTAAAAAGATGATTCTGGACTTGGGTGAGGATCTTAGAACGCAATATGAACGCGATTGCATAGCTATTGAAATTAAAGACCAATATTTCAACATGAAGGAAAAGGTTGAACCGGTAAAACATATCGTAGACCTTGCTGAAAAAGCCATGAAAGCGGTAGGTGTTAAACCTATTATTAAACCTATACGCGGTGGAACAGATGGTGCGCAGCTAAGCTATATGGGACTTCCCTGTCCCAATATTTTCGCCGGCGGACATAATTTCCATGGAAAATATGAATATGTACCTGTAGAAAGTATGGAAAAAGCCGCTGAAGTAATTGTAAAACTAGCACAACTGACTTCAGAAAAGTACAAAAAATGATCTAATCAATTCTCAAGTTATGCCCGTACCGTCAGCAGATCAATATGTGGAGATACATCCATACTGGCAGGAAGAACTTTTGGTTTTAAGAAAGATGCTGCTTTCTACAGCGTTGGAAGAAGAAATAAAATGGGGCGCACCAGTTTATACTCTAAATGGAAAAAACGTTGTAGGACTGGTTGCTTTCAAGAATCATTGTGCAATGTGGTTTTACAATGGTGCTTCTCTTCAAAAAAATACTGATTTACTGGACAATGCGCAGGAAGGAAAAACAAAAGCACTACGGCAAATAAAATTCAGGAAAGGAGATAAAATCGATCCTGATGTTTTGCTAAAATATGTAGCCGAAGCTATAGCAAACCAGAAACTGGGAAGAATACTACAAACCCAGATAAACAGCAAATTAGTTTTACCTCCAGAGCTAAAAGCTGCTTTTAATAAGGACAAAGATCTAAAATCTTCTTTTGCTAAACTTCCGGAAGGCAAACAAAGGGAATATACCAATTACATATTTGAGGCAAAACGGGAAGGCACAAAACAGAAGAGATTGGAAAAGATATTTCCGCTAATTAAACAAGGTTCTGGTTTAAACGATCACTACAGAAAAGGATGATAATTGGCATTTTTCAGCCTCTGCAATTTTCAGCAAAAAATCTGCACCTTCAAACTCCAAAACAAAAAAAACCTGTGAAGAAAACTTCACAGGTTTTTTAATCATTTTGTCATCTTTGAGAGTAACAAAAGCAGATTATTTTTTCTCTTTTACTGCCGGTTTTGCGGGTTCATTTAACTTCCTGCTCATCTCCATAGAAATAGAAGAACGATCAAAAGTAATTTTACCTGCTCCGGTTTCAATAATTACTGCATTATTTTTTTCACTAAAATCTAAAATCTTGCCGTGCATCCCACTTTTAGTAACAATTCTGTCACCTCTCTTAAGTTCTTCGACAAAGTTTTTTTCCTGCTTTGCCTTTTTCATTTGAGGGCGTATCATAAAAAAATACACCACTACAAACATTAAGATTATTGGGGCAAACTGCGCTAAATTATCCATATAGTTTTCTTCTAGCTAGTTGTTTCTCCCGCTTCTACGAAAGCTCTTATTTTCACTTGTTCTTTTCCTTTTTCAGTATTCGCAGATACGGTAACGGTTTTAGTAACCTGTCCATTTCCTGAACCATTGTATTTCACAGTCATTTCTGCAGTTTCTCCAGGTGCGATTGGCTCTTTTGGAGCATCAGGCACAGTACAACCACAAGAACTAGTAGCATTGGTAATTACAAGAGGTGCTCTTCCTGTGTTAGTAAATTTAAAAACGTGCTCTACGTTTTCACCTTTTTGGATTGTTCCAAAATCGTACTCCTCTTCTTCAAAAGAGATCACAGGATATACAGTTTCCTGAGCGTCACGCTCTGCAGCAGTTTGTACATTTTCAGCTTTCACCTTGTCTGAAGCATTGTTATCCTTACAAGAAGAAAAAAGCAGCGCTCCAACTGCTGCTATCATTAAAATTCCTTTTTTCATGGTAATTTATTTAAATATTCAAAGTTTAAAATTAATAAAAATTCTTTACTACATCAGGCCCCGGCCCATTTTATTTAGTTTCCCTTCAGTTTTATATTCCCGGGATAATTTATCCAATATCCCGTTAATAAAAATGCTGCTTTTGGGAGTACTATATTCTTTTGCAATCTCCAGATATTCGTTAATGGTTACCTTTACCGGAATGGAAGGGAATTTCATAAACTCACAAATGGCCATTTTAATTAAAACCATATCTACTTCCGCAATTCTGTCCTTGTCCCAATTTGGTGTTTTTCCCAACATTTCTTTGGAAAGCACCTCATCACTAAGGTAAGTTTTTCTGAAAAGTTCTATAGCGAATTCTTTGTCCTCAGGACTTTTAAATAGTTTGGTAAGCTTTAAGGAATCGGCTGAAGTTTCTTTCAGCTTCTGAAGCATTTTTAAAATCGCAGTATTAATTAACGGAAGGTCATCCAGCCAGGTCAGCTTTTTATCTTCCAGGTATTCGTAAAGTTTCTCGTTAGGTGCAATGATTTGTTTAAATATTGCAATTACAAAGTCCTTATCTTCTTTAAAAGAGGAATTTCTAGTCTCCATGTATTCCTCATAAATCTCACTATTTTTAATTTCTTCCCAAACGATGGTTACATACTCATCATCTCTCTTCCAGTGGGTAATTTTATGGTCTTCTATAGCCTGGCGTAAATGCTCATTCTCGTCCAGGATCTGAATTACTTTATTGTCAAGAAACTTCTTATTGGGATCTATATCTTCCTGTGTGGCCAGGTGCTTCTGCTGGGATTTCTCAAGAAATTTTTCTGCCTTTCCCCTTATTTCTACAAATAGGTTTAACTGCAGCAGGTAGAGGTCATACATCTCATCCATACTTTTTTTCAGAAATTTTTCTTCAGTAGCAAGTCTGTCATTCTGGCTTTGATGAAAAGCGTATAACGACTGCATAACCTTAACGCGAATATGTCTTCTTGTCAACATAAGTGTAAAAGAACTTTTATAATTATAAAGGGCGAAATTAATTCCTCCGTGCAAAAATACCAATTATTTAAAACTGACTAGTTCAAAACTGGTTTTTTTATTGTTTAAACTTCTTAGAGCCGGAAATTTCTACAAATTGAAATATTTTCATTTTACTTCATCAGGATTCTTCCACATAATATTCTATACAACCCACTGTATTTTAGTGGTACCAAAACCAATGGGACAGATACTAATAATTGCTTCTAAACCTGTATCTTTGCACCCAAAAAATTGCTCGTAATTTAGAAGATATGCTACCCAGCTAACGGATGCAGCTTTTTTAGTTCCCTTTGTGGTAAGGCAAACAACCATAACCGGACTAATCCTGAATTATCAAAGCAATTTGATTAAATTGGATCACTTGAACCTCCAGGCTTAATGAAGCATTTAAAGCATCTTAATAAATATTTCTATAAATATAAATGGAAACTTCTTAGCGGACTAATAATTACAATAGCTGCACGGATTTTCGCTATTTATTACATCCCTCTAATCGGGGATTCTACCAATATAATTGAGGACTACATCAAAGGCGAAATTACAGAACTTTCTGTAGTACGTAGTGAACTTGCTTATAATATTACGCTTATAGTAGGCGCTACACTCGTTTCTGCTTTTCTAACGTTTTTAATGCGAC
This sequence comes from Autumnicola patrickiae, assembly GCF_031846525.1. NCBI lineage: Bacteria > Pseudomonadati > Bacteroidota > Flavobacteriia > Flavobacteriales > Flavobacteriaceae > Autumnicola > Autumnicola patrickiae. The sequence goes on from NZ_JAVRHM010000002.1 coordinate 10,069, forward strand.
AAACGTTTATAGTGGTATCGCGGCACATGGAGTTTGACCTTAAAAACGAAGTTTACCGGCACTACCAGGATCTATCCCTTAATTTCTACAAGAAAAACCGCACCGGGGATTTAATGAACAGAATTAGTGAAGATGTTTCCAAAGTGCGAATGTACCTGGGACCGGCAATTATGTACAGTGTTACAACCTTCACCTCTACTGTGGTGGTTTTAATTTACATGATAGATGCTGCGCCAGAACTTACCCTTTACACAGTAATTCCTCTGCCGGTTTTATCTTTTGCCATTTATAAATTAAGTGTAGCTATCCATAAACGCAGTACAGTTGTACAGCAATATTTATCGCGGTTAAATACTTTTACACAGGAAAGTTTTAGCGGGATTGCGGTGATAAAATCCTACGGAATGGAGACACGAACCAACAACGATTTTGTAGAACTTTCTAACGGCAGCCGGGATAAAAACCTAGATCTTGTAAAAGTGCAGGCATTCTTTTTTCCGCTAATGGTCCTGCTTATTGGAATTAGTAACATCCTGGTGATTTATATAGGCGGACGAAAATATCTTAACGGGGAAATCGAAAATCTTGGTGTTATTGTAGAATTCCTGCTGTATGTAAACATGCTAACCTGGCCTGTAGCCTCTATTGGATGGGTAACTTCCCTGGTTCAGCAGGCTTCGGCTTCGCAGGAAAGAATTAATGAATTTCTGGATCAAAAACCGGAAATTACAAATAGGAAAAATGAACCCGACAGTATAAGAGGAGCTATTGCTTTTAAAGACGTCAGCTTTACCTACGACGATACCAATATTACAGCATTAAAAAATATTTCTTTTGAAGTTGAAAATGGGGAAACGCTTGCCATTATAGGAAAAACCGGTGCCGGAAAATCAACAATATTAGAACTAATTGGGCGCCTTTACGATGTAGACCAGGGAGAAATTACTATAGATAGGAAAAATATTCAGGAACTTAACCTGGACAGTCTTAGAGAGAGTATAGGTTATGTTCCACAGGATGCTTTTTTGTTTAGCGACTCCATTCGCAACAATATAAAATTCGGAAAAACAGATGCTACCGATGAGGAAATATATGAAGCTGCAAGAAATGCATCAGTTCATAAAAACATCGTAAACTTCAGCAAAGGTTATGATACTGTACTGGGAGAACGTGGAATTACCCTATCTGGCGGACAAAAACAACGTGTTTCTATTGCAAGGGCGATAATCCATGATCCCGAAATATTGCTTTTTGACGACTGCCTTTCAGCCGTAGATACAGAAACTGAGGAAGAAATCCTGAATAATTTGTTCAAAATTTCTAAAGATAAAACGACAATTATTATTAGCCACAGAATCTCTTCAGCTAAGAATGCAGATAAGATAATCATCCTGGAAGACGGGCGAATAGTACAACAAGGCACTCATTCCCAATTAATAAACCAATCCGGATATTATAAAGAGCTCTATGCAAAACAGTTAAATGAAAAAGAAATGTGAAAATTCTTTGCTATATGTTAATAATTTTTAGATTTTTGAAGAGCAAATAAAAACCAACTAAAGCATTTATTTATGAGCGACAAGGGAACGATGGAGAAAGAGGAAATATTCTCTAAAGTGCTAAGAGCCGGAAGAAGAACTTATTTTTTTGATGTAAGGGCTACAAGGGCTGATGATTATTACCTAACCATCACAGAAAGTAAAAAATTTACCAATGATGATGGTTCTTTTTATTACAAGAAACACAAGATTTACTTGTATAAAGAAGATTTCGCAGGATTTAATGAGATTCTCCAGGAGATGACAGATTTTATTCTTGATGAAAAAGGGGAAGAAGTAATTAGTGAGCGCCATCAGAAAAACTTCAAGCCAGAAGAGCAGGAAGAAACAAATGGTGCACCAGTAGCAGCCGCTACAGCTACCTCGCCAAAGGCTTTTACAGATGTAAGTTTTGACGACATCTAGAAAACTACATCGTTAAGATCTTAACCGTCCTTCTCTTTAGGACGGTTTTTTTATTCCATTATTTTAGAAATCCTTTAAAGGTTTTTTGCCGTTTCCTCAACATAAAATTATCCCACCCTTAACCCGTTTTCTACTTTAAAGCCGGGTTCCAAAAGCACAATATCACTCTGCTCACCCACAACACCAAGCACAAGGCATTCACTCATAAAGTTTGCGATCTGTTTCTTCGGAAAATTTACCACAGCAATAACTTGCTTTCCTTTGAGTTCTTCCACGGCGTAACGACTGGTTATCTGTGCTGAAGATTTTTTAAAACCTATCTTTTCTCCAAAATCGATTTTTAACTGAAAAGCAGGTTTTCGCGCTTCCGGAAATTCATTTACTTCTGTAATTGTGCCTACCCGCATTTCCACTTTCTGGAAATCCTTCCAGGTTAGATCCATATTTTAATTTTTAAAACCTGAAATTAATGAAAACTCTCAGATTTACATATCTATTTGTAACTTTAAAGAAAAAATGTCACTAACGCCTTCGAATATGCTGCCTTTGGGCACCACTGCTCCTTTTTTCCGTCTTCAGGACAGCAGAACAGATCATTTTTACACCTTGAACGATGTTAAGGGTGAAAAAGGAACAGTAATAATGTTTATTTGCAACCATTGCCCATTTGTAAAACATGTAAATGATGAAATTGCACGGCTGGCAAATGATTACCGCCAGGCAGGCTTTGGATTTGCAGGTATTATGAGCAATGATGTAGCGAAATACCCACAGGATCACCCCGTCCTTATGAAAGAACATGCGATGAAGGAGCAATATTCTTTTCCCTACCTCTACGACGATACCCAGGAAGTTGCCAAAGCTTATAAAGCCGCCTGTACTCCAGATTTCTTTTTATTTAATGATGAGTTACAACTTATCTACAGAGGCCAGCTTGATAATTCCAGGCCCGGAAATGGAATTCCTGTAAATGGACGGGATCTTCGGGAAGCTATGGATGCAGTTTTAAATAATCGTAAAGTCTCCCAAGTACAAAAGCCCAGTATAGGCTGTAATATTAAGTGGAAAGAGTGACGATTACGTCAACCATAGAAAGGAGTTATTCCCTTTCATGTAAATCCTATCGGTTTAGTAGGTTTTTAAAGCTATTTTTCCTTAATTTTAATACTTCAACACAAAAAGGAAATAGATATGAGCGACTTAAGATTAGGAGACAAAGCACCAAATTTTGATGCAGAAACATCTGAAGGTAAAATCAACTTTTATGAGTTTTTAGGTGACGGATGGGGAATTTTATTCTCCCACCCTGCAGATTACACACCCGTTTGTACTACCGAACTGGGAGTAACAGCAAAGTATAAAGATGAGTTTGAGAAGCGTGATGTTAAGGTAATGGCACTTAGTGTAGATGGGGTGGAATCGCATAAGGGTTGGATAGAAGACATTAACAGCACACAAAACACCACTGTGAATTTTCCAATTATCGCAGATGAGGACCGAAAAATTGCCAATTTATATGGTATGATCCATCCAAAAGCAGATAATACCTTAACCGTAAGATCTGTTTTTATTATAGATCCTGAAAAAACCATTAAATTAATGATCACCTATCCTGCCAGTACAGGAAGAAATTTCGATGAACTGTTACGTGTAATAGATTCTTTACAGTTAACGGCAAATCACAAAGTAGCAACACCTGCAAACTGGAAAAACGGAGAGGATGTGGTGATAAGCCCAGCTATATCAAGCGAAGATGCCAAAAACATCTTTACAAAAGGATTTAAAGAAGTAAAACCTTACCTAAGGATGACCCCGCAGCCAGACAAGAAATAATTGGCAAAGGATTCTATAAAGAATTAAAGCTGCATGAAAATCTCGTGCAGCTTTTTTTATATCCAGTCCCTTCTTTTCATAAGGTGTTCAATATGGGCGCAATGATGCCGGCAGTGCCAGGAATACATGGCAAGACAATATAAAAGACTTATTTGTTTTTGATTTTCAGGATGACGGAAGGTTTTGCGAAAATCCGCTTCCTCCATTCCTTCAAGTAAAAACACCCATTTTGCATGCAGGGCTTTTAAATGATCCAGGGATAGTGCTACCGGAGGCCTTTTACTATCAAAAAGAGCCGCGTAAGCTTTTTCATCGTAAGCTTTTATCAACGGATCATCTTCTGATAAAGCCCATTTAAACCGAATATAGGCATGGCTATGGCTATCTGCCAAATGATGGACCAATTGTCTTATTGTCCAGCCACCAAGCCTGTATGCTGTGTCTAATTGGATATCATCCAGGTGTTTTAACAAATCCTGAAGCAGGGAAGGACAAGCTGCAATATCTTCTATCCAACCCTGGATGTATTTTTCATGACAACGCTCCGGAAAATACATTTTTCCGATAGGATATTTTAATAATTCCAGTTGTTCCGAAGTCATTCTTAAAGATAAAAAAACGTGCTGAAAAAATCAACACGTTCTATCTTCAAAATCTTTTTTACAGTAAAAAAAGTGCAGGTCGATATTTGTCAATTTTCGACCTGCATTAAAACCAGTTATTTCACGTCCATAAGTTCAACATCAAATACCAAGGCAGCATTTGGAGGGATTACCCCTCCTGCCCCACGTTCGCCGTAGCCAAGATGGGAAGGAATTACAAACCTTGCCTGGTCACCAACCTGTAGCATCTGGATACCTTCGTCCCAGCCTGCAATTACGTGACCCTGTCCAATAGGAAATTCAATTGGCTCTTTTCTTTTATAGGAAGAATCGAAAACAGTCCCATCGGTAAGCATTCCTTTGTAGTGTACAGACACAGTCTTACCTTTTTCAGCTTTTGCCCCGTCTCCTTTTTTCTCAATCTTATATCGAAGTCCGCTCTCGGTTTTCTCAAAACCCTGGGAAATTTCCCCTAGAAGTTCTTCCTGCTGCTTTTTTGCAGCAGCTTCACGTTCTGCTTTTGCCCCATTAAATTGTCTGAAAGATTCTACGGCATTAAAGTTTTTAGCAGCTTCTCCTTCTCTTACAATTTCCAGCTTGTCAATCTTATCACCCTGTGAAATTTTGTCCACGACATCCTGTCCTTCCACTACATTTCCGAATACAGTATGCTTACCGTCCAGCCATGGCGTTGCACCATGAGTAATAAAAAACTGACTTCCATTCGTTCCAGGACCTGCATTAGCCATAGAAAGTGTTCCTGCCGAATCGTGTTTTAGATCAGGATGTATCTCATCCTCAAACTGGTAACCCGGACCTCCGGAACCTGTCCCCTGGGGATCTCCACCCTGCACCATAAAATCTGGAATCACCCGGTGAAATTTAAGTCCGTCATAGTACGGCTTTCCTTGTGGAAAAGCATCATTTTCTATTTTTCCTTCAGCAAGACCTACGAAATTACCAACTGTTCCAGGTGTTTTTTCAAATTCTAATTCGACTAAAACTTCACCTTTTGAAGTGTGAAATTTAGCATATAAACCATTATCCATTGTTTCTAATTTTTATTGAAATGCAAAGATACCTAAATAAATTTTTAAGGTTAAATGGATGACAATCGAACTGCATCCCCTGAGGATTTTTCTAATTCCAAAAATTCCAACTGCCCAACTTTTAATTGACTTTCTCACCATTAACGTAGGTGCCCAGTACTTTTATCCCCGGGATTTTTTCAGCTTCAACCTTCATAATATCCTGATCTAATATGATGAAATCGGCCAATTTTCCTTTTTCGATGCTGCCTTTTTCATCTTCTTCAAAATTGCTAAAAGCCGCCCATATGGTCATTCCGCGAAGCGTTTCTTCTCTGGAAAGTGCTTCATTAGCCATAAATCCTTCTTCAGGATAATTCTTTGTATCCCGACGGGAAACAGCTGCATAAAATGTAAGAAAAGGACTCACCTCTTCTACAGGAAAATCTGTTCCCAAAGCAATTATTCCAGCCTGATCCAGTAACTTTTTATAAGCGTAGGCACCTTCTAGCCGCTCTTTCCCTAATCGCTCTTCAGCCCAGTACATATCACTTGTGGCGTGTGTTGGCTGAACAGACGGAATGATATTTTTACTAAAGTATTTAAAATCTTCCTCATCGATCACCTGCGAATGCTCTACTCGCCATCTCCTGTCTTCTCCCTTGCTCAACAATTCATCGTAGGTTTTTAAAACAAGATAATTAGCTGAATCCCCAATCGCATGAGTATTCAGTTGAAATTCTGAATTGGCAATTCTTCTTGCGGTTTCTTCGAAATTTACAATCGGAGAAAGCAAAGCACCATGATGGGTAGGCCTGTCTGTGTATTCTTCTTTAAGCGCAGCTCCCCTGGATCCCAGGGCTCCGTCCCCATAGAACTTAACAGAGCGCACATTTAAACGATCTGTTTTATACGTTCCTTTCTTCAGGAAGAAATCAAGATTTTCTTCGGTATTGCTAATCATCGCATAAATACGTATCTTAAAATCACCTTCTTCATGAAGATTGTCCATTAATTCTATCGTGCTTTTATCGATTCCCGCATCGACCACGGTTGTGAGTCCGTATTCAAAGCAGATCTCCTGTGCCGCCATTAAAGCATTAGTTTGTTCTTCTATTGTCGGTTCAGGTTGGGCACCGGTAACCAGGTCCATTGGATTATCTACGATTATCCCTGTAAGCCCGCCGTTTTTTTGCTCAATATCGCCACCCTCAAAAGAAGTTTCTATAGTTATACCGGCGGCATCAAGGGCAGCCTGATTGGCCAGTAATGCATGGCCATCTATGCGCGTAATGGCTATGGGCGTATCTGAAAACAAACGGTCCAGCGTATCTTTTGTCGGGTATTCTTTGTTCTCCCAGTCATTCTGATCCCAGCCCCAACCTGTAATAAAATCTACTCCATTCTTCTGCTGAAATTCAACAATCCTGGTTACTACCTCTTCAAAACTTTCTGTTCCTGTAAGATCAACCCGGTTTTGCTGAAGTCCCAGTCTGTAGAAATGAGCATGAGCATCTATAAAACCAGGAAAAACAGCTTTTCCTTCAGCATTATAAATTTCTGCGGCCTCATATTTATCCCGAAGATCTTCGGCAGTTCCTATTTCTAAAAATTTTCCATCCCGTACTACAAATGCTTCTGCCTTACTGAATGTACTATCTACTGTATAAACTTCAGCATTAAAAATAAGAAGGTCTGCAGATTCCTTTTCTGTGGAATCACATGAAGTAAAAGCAATAGTAAGGATCAGGATGGTTAGTACCTTTTTCATTTAATTCAATTTTGGGTAAAAATAGAAAATACGCCTGATGAAGGGCGTATTTTCCTGGTTATATATTATTACTTCGTATGAAAGATCCTGAGAATTCTTAGAATCCCATTGCATCCCCAATAGCAGAACGTATATCGGGATTTGCGGCTGCGGCCAGTGCCACCGATACAATAAGTCCGATCATTGCATAGGAGAAATCTTTGAAGATCATTAATCCGGCTTTCTTGCGATGCTTCTTTCCTTTCTTTTTACGTGCAAGGCTAATCGCTATTTCCCGGCCCCCAATAACCCCAAGGAAAACCCAGGTAGTACTCATTGGGACTGTACTTATAAAAAGTTTGTAAATAAGCATGACCACATAAATTAAATCTACAAGCGTAGCTGCGCGGATATCTGAAATCCTGGTTTTCTCACTTACCACCTGCTGAATTTTATCACCCCGCAGGTAAAATAAAAGACCAAGACCTAAAAATATTGTAAGGGAAAATACGGTAAACTGAAAAACATCCAGTTGCCTTGGCAGGAATACTGCGATGTTTGCACCATCCTGCATTACCCAAACCCCCCACAGGGTACCACTAACGATCCACTGAGTAATTGTCCAGCTGTTATTAAATTTCCGGCTTTTAAAGTATTTTCTAATAAAGTTATACGAAAGGTACCACACCAGAAAAGATAGTACAAAAGCCATTATATAGCCAGTCCAACTCTTCCAGACTACAGAAGTAATTCCGGAAGTGTCTGCGCTAAAAACACTTAGAATTAAAAATGTGGTAGAAACCGGCATTCGTAATCTTGTTAAAATCAACAAGATCAACGGTGCAATAATCTGAAAAAAACTAAAGTTCTCAGGGTGCGGATATGCCGTACTTCCATCGGGTTTTGTAAGTCGCTGTACGGTTACATCCCCATCATACTCCAACCAGCTCCACGTGACTACCGCCAAAAAAATTGCACCTACATAGAGCCATAAAATCCACCATTTTTTACCTTTATTACTTTCTATAAAAGTTCCCAGAGACTGAATACTGTCGTTAGCCACTGTTGCATAAGCTGCAAAAAAGAAGCCCAGCCACATTGCGGCCTGGCTGTTACCGGTAAAGATTCCGGCCAAAATAATACCTATAATTATAATTGCCAGGAAAGTTTTTTCCTGAACTAAGAAATCGAGGATATTTAGATAAGGTCGATCGCGGTTAATCCGCCTGAATTTTTTTGCCATTTAGAATTTTAGATTACTTCGTGACTTGTGTTTGGGTTCTGTTTTTCGGGTGCAATATTAACTTAAATTTAAGTTTCCAATGTTTACTAAATGTTAAGTAATACGTTTTGCTGAAGATAATAATTTTCTGAAAAACAATAATTTAGAACCATTTGTTCAATTTATTTAAAAATAAGTCCAAAAAAGAAAAGCACCCCAATAGGTGCTTATACATTATAGTCCAGAATAATTTATAATTCTGTATTAATTTTCTAGAAATCGAATTTATAGGTTGCCCCGGCCAGAACCTGTAATCCCTGTACCTGGAAATTTGTCCATCTTTCGTAATTGTTGTTGAGCAAATTATTTCCTCTCACAAAAGCTGAAAGCTGCTCGTTAAAGCGGTAGCCCAAGTGTGCATTTAAATCGAAGTAACTGTCCAGTACTACATACGCTTCAGATAATGAACCGTCTACCGGCCTGTTATCGATAATTGCCAAATCCTGGCGTTCACTTCTAAAGAAGATATTTCCACCTGCGTACCATTTTTCAGTTATCTGATAATCGGCGTTAAGGGACGCTTTTACATTTGGCAAATTCCATGCTTCTGCTTCCTCATCTGTAGAATAGTTAAAATATTCGGCATTCAGGGAAAGATAAAAATTTCGGTTTACATCCACATTAAGTTCCCCAAAAAGCGAAAGCGTGTTTACATCATCATAAACTACCTGAAATGAATTTCCGTAGCCATAATTTTCCATAGAAGCGATTGGGCCTGTAGGATTTCTTCGGAATAAAGCTTTATTAAACTGGGATGCATACCCTGCTCTAACATTATAACCAAGAAAAGTAGTTAATCTTCCTTTAGCACCTACATAAGCATCATATTCCGTTTCTGTAGGCTGAATTGCCAGGGCCGGAGATACAAAAGGGTTTTCCTGAAAGAACTTGTAATACGTATTTTGCTCCAGATCCCCTTCAATACCTGCATAAGCAGTTAAAAGATCTCCTGAAAGCCTGTAACTGGCAGTAATCTGCGGATACAGATAAAAATTGTTATCGCTGTTTTCCGGATCAAGGCTATAGAAAAGTCCGATTCCCAAATTTAATGTAAGATCATCCCGAAGCACCAGTAAACTCGGACTGAAGCCGAAGTTCATAAACGTATAATCCTGTCCTGTTCCATCCAAAGCGACCTCCTCAAATTGCCCATTTACGATATCTGCAGTAATATCTGAAGTAATTAGCTCTCCGGCGATATTGACTTCAAAAGTCCCTCTGGCATCAAAATGATTTTCGGAAGAACCGTATGCGTCACCCGAATGTCTGAATTTCGCTTTGGCTTTATCAAAGAATGAATCATAAAGATCGATTTCGCCGCCTGCATAAACCGAAAAATAATTCTGAGTAGGATCAATATCCATTACCTGGTCATTAGACAAAGCAGGAATTTCTGGTAATCCATACCAGTTAAACAGTTGGTGCTGCCCTCCCACTTCGGTCTTCCACGAAAGCTCGCGATCTCTCCTGGTATAGCTCAGATTAAGTTCAGTATCATAAAATTGATCATCCAGTCTAACGCCTTCTATCCCTCCCTGAGAGGAATTATGTGTAAGAAAAATTCCGAAGTTATCAGTACGGTTTACCTCCAGGTTACTATAAAATTCGGCTAAAACATTAGAGTAATTACCAAATCCAAGGGTGGCGTAATTGTCGTAAACTTTTGGCGGTCTTTCGCGCTCTAAATTTGTAGCCCGACCTTTAGCAGGAGTAAACGTAGATGCCACTGGCACAGAAAATATGCTGTACTGCACAGGCTTCTTGGCTGTATTTACAGAATCTGCCCTTGTTGGTGTTTCACGTATTTTGGATGCATCACGTACAGAAGGTGAATAGGGTTTTACAACTGTTACGGTCTCGCTCCCCAAGGGATCCTGGGCAAAAAGGAAACCATTAATTAAAAACAAACTTAAAAACAGGCTTCTTTTTCCCACCAACGGGTTTAATATCTTCAGGACCAAGCTGAATTTCAATACCATTTGATTCATATAATTAGGGTTTGCGACGTGGTTCTTGTTTGAGAAAATTCGCATATAAATGACTGAGTTAGTTTTAATTTTGAACTGAAGAGTTGGTTTTGGCTTCTTTCTCCTTGATCCTGGCCAGTTCAGATTTTGCCTCGGCGACGACTTCAGGTTGATTTCCAAAGTTTTTGATGACATTCTCCAGAATGTAAGTCGCCTGGTAAGCGTCACCCAATTGATCAAAGTTCTTTGCCATTAAAACAAGTCCTTTTGCTCCCCAGTGCTTGTATCCTGAAAAGTCTTTAGCCAAAATTTGTATTGCGGCATTGGAAGCCTCGTAATTTCCACTTTTGCTTTTGAAATAAGCATCGTAGTATAAAGCTTCGGCGGCCAATTCTCCGGTTGCAGTTTTTTGAACTTCAGCATAAGCAGTTTTTGCCCTGCTTTCGTTTCCGTTTTTCATTGCTGCCCTGGCGATAATTACCTGTGCATCAGTCTTCGCTTTCTCTTCGGCTCCGGTGTTCTGAAGAACCTTTTCAGCATAAGCCTGAGCCTGGGAAATATTTCCCTGTTCAAAATAGGACTTCATAAGGTTGGACTGGGCATAAACCATGTTCTCCTGAGATTCTGCCTGTTTTTCCAATCTTTCCAGAAGCGGAGTAGCTTCAGTATAATTTCCTTTTTCAAGATAAATCTGGGAAAGTCTCGCCAGTGCCTGCTCTGTAAATTCATTATTCGGCTTACTTAGCACAAACCTGTAGTGGTTCACCGACTTATCTTTATTTCCATCGCGGAAATAAAGTTGCGCCAGGTAAAAATTGGCATTTATCGAGTGTATTCCGTTCGGGAATTCCTGAATATAATTTTCAAATCCTCTAATGGCCTGAGCCGTGTTATTATTCAGATATTGATTTTCTGCAGCTTCGTAGGAAGTATTGTCCAGATCTGCATCAGAAATTTCAACAAAATCAATATTTCTTACCCAGCTCGCATACTCGTCTGTTCTTCCCATATCCACATAGACGTTCCTTGCTGTGGAAACGGCCTGCATAGCTTCCGGAGTATTGGGATAATCTGTAACCACCTTCTTAAGTCGCTCCAGGGCTTTATCTCCCTGATTGGAATTATAATAAATTAATCCCTGTCTCAACATCGCTTTTGGAACAAAAGCACTGCCTGATACATCTCTAATAAGACGGTTGTAAGCCTGCACACCTTCGGAAGTATTGTTCATTGCAACATAGGTATTTCCAAGCTCAAACAATGCATCATCCCTGTATGAGGAGCGCGGATATTTGTTCAGGAAATTATTCAACTCCTCTATTTTGGTCTCATTCCTGTCTACAAACCCATAACTAATCGCTTTCTGAAAAGCTGCATAATCGCTGTTCTCCACATTATTGGCAATTGCGCTGTTATAAGCCTCCATGGCAGGCCAGTACTGGCTGTTCACAAAATAACTATCTCCCAGCCTCAAATAAGCGTCATCTCTTCTTGGGCCATCGTTGTTTGTATTTTCAGAGTATCTTTTAAAATAGTTAATGGCCTGGGCATATTCATTCTTTTTGAAATAAGCATAACCTAAATTATAGTCCAGGTTTTTCATTTCCTCTGTACCACGGGCGGCTGTCATCCCGCCAAATTCCTTATAGCCAATAATTGCATCGTCTATACGATTCACATTAAATTCACTCTCTGCCTTCCAGAAAGTTGCTTTCGCTGTAACCACAGGATCTCGTGGCTCGGCTAAAGCTTTTTCAAAATTTTCCAGTGCTTTGTAGTAATCTCCTTCTTCGTACAGTTCCAGTCCGTAGTAATAGGCTACTTTTTGATAAGCCTGCTTATCACTGAAATTCCTGTTATTTTCCAGGAGCCTCATTGCCTCCTCGTAATTTCCGGAATTAATAAAAGAGTCTATAAGTAAAGTCTCTACTTCCTGCCGGGAGTCTGAATCGGGATATTTTTCAAGATAACTAAGAAGAACCTGTGAAGGGCTTTCATAAGAATTTCCAATTTCGTAGCTCAATTTTGCGTAATTGAGATAAGCATCTTTCTGGATTTTCGCATCGAATTCCATTTCGCTGGCATTCTTAAAAGCATTCAGCGCCTGTTGTTTCTGGTCTGAATTAAGATAAGATTGTGCCAGGTGATAATAGGCATTTTGAGCAATGGCATTATTCCCGTCAATAATTTTATTAAATTCTGAAATTGCACCTTCATAATTCCCCTGCTTGTAATAAGCATATCCAAGCTGATAATAGTCTGTATTGTTCCATTTGCCTCGAAGCCCCTGATACTCCTTTAGGTATGGAATCGCCTGTTCGTACTTGCCAAGGTTAAAATAGCTCTCCCCTATAATTTTGTTAAGCTGAGATTTTTCCTGTCGGTTAGAATTTGGCAATTGCTCCAGTCCAAGTTTTATTGCCTCTTCAAAATTTCCCAGTTTAAAATTCATATCAGCCTGGAAATAAGAGAGGTCTTCGCTATAACGATCATTATCCTGTACCTGCTGAAAATTTTCATTGGCCTCTTCGTAATCGTCACTTTCGTAAGCCATAAAACCAATATAATATTTGGCCTGGGAGCCAAATTCTTTGGAATCTCTTACGCGCTCCAGGTAAGTACGCGCCTGCTCATAATCATTAGAACGAAAATAAGCGTAGCCATTATTAAAGTAGAACCGTTGCCTGTCCTTCCGGCTCATCGCATTTTCATCTACCTTATCATACCATTTCCTGGCCAGCGCGTATTTACCGGTATTAAAATAATAATCGGCGACATCCAGATAAGCAGAATTTGTTTTGGTGCTGGTAGGATACCTGGTGACAAACCTTTCCATAAGCCTGTCAGCACCTTGTTGGTTAAGTCTTACTGCTGCATTTGCAATGTAGTAAGCAGCATCAGCTTTTATTTTTTCATCTTCTGTTTCGTCTTTTACATCATCAAAAAGATTTTGTGCCGCCAGATATTGCTGATTATTATACAATTCCAAAGCCTGGTTAAAGTCGGCAAGGTTGTTTGTAAAAGCTGCAGTTTGCTGGGAAAAGCCTTGAAATGAGAAGAATAGTAAAGCAACAAAAAGGAGAGATTTACTGGTCGTCATTTATATATGTTTAGGTTGAAGTTCAAAGATAATTTATATACTCTTTTTAATAACGATGAATGCCAGCTATAATTATGTTAATATGAAAAAAAGTAAACTGCCACTTTTTGAAAAATGTATATTTACAGATAATTTTACATCTCATTAGTTAAAATACTTTATGTCTCAACCAGTCCTGGAATTAAAAAATGCAGCTATTTATCAGCGTGAAAGTCTAATCCTTTCTGAAGTTGATGTAACCGTGAACAGAGGTGACTTTGTCTACCTCATCGGAAAAACGGGTACAGGAAAAAGTAGCTTTATGAAAACGCTCTATGGCGATCTGCCTTTAACCGAAGGTGAGGGCCATATTGTTGATTATAACCTGCGGACTTTAAAGGAAAAAGACATCCCCTTTTTACGCCGGAAACTTGGTGTGGTTTTTCAGGATTTTAAATTACTTACCGATAGAAATATAAAAGACAACCTTCTTTTTGTGCTTAGGGCGACCGGTTGGAAAGACCAGAAAGGAATGGACAGTAAAATTGATGAAGTTCTGGATAAGGTGGGGATGAAAACCAAGGGTTTTAAATATCCTTATCAGCTTTCGGGTGGAGAGCAGCAGCGAGTTGCCATTGCCCGTGCGCTTCTTAACGATCCAGAATTAATTCTTGCCGATGAACCTACCGGAAACCTGGATCCGCAGACTTCTGTTGAAGTTATGGAAGTACTTCAGGAAATCAGCAAAAACGGAAATACGATTCTTATGGCTACGCACGATTATGCGCTCCTGCTGAAGTATCCTTCCAAAACATTAAAATGCGATGGACAAAGGGTTTTTGAAGTGGTACAGAAGACGGTGTAGGTCGGAGTTCGGAATTCTTTTTGAAGTTGTCAGTTTTGAGTTGTCGGTTGTCAGTTCTGGAAAACGCTAAAGAAAATTAGGAAGAAAAAGAGAAGTCTTCAAAATGGCAATTATCGACTTCTGCTAGTTTGGAGTTCAGAGTTTGGAGTTCGGAGAGTTTCATGTTTCAGGTTTCATGTTTCAGGTTTCAAAAAAAGGAGAGGGTTTTAAAATGGCAATTATCCACCTTAGGTTGCACCACGAATCCACGAATATTCTCTGAGAACTTCCGCAGAAATTTTTTCAGGATAAAACAAGCCATGCCTTAAAAATGGCAATTATCGACTTCAGTAAGTTCGGTGTTTATAGTTCGAAGTCTTTCACCGTTTGAGCGAAGTCAAGACCCATTGTGTTCTTTTTCACAAAAATAGTGTTTACTGCCTCTAACCAACCTCTTGACTCCGCTCGGGGCGACATTCGTTTCCTGGCACCCTGAGTCTTGTCTCCGGTTTCCTGATTCAGTTTAAGATAGCACTTCAAAAATGGCAATTATTGATATTCTGTTTTATTCAGAGTTACTACGTTTTCTCTTTTTGAGATTCATTTGAACTACGGCCATCAGTATTAGAATAATCCCCAGCCATTGAAAAACATCTACTCGTTCATTAAGTAAAAAATAGGCCATTAATACAGCAGCAGGCAATTCTATAGAGGAGATAATCGCCCCCAGTCCCACTTCAATTTTTGGCATACCAGCAGTGTAAAGCAACGGTGGGAGAATTGTACCGAAAAGGGCGAGAATCAGACCCCATTTTATCAGAATATCAAAATTAAATTCTTCCACAATATATGGCCCCGTTATAGCACTTACTACAAGAAAACCTCCCACCATCATCCAAAGGCTGCGTCGCAGGGAAGGCATATTAAGAGAAACTGTGTTTGAGCAATAAATAGTGCCTGTATATGATAACGCAGCCAGCATTCCCCAGCCAATGCCCCGCCAGTCAATAGAAAATGTGTCATTCATCACGTTGGTAGCCAGCACAGTTCCGGCAAGAATGGCCAGAACAGCCAGGATTTTTTTAAGCCCGGGCTTCTTACGTTGCAACACAGCTTCCAGGACTACTCCCATCCACACGCTTTGCATCAACAACACAATCCCAATTGAGACAGGAATGTATTTAACAGCCAGATAATAAAAAGTACTGGTTAAACCTAGGGTAGTACCGGCGGCGATAAGCTTAAACTTGCTCATGGCTCCTGCCTTTTCAGAATTTTCCTTCTTCTTTTTTCCGAAGAAAAGGTTTATAACTAAAAGTCCCACTAAACCCAGTGCCATTTGGGAAAAAGTGATTTCGTGAGAAGTATATCCTTCTTCGTAAGCCAATTTCACAAAAGTAGTAAGCATACCATAGCTACAGGCTCCCAGCCCTACCAGAATAGCTCCTTTTAATACTGATTTGTTCATTAATTATTTGGGTAAAAACTTTTTGATGTGAAATTTGCCCTGCCTTGCGGCCAGTAACGCAATCCCATAAAAAAGCTGCCTCAAAATAGTTTCCGAGGCAGCTTTTATAGAATATAATATTTACAACTACATTATTTTATTACGCTTACGATCATTTTCAGTAAGGTGAATTTTCCTGATACGGATATGGTTTGGTGTAACCTCAACATATTCGTCTTTCTGAATATATTCTAAAGCTTCTTCCAGTGAAAACTTAATTGCCGGAACAATCTTCGCTTTATCATCTGCTCCTGAAGAACGTACGTTAGAAAGCTTCTTGGTTTTAGTAATATTTACCGCCATATCATCCTGACGGGAGTTCTCACCAATCACCTGACCTTCGTAAATATCTTCTCCCGGATCTACGAAAAACTTACCTCTGTCCTGAAGTTTATCGATAGAATAAGGAATAGCTTTTCCTTTCTCCATAGAAACCAAAGAACCGTTTTGCCTCTCCGGAATACCTCCTTTTAACGGCTGATATTCTTTGTAACGGTGAGCCATAATCGCTTCTCCGGCAGTAGCTGTTAGCAACTGATTTCTTAAACCGATAATGCCTCTTGAAGGGATAAGGAACTGGATAACCATACGTTCACCTTTTCCTTCCATGCTTAACATTTCCCCTTTTCTCATCGTCACCATTTCTACCGCTTTTCCTGAAACATTTTCAGGTAAATCGATAGTCAGTTCCTCAACCGGCTCACATTTAACTCCGTCAATTTCCTTGATGATTACCTGTGGCTGACCGATTTGAAGTTCGTAACCTTCACGACGCATTGTTTCGATTAAAACAGATAAGTGAAGTACTCCACGGCCAAAAACCATAAATTTATCAGCACTATCAGTTTCTTCAACTCTAAGCGCAAGGTTTTTCTCAAGTTCTTTGAACAGACGGTCTTTAATATGACGGGAAGTCACGAATTTACCGTCTTTTCCGAAGAAAGGGGAGTCATTAATAGTGAAAAGCATACTCATCGTAGGCTCATCAATTGCAATGGTTTTTAAACCTTCAGGATTTTCAATATCGGCAACCGTATCACCAATTTCAAAACCTTCAAGACCAACAATAGCACAAATATCCCCCGCCTGTACTTCTTCAATCTTTCTACGGCCTAAACCTTCGAAAGTATGTAATTCTTTAATTTTTGTTTTCTTAATGCTACCATCGCGCTTTACAAGGGAAACCTGCTGATTTTCTTTTAAAGTTCCTCTCTGAAGTCGCCCAATAGCGATCCTTCCTGTAAAGGAAGAGAAATCCAAAGAAGTGATAAGCATTTGAGGTGACCCTTCAAGATCTACTTTTGGAGCAGGAATATGTTCAATAACCATGTCAAGAAGAGGCTCAACATTTTTGGTCTCATTCCTCCAGTCATCACTCATCCAGTTATTTTTAGCTGAACCGTAAACTGTTGGGAAATCCAGCTGCCACTCTTCAGCACCAAGTTCGAACATAAGATCAAAAACTTTCTCATGCACCTCCTCGGGAGTACAGTTTTCCTTATCTACTTTGTTGATTACAACACAAGGTTTTAAACCAAGGTCAATCGCTTTTTGAAGTACGAAACGAGTTTGCGGCATAGGCCCTTCAAAGGCATCAACCAATAGCAAAACTCCGTCTGCCATGTTTAAAACACGTTCTACCTCTCCCCCAAAGTCGGCGTGACCGGGAGTATCTATAATGTTTATTTTTGTGTCTTTGTAAGTAACCGAAACGTTTTTGGAAGTAATGGTAATGCCGCGTTCTCTCTCGAGGTCGTTATTATCCAGGATAAGATCTCCGGTATTTTCATTATCGCGAAAAAGCTGACAATGGTACATAATTTTGTCAACCAGGGTAGTTTTCCCGTGGTCAACGTGTGCAATAATTGCAATATTTCTGATAGCTGTCATATAAGCCTGTTTTAAAAGGCTGCAAATGTACACCTATTTTTCAGGAATTTACCAAACTTCGGGGAGATAATTATAAAATTTGACATTCCTTTTATATGCGGGCAATAAACTGTAAATCAAACTGCTATATTTTTTATATCTGAAGGGCAAAAATGAGTGAATATACCAACATTAGCGGCAAATTATGCTCATTTCTGCACAAAAAAGCCGGAAAAAGCTTCTAAAAACCCTCTTTTTTAGCTTCGAAAAAGATATTTTAACCCTTTCGGAAGCTTATTCAGTAAAGTAATTTAAGTCGACCCTCAAATTTGGCAATTATCGATCATCTGCAGATGGACCGTACGTAGAAGGCACCGGAATGTCCAATAACCTGAAGTAAACGCCCATTTGTGCACGATGGTGCGGAAGCTGACCCAGGACCATCGTTCTTAACATTTCCAGCCGTGGCATTTCCATTATTTTAATTCCGTTATGGAGCATTCGCCAGTTTTTTTCATATTCCTTATCGTCCTTTTTAAGGGAATTTTCTGCCTGGGAAAGATTGATTTCGAAAGCTTTAATAATTTCAGGAATCGTACTGAAATCCGGCGTTGTGTAAGAACCCAAATCCATCTCTTCCAATTCCATGGTCGCCGTAATCCAACTAGGTATTTCAGCCATGTGATTCGCCAGTTGTTTAAAGCTCATAGATTTTGGGTGCGGCCGCCAATCCAGATTATCTTCAGGTATACGCTTAAAGAATTTAGTAGTTAAAGCCGCTTCCTGCCGAAGCTGGGGCAATAAAAAATCCCGGATATCCATGGTACAAGTATTAGGATCATTCTTGTGAATTTACAATAAATTTGAAAACGCTTATCTTAACAGGAACGTTAAATTTTTTACTGAATTTCTCGTCCTGCCAATTAAAGAACAGAAGATTAAATTCTATTATCTTTGTTTTAGAAGTTCCTGAATTGGACTTTTATTTATTTCAAAAATCTATCACAATGAAGCTGAATACTATTCCGAAGATAAAAAATACAGATTCAAACAACTTCTTTTTGCTTTGCGGCCCCTGTGCTATTGAAGGAGAAGAAATGGCTTTAAGAATAGCTGAAAGAGTTGTAGAAATCACCAGCAAACTGGAAATTCCTTACGTTTTTAAAGGTTCCTTTAAAAAAGCAAACAGAAGCAGGATAGACAGTTTCACCGGAATTGGAGACGAAAAAGCATTGAAAATCCTCAGAAAAGTTTCCGAAACTTTTGATGTTCCCACCATCACCGATATCCACGAAATAAGCGATGCCGCACTTGCTGCCGAATATGTTGATATTTTACAAATTCCGGCGTTTCTTGTAAGACAAACAGATCTTGTTGTTGCTGCCGCGGAAACCGGAAAAACGGTTAACCTAAAAAAAGGTCAGTTTATGAGTCCGGAAAGCATGAAACACGCTGTTACGAAAGTCCGCGACTGCAACAACGAAAATGTAATGGTGACAGACCGTGGGACGATGTTTGGCTACAGTGATATGATTGTTGATTTTAGAGGCATCCCTACGATGAAAGAGTATGCGACTACGGTTTTGGATGTCACACACTCCCTACAGCAACCCAACCAGAGCAGCGGAGTAACCGGTGGCCGTCCCGATATGATAGAAACCATCGCCAGGGCAGGAATTGCTACCGGAGTGGACGGTTTATTTATGGAAACGCATTTTGATCCTGCAAATGCCAAAAGTGACGGTGCGAATATGCTCCACCTGGATCATTTAGAAAAAGTACTGAGCCATCTTGTGGCGATTAGGAAGACTATAAATGGATTCTAGGTGATCCTTAACTGAAGATCTGATGAGCGACAATGTCTCCCCGGAGCTTATAAGCACTAACTTAATGGTCAACAAATACTTAAAGCTATGATTTCAAAAATAAAGGGGGAAACTATATTTTATTCGGCTATTTCTATTTTCTGTTATTTCACGTTTTTGTTTTATAACGAATACGTGCTGAAATTGGAAAATTTTGTAATTGGTTTTTTTCAGGAGCTCTTAACAATCCCTTTTTTAGGCTTACAATTCCTCCTCTTCGTGTTTGTTTTCAATAGAATAGTCAGAAGAAAAGAATTTTCCATAAAAAACTATTCCTTCTGGGCATTTTGGATTCTGCTTGTTAGTAATTCTATAACTCTGGGTAGTTTTTTCCTGAATATTGGTTAAGTAACATTCCGATAAGCCCGATCTCGCTAGCATCGATACTGGTAGTTAATCAAAAAAAAACTTTAAACGGAAACTTCTCTCTAAACCGAAAATTGTCATTTTGAGAGCCAGACTTTTTGGAGGTCACTTTATCTGAAGTTGCACCATTACCGGAAAATGATCTGAAGGATATTTTTGATCATAAGAATTATTCAGCACCCCGTACTTTGATACTTCTACTCCTTCTGAAATAAAGATATAATCAATCCGGGAGATTGGTAGCTCATTATATTCATAGGCATTGAAAGTTTTATCCGGACCAAAAGGGGCCTCTTTGCTAATCGTTTTGCTGTCGTTCAGCTTTTTAGAAAGGTATTTAATACTTTTAGATTCCGGTTCCAGGTTAAAATCCCCTGTCAGGATTACAGGATAATTTTTCAGGTTCACTTCTTCTATTTTTTGCCAAAGAAGCTTTACGCTTTCTTCCCGCGCTTTATCTCCTCTATGATCAAGATGAGTATTGAAGTGCCAGAATTTCTTTCCTGTTCCTTTCTCCTGAAACAGCACATACGTACAGATACGCGGATAAGCAGCGTCCCATCCTTTGGAATATTTTTCGGGAGTTTCAGAAAGCCAGAAAGTGTTACTCTCCAGCACTTCAAATTTTTCTGTTTTATACAAAACAGGAGTCAATTCCCCTTTTCCATCCTCGTTACGACCAGTACCTATATAAGAATAGCCTGGCAAATGCTCCTTAAAATAATCCAGTTGCTCATGCAGCGCTTCCTGCAGGCCAAAAATGTCGGGAGCATAGAATTGCATAAGGCTGGTTAGAGACTTCTTTCTTTTGGACCAGCTGTTTTCACCATCCTTTTCGTTGGCATACTTAATATTGTAGGTCATTAACTTCATAAACTTATTGTATGGTTTCGCAGTAGGATTGAAAATTAAGAGGAAAAATTTAATCTGCATATTAAATTTTCTTAAAGATGAAGTGGTAAAAGTGCTGCGGACAATCAGAAATTTTCCCGAAGAAATTGTAAAAGTAAAGAAATTTATCACTTACTTTGTAATTCAAAGTACTTCATAATGGAAAACAAAAAGTATCTGAATGATCTAAGTGAGATCAGGGAAATGATGAGCCGCTCCTCAAGGTTTATTTCCCTTAGCGGATTATCGGGAGTTTTCGCGGGCGTATATGCCATTATAGGCGCAGCGGTAGCCAAAAGTCTTTTGGCCAGCCACGGTAACGTTTATGATAAAGGCGCCAATGCTTTAAGTATGAATACGGAAGATTCCCAGCTAAGAGCAGAATTAATCCTTGTTGCTGTTAGTGTCCTTATACTCGCTATTGCAACTGCCATTTTCCTCACAACGCGCAAAGCCAAAAAGAACAATCAGAAAATATGGGATAGTACAAGCCGAAGATTGCTCACCAACTTTTTTGCCCCTTTAAGCGCAGGTGGAATGTTTTGTTTAGTTTTATTACAGTATGAACTTGTAGGGCTTATTGCCCCAGCCATGTTACTTTTTTACGGAATGTCATTGGTGAATGCCAGCAAATATACCTTTAGTGACTTAAGGTCTTTGGGTTATGCAAATATGCTTCTCGGATTAATTGCCACGCAGTTTATTGGCTATGGAATTTACTTTTGGGCAATGGGATTTGGAGTTTTTCACATTATTTATGGCCTGGTAATGTACAATAAATATGAGCGAAAAAGAGCTTAGATGAAAAACATAATCGGCAACATAAATAAAGCTTTTGATCATCGCATTAGGCTCGGGATTATGAGTATTCTTATGGTCAACGAGTTTGCTGATTTTAAATCCCTGAAGGAACTTTTAGGTGCTACAGACGGGAATATTGCCAGCCATACCAAGGCTCTGGAAAAACAAAAATATATAAAAGTGGAAAAATCATTTATAAACCGAAAACCAAACACCCGCTACCTGGTAACAGACAAAGGCCGGAAAGCTTTTCAGGAACATCTGGATGCACTGGAAAAACTTCTCAATTCAGGAAAAGGAGGTTAATCCCAGAGAAACAATAAAAAGAAAAAAATTTTATGTATAAACTTTGAATTTCAAAGTACTTTAATATTTTGTTAACTATAATTAATCATCATGAAAAACAAAAGATTTTTAACCATTGTACTTATTGTTGGAGCACTATTATTAATTCCGTTAATCGCAATGCAATTCACCGATGAAGTGGTATGGACAATTTCCGATTTTCTTGTCGCCGGAATACTTCTTTTTGGCACCGGTCTCGCCATTGACCTTGTTCTAAGGAAGATTTCCACTACAAAAAACCAGATTATTGTATGCGGAATTATCCTTGCAACATTATTTATAATCTGGGCAGAACTGGCTGTGGGTATATTTGGAACTCCTTTCGCAGGAAGTTAAGCTAAAGGAGAAAGTTAAACAGCAGCAATTAAAAGGTTATGACGACAAAATATTTTGTAGATAAGGATTCTATAGTACGGCAAATCTGGGGGAAAGGAGACACCATCCTTTTTATCTTTGTAGGCGCTTCCGCAGAATTTGCACTTAACAAAGCGGTAGATTGGCTTTATTTTACGGGA
Source organism: Autumnicola patrickiae (assembly GCF_031846525.1). Classification (NCBI taxonomy): domain Bacteria; kingdom Pseudomonadati; phylum Bacteroidota; class Flavobacteriia; order Flavobacteriales; family Flavobacteriaceae; genus Autumnicola; species Autumnicola patrickiae. The sequence continues at coordinate 32,577 of NZ_JAVRHM010000002.1, forward strand.
CGGCTTCCCGCTGATCCTCTGGGAAGGCTCTTCTCAACTGTATCTTATGCCAGAGAAATAGTTTTTTCTGAAGAACAATCGGCACTTCGAGCTATAAACTGCATTAACAATATACATTCCGCAGTGGAAAACAGCCGCGGCGCAAAAATTCCGGACTGGGCATACAAGGATGTTCTTTTTATGCTTATAGATTATTCCATCAGATCCTTTGAATTGCTGGAGCGTAGTCTCACTTTAGCCGAAAAGCAGGAAGTATTTCATGTGTTTTACCGGGTAGGCGAATACATGAAATTAAAGGACTTGCCGTCCAGTTTTAAAAACTATAAAAAGATGCGCCAAACACACCTGCAACAGGATCTTTATTACGGAAAATATACAGAGGATCTATTCATACAATATCAGCAACATCTCGGTTTTGTCCGTTATTGCTTATTAACAGAAACCCAAAATCTCATTTGTCCATACGCAGTGCGGCAGTTCCTGGGGTTTTGGAGAACCTCCTTATTAAAACCGGTGATCTTCTTTTACAAAATAAGCAGAAGCATAAAAATTGACTGGCTACTGAAACAACTCATCCTTCCACCTGCTTACAAAAAAGAAATACGCTCACTGGACAGTTTTCCGGCTTGAAACTGAGAACGCCATGAAAATTTGTCAAGTTTTGTAAAGAAAGAATTAATTGAAGCCACTATCAGGGGGAAAAAACACATCATCTAAATCAATCAAAAAATGAACGATCAAACATCACAAAACACCGGTAGTAAAATAATCTATTGGATTAAAAATTCCATTTCCGCAAGAATGTTTATGGTAGGAGCCCTTATTCTTATCTTACTCATCCCCCTCCTATTTGTTCAGGAATTAATAAGAGAAAGAGCTATTCGCCAGGAGAATGTGGTTTCAGAAATAAATGATAAATGGGGAGATGAGGTGCTGGTATATGGTCCTGTGCTGAAAATTCCTTACCGTACCTTTCGGGAAAAATCGATTACTAACTCCCAAACAAAAGAAGTTACTACTGAAAGTATTGAAGAAGTACGATATGCTTATTTCCTTCCGAAGGAACTTAACATCAAAGCTCTTGTAAACCCCGAAATGAAAAAGCGCGGGATTTACAAAACTGCAGTGTATAAAAGTAGAACCGAATTAACAGGAAGCTTTTCTGTTCCCAATTTTGATGAAGAAGACATAGCCGAAGAGCATATTATCTGGGAGAAATCCAGGATTATCTTCCAAATTTCTAACCTAAAAGGTGTAAATGAACAGGTGAACATCAGCCTCGGCCATGTGCAGTACAATTTCACCTCTAAATATCAGGAACAAACTTCCCTTCCCGGGGCAGAAAGACAATTGTTTTCTATGGAAAGCGAATCTTTAAAAGAAAAATCCCTTCCCCAAAAGAATCCTGTTTCTTTCAGTATGCAACTTTCAGTTAACGGCAGTTCCCAAATTAGCTTTGTTCCTGTTGGCAAAATTACAGAAGCTCAAATTAGCTCCAACTGGAAAACTAACAATTTCACGGGCAATTTTCTTCCTTATAATGAAGACAAAATCACCGCTGAAGGTTTTAATGCAAAGTGGAAAATCCTGGATATTAACCGGCCTTTTCCGCAAAGTTTTATTAGTACACTTCCCAATCTCTCAGAATATGCCTTTGGAGTAAATTTTATGATTCCGGTAGATGAATATCAAAAAAGTGAACGTGCAGCAAAATATGGTTTCCTGGTTATAGGACTCACCTTCCTCCTCTTCTTCCTTATCCAAACGTTGAGCAATATTCCCATACATCCATTCCAGTATGTAATGATAGGACTCGGGCTTGTTATGTTTTATACGTTACTTATTTCTATTTCAGAACACAGCAGTTTTCTTAAAGCTTATTTAATTGCCGGAACTGCCATAATCCTGTTGATTACACTTTACTCCAAAAGTATTTTAAAGGGCTGGAAGTTTCCCTTATTCATTGGGCTTGCCCTTAGTGCCCTTTACTCTTTTATTTACATCATCATTCAGCTGGAAAGCTATGCCCTTTTAGTAGGAAGCATTGGCCTCTTCATGATTCTTGCCGGAGTAATGTATGCTTCAAGAAAAATTGATTGGGAAAATTATTGAGCTAATGAACTTTTCCCGCAAAATTTGATCAGATTTAGCGCCTAATCCCGGCAAAAAAAAGCATTTTTAGCCAAATTATTCTGGCAATGCAATTGTGGAGGTAAACAGTGGCAAATTTATCATATTCAGCACAGGTGTTGAATAATTCTAATCGCAGATAAAGGATACAAATATTTATATGTACCTTTGCATTCCGCATTTGAAAGGTGGTCGAAAATTGCCATTTGGAAGGCTGCCTTAGGAATTGCAGCGAAAGTCCTTTTTATTTTGTTATTCGACTCTGTTCGAAACAGCGAAAAGAAAAGAATAGAAGCGGAAAGCGCGACCGCCGAAGACCTGAACTTGTTAAAGGTGAAATTGAGAGTGCGGTTTGGCATGAAAAATGCAAGAATATATAAGAAGTTCTTTTACATAATGGGGTCGACTTGGTTTTGACAGCGAGTCTAATTGAGTTGTAAGCACGTCGAGCGCTGGGATATAGCTCGTAAATCTCATATTTCACACTTTTTTAAACGGCGAGAATAACTACGCCTTGGCTGCGTAACCGAATCACAGTAGGTTACACTTAGTCCCTGCAAGGCAGGGAGCCAAGATGTCTCGTGGAAGCCTTGATTTACGGCGTCCACAACAGAGGCACCGATAAAGTAAATATAGGAACTGCAGGGCCTTGATGTAGTTTCGAAATCTAAGCGAGGATACGTGTAAAGTTGGTGGTTTTCGGCCGGCTTTGCATCGACAACCAAACGAAGGCTAAGCGTGTAGAAAGCATCTGAATTGCTTGTTTGGACGAGGGTTCGAACCCCTCCGACTCCACTTTTTGAGTAGCAAACTCAATCAAAAACCCCGAAATCCTAGGATTTACGGGGTTTTTCATTTTTAATGATGTCGTTTAATATCAATTGATATCAAATTATTTGTGTGCAATTCGGTGAGCACTATAATCAATGAAAAATTGCACACTGAAGAGTCTAAAATAGCCCATAATCCGCTTTATTCCAGTTCTTTAAAAAATCATAAAGTTTTAAATGACATGGTAAAATAATGTACATTAATCACTCATTTTAAAGCTGAAATTATGGACACTTATCATCACGTATCATTTTACACCAGAAAAAGTCGTAGCAACAAGTCAACAGAAAGTGATATTTACCTACGAGTAACGGTCGATTCCAAGCGATCTGACATGAGCATTGGAAGAAAAGTTGACCCTCGAAAATGGAATTCTACTTCCGAAAAAATGATGGGGCGCAGCCAAGAAGCTCAGGAAGTGAATAACTACATGGACGTTTTGAAAAATAAATTGAAACGAATCCAGCAAAATTTTTTAGACCGAGATCAGCGAATTACGCCAACCACATTGATCAGAGAATTGAAAGGCGAGAACAAGGATAATTCTAAAATGGCCCTGAAAGTTTTCAAAGAGCACAACGAGCAAATGGACCGCCTTTCCGGAAAAAGTATTTCTAAGAGCACTGCTAAGCGCTACTGGACCTGTTACAATCATGTAGAACAATTCATTAATGAAGTTTACAGGTCTGACGATTACCGGATGAAGGACATCGACCATCAATTTATCACCAGGTTTGAATATTTTTTAAAAACGGAAAGAGAATGCAATCACAATTCTGCCCTGAAGTATGTCAACAACTTTAAGAAGATCATCCGCATTGCGCTTGCCAATCAATGGATGGACAGGGATCCTTTTTATAATTATAAAGTACAATTTGAATCTGTGGAGCGCGAATTCCTTAATGAAGATGAAGTTAAGGCTCTCGTAGAAAAAGAACTTCATTTTGACCGTTTAAGAGTTGTCAGAGATCTATTTGTCTTTAGTTGTTATACCGGGTTGGCTTATGGTGATGTTGAAAAACTTACTGAAAATGATATTACAAAGGGTCTCGATGGGGGAAAATGGATAAGAACAAAAAGAAAAAAGACTAAATCCTTAAGCAGCATTCCTTTACTTCCCATAGCTGAAGAAATCATCGAACGCTATAAAGATTATCCCAGAGTTAAGAATAAGCATTGTATTCTTCCGGTTCCCAGTAATCAAAGATATAACGCCTACTTAAAAGAAATAGCAATGATGTGCGGGATAAAAAAATCCCTTACCACCCACTTGGCTAGACACACCTTTGCCACCACCATTACCTTAACTAATGGAGTTCCAATAGAATCGGTGAGTAAAATGCTAGGTCATAAAGATCTTAGAACTACCCAGCACTATGCCAAAATTGTGGATAGAAAAATAAGTGATGATATGAAAGCGTTAAGAGCAAAACTAGAAGAAAAGGAAAATAAAGATTCAGATAAACCCTCTTCTAAGAAGAAAAAATAGCGTGTTATTCTGTTCATTCCAGGTCACAAAGCTTGTCAATACCTGATTGTAATTTAGCCTACTCTTCATTAAAAAGATCTAGTACCTCCCTTTGAGGGTCTGTAATATAGTTACCCAAGGCTCTCAAGGCCCTTTCCTGGATTTTACCGAAGCTTTCTGATTCTAAATTACCACTGGCAATGCAAAAATCTTCAAAATGAAGAATTTGAGAGAGGTAAGTGTCATTCTCACCATAGTACATGATAGTAACATTACTGCCACTAAAAGCCAATTGTAACGAATAATCTATGTTCTTAAAATAGTCCGGGGTATGGATATCTGGCATTTCCAATGATACTTTGTTGGTTTCCGGATCATAAGACAGCAAGGTTGGTAAATAAACTTTCCCCAATTCTAACATTAGTATTTTAATTTACGTGCCAATTGCTTAAAAGTAATATTTTTACTTTTAAATAATACAGTTTATTGGGTGGAAGGTCATATCATATTAGCGGCAATCCCGTCATAACTTAGGTTATAAAAGGTGAATACCCGTTCAGCCCTTTTCCGCTGCATTTCGCAAAAGCTTCATTCCGGCAAAAGCGCTTCTCTATAAAAGTCTTGGACACCATCGAAGAAATTTCGACTTCCATTCCGCTAACCCGATGAAAATATCGGAACGCTTCATTCCAGCTCGAAATTTTGCGATGAAGTCCGCCAGATTGAACTTAGACTTATAGCTTTTCTTTCCCAAAGAAAAATAGGGATATTTCCTAATCCTTGTTCAAATTTCATCCTCACAGCCATCCCTTTTTAAGACGCAAATAACAACATCCTCTCTTGGACAGCGGCATAAAGCCGTTCCGGCTTCGCCTACTCTTTTTATACGCTTTACCAAACCCGGATGTTGTAAAACAAAAGCATCAAAAAAGGTAATGTGACGGCTCTGTAGGAAGTAAATCCATAAGGAAAAAGTAGAATCAATTCCAAATCTCAAAATATAGATCTAGTCTGATGTTAAAAAAACAAAAAAAGGAAAATGCTCTGGATATAATAAGTAAATCATTTAAAAATAAATTTATTGGCGGGTCAGGTATAGCAAAATTGAATAGGTTTTTTTCAGGTTAAGGGTGGAAATTTAAGATGGGTTTATAGCTTCTAAAATGGAAAATCTGCCGTTTCGAATTTTTTCATTTTGTAAGAATTGAAGGTTTTGATAGCAATAGAGATCAATTGACATCAAATTTCATGAATAATTCGTTTTAACTGAATCAGCAGAAATAGTATCTTAAAGTGGTGATTTTCTGTTTAGTATCAAGAATGGAAATCTCACTGATTTGACTTTCACTAAATAATTAACCCATTAGAATAATAGAGGGATTTTTTGCATTCCCTTAAAAGAAATGCAGTTGGTGCAAACCAACTTGTATGAAAATTTTGTCCCGCCTGCGGGACGAAATCGAATAGCAAGAGGATGACACGCTGGGCGATGTCATTCGATTTCCAAAATCTATAAAATATTGATTTTAAAGTAGTTGAAAATTTATAAAATATGAAAGTATCCACTCTGATGGATATCTTCCTCTAGAAAGCCCAGTAAAATCAGGAGGGCTTTAGCCAGCAGAAGTAAAAATAGTAGCCATGAAGACAAAATCAAGACTTCAAGTAAAAGTAAGTACGGCAAACAGGTTCCGGGAGTTCTCTAAAAAGAACAATAGCAACCCCTCCGAAACCTTAGACCTGGTACTGGATTTTTTTGAGAAAAATAACCTCTCTCCTTTTGAGACTTTAGTGCCTTCAAAAGTAAGCCTGGAACAGCTCATAAAAAAAAGGATCGATGCCGTGATAGCCATCCTTAAAAATATTGAAAAGACCCAGACCAAACCAGGTTTGTTAATGCTAGAATTACTTATGGAAGGGCGATCTGTTCCAAAACCTGAATTAATTGAAAAGAAAAAGATTGCATCCAACAATGAAAAAACCCAGGAACAATTAGAATTGGAAATCTCCCGGCTTCAGGAGGTATTAAAAGCTACAAAAAAGGACCTGGAGTACCTGCTACAGCATGTGGAAATAAAAGGAAACACTTTTGGTGCGGATTACCTAAAACTGAACATCCCCCGAACAGCATTTGAACAATTTAAGATTGCCATAAAACATAAAGTCTAAATGTATATCACTATCTCTCCTCAGAAATTAGGCGGTGCTTTTTCACAAAGTGCAGGGGATTTTGTGAGCTACCTGGAAAAAGAAAACCAAGGAAAAAACCTGTTGGAAAAGGAATATTTCTTTAATCAATATGGAGATAACATACGGCCGTATGAGGTAATTAAAGAGATTGATGGGAATACAGCTAAATTAAAACTCAAGGAACCTAAATATTATTCTATCACCATCAATCCCAGCCAATATGAATTAAAACATATTCATAATAATCCTGAGAAACTCCGGGCTTTTGTCCGGGAAACCATGAAAGAATATGCCGACTCCTTTAACCGGGAGATTAACGGGAGGCCCATCAGCGTCAACGACATTAAATATTTCGCCAAAATTGAACATGAGCGAACCTATAAAAGTAATGATGTAGCTATTCGGGAGAATAAGCCTTACAGCAATCAAATTGCGCATTTAAAAAATGAGCTTCGGAAGGTGGAACGGGGAGAAATTCCTGGAAATACCCGGCAACTTGAAAATGAGATCCAAAAGCTGGTTAGGGATGCTCCTTATAAAATCCGCGGACAGGTGGTGGAACCGGGAATGAAAAAGGAAGGGCTACAAAGCCATATCCACATCATTGTAAGCAGGAAAGATGCTTCAAATATCTACAGTCTTTCCCCGGGTAGTAAATACAAAGCTTCGGAAGTGGAGATGCATGGCAAAATGGTCAAGCGGGGGTTTGAGCGTGACCGGTTTTTTCAGAATTCTGAAAAAGCGTTTGATAAGATGTTTGGGTACAACAGGAATTATGTGGAAAGTTATGCCGCCAGGAAAATGCTGAGCAAGGATCCGAAACAATATATTATATCCTTAAGAAGCCTGGGTATTAACGAGAAAAAGATCGCCTTTAACCTGATCCGGCAAACCGGGCTGCAACTGCCGGTATTACACCTGCCCCAAAGTAAAGTGGGCTTCGCTTATAAACAACTTAAAAAAATCATCGAAGCCGGAATTAAAGCAAGTTCTATCGGCTATTAAAATTATCTGTTATGCTGTCAAATATTTATTTAGTACTTTTTTGCTATGCTGCGGCCGTGGGCATGTTTTACTTCTCCCTGAAAAATACTTCCTGGGGGTATACCATCAACTTTAGTTTTATTTTTCTGCTGTTTTTTATCAGTTTTCCTTCCCGCTTCGACTTTGATATGTTTATGCTGCTTTCCATACGCCTATTGACCCCATTATTTCTTATCAATGTGCTGCTGAAGGAATGGCTGCTCAAACCTAATAAAGATAGCTTAACCAAACAATACGCTTTCAGAGTGCCTCTATCTTCCGGATCGATTAAACTGAAAGATATCCGCCGCGGGGTATCCATCATTGGAGCTGCAGGTAGTGGAAAAACGGAAAGTGTGGTTGCTCAATTTCTAAGGCATTTTAGCAGGCATACTTTCTGCGGAATTATCCATGACTACAAAAATTTTGAACTTTCCAAAATTGCCTACCCCCTATTCAAGGAAAGTAAAATGCCGTTTTATATTATTTCCTTTGATACCATCTTTCATAAAGTAAATCCCATTGCGCCTCGCTATATGCAGGATGAAGAAAGTGTCAACGAGATTTCCCGCGTTCTTCTGGAGAATTTATTAGAAAAAACGGAAAACGGGTATTCGGGAAGTTCCAGGTTCTTTAACGATGCTGCAGAAGGGATTATTGGAGGGCTCATCTGGAAACTTAAAACCGATCATCCCGGGTATTGTACCCTTCCGCATCTCATCGCATTGTTCCAGCAATTAACGACCTACGAGTTAGTTGACTTTTTAAGTTCTAATCTAACCTCCCAGGCCATGGCAAATGCTTTTATAAATGGTGTGGATTCAGAACGACAAACGGCTTCGGTAAAAAGTACCCTCTCCAATGCTTTTAAAAAAATAAGCACCCAACGGATCTTTATGGTACTTTCTGAAGATGAGATTCCGTTGGATATCAATAATTCCGAAAATCCAGGGGTGATTTCAGTAGTGAATAATCCTAAATTTGAATCGGCATATTCCCCCATTGTAGCAACCATAATTCATAGTATAACTAAGCAAATGAGTGTACATGAAAGGCTTGGTTCGTTTATCCTTATGGAGGAAGCTTCCACAATTCGCCTGCTCAACATGCACCGTATTCCGGCGACGCTGCGAAGCTATAACATTGCTACGGTCTATGTAATCCAGGATAAAATACAAAATGATATCCTTTATGGCAGGGAAGCAGGAAAAGCCATCCTGAGCAATCTGTCTTATCAGTTCTTCGGAAAGGTCAATGACCCCGAGACAGCAAAATACTATGAGAGTTTCTTTGAGATTGTGAAGCGGAAAAGTATCAGTGTCAGCAAAAGTGATAACCTGAATTTTGATACCCGTACCACCAAAAGTGAACGCGAAGTGGCCAAGATCAGGGCTGATGTTTTCTTTCGCTTAAAACCGGGCGAGTTCGTGACTTTTTCTGATGGTAAAGACCGAAAAGTAAAATTCTCCACGCCCGACTGGCCCAAGGAATTACCGGACCCTAAGCACAAATTTTCTTTAGAAGATCTGGAATTGAATTTTCAGAAAATATACAGGGAGGCTAAAGCCATTTACAAATCTGAAAAATCACCAAAATGAGACCAGTCAATTATATCAGCCATTTAAACAGGGTACTGCGGAAATTTTCCGATGATGATAAAATATCGTCCTCGCACCGCAGTTTATACCTGGCATTTTTTGAATTATGGAACCAGCAACATTTTCCGAAGACCCTTATGGTAAACAGCAAAAAGGTAATGTCCCTGGCCAAAATACGTTCCCGGACTACCTATCATAAATTACTTCAAGAGTTAAAAATGTGGGGCTATCTTCAATACCATCCCTCCAATAATCCGGAAATTGGTTCCCTCATTGAGATGTTCAGATTTGATACCCTACCTGATCAAAAAATGAACAGGACTTATCCAGTTTCTGAACAGGTACCTGTCCAAAAATTGGTATCTTTAAATAAAGAAAAAAGTAAACCTTTAATAAACTCTTTTAAACAAACAGGTCCAGAAAATGAACAAGTAGTTATTGAATATTTTCAATCTGAAAAAAGAAGTCCCCTGGAGGCTAAAAAATTCTATAACTTTTACGAAGCCATAGGCTGGAAATTAAATGGTAAAAATCCGATCACCGACTGGCAGGCCTGTGCCCGGAACTGGATAATAAAAGCTGACGAAATAAAAAAGGATCCAAAATTTAGGCCACCGTCCCGAAATTGGGACAACCTGCATACTAGTAGGTATAAAGACTATAGAGAGCCGTTGTAAGAAAAGTTAGCTTCGAGACATTCCTTCTAAGAACATTAATGTTTCATAATAAAGTGAAGGAGGGAGCGACAGCAAACATGTGAACTTTTTACCTATCGAGCTCCTGTAATTTAAAGATTTATTATAACGACAGTTTTTGTCGCCTAATCTCCTTTTATTTGTCTTAAACTTCTAAATTTACAGGATGAACATTTTATACCTGCACGGACTCGAAAGCAAACTTAGCAATCCTAAACGAAAAATCCTGCAAGAATATGGCAGCGTCTTCGCTCCCGATATCGACTATGAAAAACGGCATCTTCAGCCAAAAGTTATCCTGAGCAAATACCCGGAGGTGGAATTTAACGTGATCATCGGCAGTAGTATGGGCGCGCTTAACGGCTATATTATTTCAGAAAATATCGGCAGGCTTGCCTTACTATTCAATCCGCCACTAATCAAATACCGGAAAATAAATTTCAGCGCCCGGTTTACAAAAGGCCTGGCTTATAAACAGCTACTACTGGGAGGCAGTGACGAGGTGGTGAACCCTTCGGAAACCATGGAATTTCTCGGCAGGCATTTAAAAAAATCTGAATTGGAAATTATCACAGATCCCCAACTTGGGCACCGCATTCCGCAAGAACTATTCTGGGAACAGGTAAGAACTTTCTTTTCCAAACTTTGTTATTAAAACGAAACCTATGTCTGTACGTCAAACTATAAAACGCCACTACAAGATCATTTCGCTACTTAAAAAGCGGCCGATGAGCTATGAAGAACTCTCTGATGAAATTCTGTCCGATCCTGATTCACTGGAAGAAAACCTGCTAAAATCCCAAAGAACCCTGCAGCGCGATATAAAGGATATTGCCTCTATCTACGGAATTGAGATTGCTTCAGACCGCGCTTACAATAAATATTTTATTGTTGATGATTTCGAGATGAACCATTCCCAGAGGCTCAGGGAAAATTTTGAAATTTTAAATGCCATCAGGCTTTCCCGAAGCCTGGGCAGCAGCCTCATCTTTGAGAAAAGGAAATCCCTGGGCACTGAACATATGGCCGGCTTGCTTCATGCCATTCAGAATCTTAACCTTGTGAAGTTTCAGTATTACAAATTTCGCGAAGATTCCCAAAGCACAAGAAAGGTTAAACCCATTTCACTAAAGGAAGCCCGCAACCGCTGGTATCTTATAGCCATGGATACCAAAGACGAGCAGATCAAGAATTTTTCCCTGGACAGGATCCAGGAGCTCAGCATCACTTCAGAAAAATTTAAAAAGATTGAATATAATATCCACGAAGAATTTAAAGACAGCTTTGGAATCATTAACGGCACCGATGAAGAGCCGGTAAAGGTGGTGCTGGCATTTACCGCACGCGAAGGCAAATATGTAGCTTCCCTCCCACTGCACCAGAGTCAGCAGTTAAATTCTGAAGATGAAAAGGAAATGTGCTTCAGTTATTTTATAAGGCCCACTTATGATTTCAGGATGGAAATTTTGTCTTATGGAGACCAGGTTAAAGTTATGGAGCCGAAGGAACTGGGAGATAAGATAGCCGCTCAACTGACAAATGCGCTAGAAAGCTATTACTCCAGCGGTTCAACGACATAGTTTGTCATACTTCACCTGTAGTTTTGAAAATATATCCGCTGAGATAATTGGGATTGGTTTCTGATTTTGGGGTAAGGAAGCATCATTAAAATTCTCAGCGTTTAAAGTAAACGACATGAAAAAAATTTACCTGGTCACCCATGGTGGGATTACAATAGATCTCTCCAAAATTAAGGCATTTCATATTGATACCTGGAATCCTCGCGGAAAGAGTCACATACTGCGAATTGAATTTCATTCCCGGTACGAATATATTTTTAATCCTGAAAACCAGAAATATGAAAAAGTACTGATTAATGACTTTACAGAACATCCCTATGCCGATTATGAAACTGCGGAAGCCTACCGCAATGAATGGCAGGAGATCTGGGAGGATTGTTTAAAGGAAGGTATCTTAACGGAATAAAATGAACATGACCAAAGATTATTTCACTAACCTTTATAGACTTTTAGAAGTAGAGTTTATTCAGCAGGCACTTTTCGAACTGATTGAAGAAAAGGGAAATTATTCGCCCTTGCTGGTAATAAATCATCAGGACTACTTTCTTTCCCTATCAAATGAATCCTATTACGTGTTTCTGCTTCCTGTAGTTACCCCAAAGATTGCCGCCAAAGTATGTAATTACTGCAAATACATATTTAACCGAAAAACGATAATGGTGCAGCTGGAAAACTCCGAGAGCATCCCAATGTTTGAACATCAATTCTTCATAAAGCTAAAAGACATTATACAGCAGGCAGAGCATAACGGAATTATGAGAAATAATCTATTTCTCCGGTTATTAAGCGAAGTGTAGGTTATAGAAGAAAATCTTATTGAAAGCAGCAAAAGTAAGCTGAATTTTGTTATAGAAAAGAAGATGATTCAAACCACAATAAAGATCAGGCTTATATTAAACGGCTGGCATCTTGAACAATGGATTTCCAATCAGAAGTTGGAAGGAAAAAACCAATAGCATTCCCTATAATATCAGGCCAGAAGAATTACTAATTTAAATAAAGAATCTCGAAAGTCAGCTTGCCTGCTAAAGTTTCACCTCATCTCTACTGAAGTAATGCGGCAACAATTTCTTAAAGCAACGACAGGTTTTGACGTCAGCATTTTTTAGTATTGCCTCCCTTAACTTTTAAAAGATATGACTGAAATCACCCCGGACCGCGAATTCGAATATTTTTACTGCCCGGTAACGGGAGAGCCGGTACTACATCCGGATGGATATACTACCTCACCTGCCCTGCTTTTTATTTATGTGGAGGAAATCAAGGATTTTGAATACTGCAGTGAACAGCTTAGGGAAAAGTTTGCTGCTTATTTTGATGAAAATGCGAAAAAAACTGAAGGCGAACTGCTGTTTAAAAAATTAAAAGAAGAGCTGCCCTGGGGGCAGGACAAACTGCTGATCACCTATGGCAACGTGGGAGCAGCCAGTTTATGTTTTGACCTTGGCTATGAAAAGAGATAAAATACATCTTTTTTAAGCGTCAGGTTTTGTCGTTTACATTAGTTTAATTCGTATTAAAATAAGAGCAGATGGAGATGAGGATGTAATTATCATAAGCGGGAATATGATTTTGATTAACTTGATTAACTTGATTATTTTGATTTAACTACCAAAATACCCACTGATCCCGCGGTGGGTATTTTTTAATATAAAATTCATCTTGAAATTTAACTATTAAGCGAAATTATTAGCATTAAAAGAGGTATGAAAGATAAATTGATAGAGTATTTAAAGTATTTTTTCGACCTTCCAGGTTCCTTTTTTACTATGGAAGCAGACCTTTACACCCTTGCAATACTTTCCCTTTTCTTTAAAAAAACTGATCCGGAGGTTTCCAGCATTAGGAAATCAGATATAAATATTTTCAGGCTTTATTTTACCAGGGAAGAGTTAAGAATGGATCTAAGCGGCAGGGAAATAAAAATCTGGCTACAGCCATTGCTGCATAAACATCTTTCACCAGAGATTCGGAAAAATGCTGTCTATATTGATCATATTGGAAATGATAGTTTTTCCGGGTACTTGCTGGAAGTGGTTTTATTTCTAATGGACATGCCGAAAGAGCTAAATTTTAATGAATCCCTTCTCCCCCAGGATGATAACATCCTACGAATAAAAGATCTTGTAGCCGCCACGCAATGCCGCACATCCTGATAAACAAGAAAATTAAATGACGCCAAACGTTTCATTTTTTCTTTACATAGGAAAAGGATTATTCTTAAAAGAATAATTCCTAAACCGAAAGATTAATATCTTTTCCATAACAGGTGAGAAAGGCTTAAAAAATAAGGCCTGCATAAAGAGCTGGTGCTGAGTTATGAATAGATGAAAAGAATATTTTTTATTGTTCAAACAACTATAAATGCTCTTTTAATAGCAATTATTTATTGAAGTTTTGTGTAGAATATTCTCTGAACTCAAAAACTACAGGAAGGACTGATCTTATGAGCTGATTATGAATATTAAACCGGAAGAGAAGAAATATATTACGGATAACCGTAAGGAAAGGACGGCTGCAGCAGTTATTTTTAGACTGCAGAAAATGTTAAAGTATAAGAATTTTAACAAGCATTAACATATTATTTTGCTTTACGTAGGAAAAGGGCTATGTTTGAGGAGACAACAAAGTTTCTTTTGCCCCTACACAGAAGAGTCTATCAATTTAACCAACCTGATAAATGAGAAATTTATTTCTACTGTGTGCGCCATGCTTTTATAAAGCTATTTCCTTTCCATACTCGAAGTTTACACTCAATAATTTCTGAGAACCCCAACGATGGAAGAAAAGAGTTTTTTAAAGAAAGCTTCTATAGATATAGAAGATTATGGCACCTCTGTGGATAATCCGGTACTCGTAAATAGCATTGCAGCCGGCCGCTCCTTCTGTACGAGGCTGGCACAACTGGACGAAGACATGGAATACGAAAGAAGAGGTTCCACCAGTACCGAATTGCTCCCAAAGCCTGTGGATATCTATGACTTTAATTTTTTTGGCAGGCATTTCTGCACTATCTATGTTTATGCCTACCACTCTACAAACATAGAAGAAGTTCCTCTTACGTTTCACGACTTGGAGCGCATGGAGGAGCTGGCAATGGATGCAATTTTTAACGGATATGAAGAGGAAGCAATTGGCCTGGCCGATGTTTTCCATACCCTTGTTGCCTCTTATCTCTTGAAAAACGGCATCGATCAGTATGGATGTAAAATCACAAACGAAAAGGAATGGGCCGTCGAAGACCAGGAACTGATCGACCTGGCCCTGCTGGATCTGGGCAAAACAGAAAATATTGAAAAGGAAATTATGAGAGAATGGAATGCATACGCTGAAAAAAGCTTAAAGCCACACTGTAGGTTTTTTATAAATGAGTTCATCAAAAGTTACTCTGAAACATAATAAGCGCGCAACCATCCGATTTGCAATATTTAATTGAGAATATTAGTCTAACCAACCTACCATCAAATGCTTGCAGAAACCTATTTTGAAAACATCCAGTCTACAATTATCGAGAAACTTCACTCAGCTGAAGAAGTTATACGGATAGCTGTTGCCTGGTTTACCGACAAGAAACCATAAATTAAAGATACTCTGGAAAAAGTATTTTCCGGTAAGATTTCCTTGAGAATGACCCCTTGTTGAATCCATCTAGCTGTATATCATTCACAACCAAGCAAGGGTTGCAGACGAAAGAATCCAATAAAAAACAAATAAATTAAATGGGACACCAGAAAGAAGTTTTATCAGATAACACTCACTTCAAACAAAAGCCGATAAAAGAACTGGCAGGTAAAACTTTTTTAGTAGAGGATTATCAACGGGGATATAAATGGGACTTTAATCAGGTGCTCGATTTGCTGGAAGACATTAACAGTTTTAATTCACATGGAAATCTGGACTCCTATTGTTTACAACCAGTAGCTGTAAAAGCCGACCCTGATGTTCCTGATGAATATGAACTGGTTGACGGCCAGCAACGCCTGACAACCATTTACATTATACTCAAAATATGTGGTGGAAAGAACCTCTTTGACATATATTACAGAACAAGGACGGAAAGTGAGTTGTTCCTTAGGGACATTCATCCTTTCCTGGATTATAAATTTGAATACAGAAAGGATCAATTTAAAAGAGAAATTGAAAATTCTTTAAATCAAAAATGGAAGAAGTACATAGAAGACTCCAGGAATGATGAAGAAAACCAAGAGAACTATGACAATGTAGATAATTATCATTTTTTTCAGGCTGCACTGATTATCCGAAGTTATTTTGACAGACCAGAAATTGATAAAGACCAGTTTCTGGACAAACTGAAGGAAAAGGTAAAGGTCATCTGGTACCAGGATCCTACTGATGAAACGGCCAATAAACTTTTTAAAAACCTCAATTCAGGTAAGATTCGGCTGTCTGCTTCAGATTTAATAAAGGCCCTTTTTATTCTAAAACTGGAAAAAGCAGATCAACTTCCCGCCCAGATTGAGTTTGAACAAAACAAGCTTGCGAGTGAATGGGATGATATAGAGCAGCAATTACATGAGTCAAAATTCTGGAGTTTCATCATCGGGAATACCAGCCGTAACTACGAGGACAGTCGTATAGGTTACCTCTTTGAAGTTCTTACTGATACTATTGATCACAAGAATGTGTATGAATGTTATCGAAGGTATTCAGATGCAAATGCCAAAGCAAAATTAAACTGGAATACTGTAACGGATTTATTTTTCACCCTTAGGGAGTGGTTTGATGACATAAAAACCTACCACCGGATAGGTTTTCTTATGCGTCAGAACATTAAGGACTGGAGGACCCTTAGACACATCCATGAAAGGTATCAGAATGTAGTAGATAAGGATACTTTTAAGAAAAACCTGGAGGAGCAATTGAAGGAACTATTTCGGGCAACGCAAACAAGGGACAAAGTAGAAATTAGCATCTATTCATTGGATTCTATTTCATATCACGACCTCCCGGAAGTCCGCAATTTGCTGGTACTGCTCAATATCCTGACTTATGAGCGCATCATGCCCGATTATCGGCTAGACTTTGACCAGTTCTACAGCGGTAAATGGAGTGTGGAGCATATCCAACCTCAGAACCCGAAGGATTTAAGTTTTGACAATGTTGCGATCTATTTAGAAGAGATGGGATCGTTGATCAAAAATGAGGATACCGACTCCGACAGTCAGTTTGGTGATGTACGGGCAGAGCTTGACCAACTGATTAATTCCATGCCAGAAGCGGTAACTGAAAAAGAGCAACGGGATTATCTATTGAGGTTCAACAATTTTGTGGAAGAAAACATCACAGATAGATTTGAGCTGCACGGAATAGGAAATCTTGCACTCCTGCGATCTGCAGAGAACAGTAGTCTTGGCAATAATTCCTTCAAGTCAAAACGAGAACAAATACTTAACTTTTTTAATTCAGATTCAAAAGAGGGAAGTTTTATACCTATTTCCACTTTACAGGTATTTACAAAGTTCCATAGTGAGGACAGTTTACAACTGGATTTCTGGAGCTACCGGGATGCCATGGATTACAAAAAAAATATTGCCGAAATGATGAAAAACTTCTTACCTGAAAACAAATAGAGCCAAATGCATAATCTTCAAAAACTACTCACCGAACACATTATCGAAATTCCTGTCATTCAACGCGATTATGCTCAGGGCAGAAAAAACCCGAAGGTAAACCGCATAAGAAAAGACTTTGTTGGTGCCCTGCTAAAGGCAATAGAAAATCCGGAAAACAGTCAGCTTCATCTGGACTTCATTTATGGAAGAATTGAATCCCAGTCCACCCAGAATGTCCAGGAAAACAACTACAATCATGTGGAGAGTATTTTGGCATTTGCCAAAGCCTATACCTTACAAGCCAAGGTTGGTTTGTCAGGAGCAATTCCGGAGGTGGACAGAAAGGTTCTGGATAACAGTAAAACAAAACTCATGCCCCTGGACGGACAACAACGACTTACCACCTTGTGGCTGTTACATTATGTCCTCTATCACCAGTCTGCCCTGGAATTACCGAAGTGGATGCACAACTTCACCTATAAAACCAGGAAGAGCAGTACTTCATTTATCAACGGCCTGATCGAGAATATTGACATGGACAAAGATTCCAGCTATTCCAATTGTATAGAAAAATCCAAGTGGTTTTATAAGGCCTGGTTACAGGACCCGACGGTGAAAGGAATGATGGTTAGTCTTGATGAGATACGAACCCAACTGAAGGAAAAATTGAGTGCCTTTCCAGGTGAGGAACGAAATCAGGAGCTGGAAAAATGGATAGATCATCTTGTTAAAGGTGAAGGTAAACCTGCCATTCATTTCAGCTTTTTATCATTGTCGGACATTGATGTAGAGGATGATATTTATATAAAAATGAATGACCGGGGTAAACAACTAACCGATTTTGAAATCTTCAAGAATGATCTGCTCGGTTATCTTCAGGATCTCGCCAAAAGAAAGCATGATCCGGATCTTACGGAAAGGGAGTACTACGAAATAGCACAAAACCTGGATAAGAGGTGGCATGATTTGTTCTGGAAGGAAAAAGGAACCGATAGCTTTAATATTGAGAATTCGTTCCACTACTTCTTTTTGTACCATTTACTGTTACACAGAATAAGCAACAAAAACTCTGATGACCAGTTTTGCTCTAAGTACTTTTCAGCTTTAATAGGAGACAAAAGAGATAGCAACTTTGAACGTTTTGACTTCAAGGCATTGCAAAAACTTAAACTCATTTCACCGGCCAGCCTTAAATATGTTTTCGAGAACCTGGAAACCCTCTCAGATGCCGGGTTCCTGAACAAGGCACAAAAGGTGGCAGATGAGATCAGCTTTAAAAAAAACGGGGTGCCCGAGTTTGGATATGATTTTCTCAAACATAATTTAAAAAGCGATTCAGGAAATACAGGCTACTATGACAGGACATTTAATTATGCTCTCACCAGCTACCTGGGTGCCTATAAAGAAGACTTTGACATAAGATTGTTCAGGCAATGGTGCAGGGTCTTGCAAAACCTGATATATAATCAAGCTTATATCCAGGGTAAGGATGAGTTTGAAACAGCGGTAAAACATGTCAATATTTTAGTGGCTAACGGCAGGAATGTTGAGAAAACCCTGTTGGAGCAAGGAACTAATCTGGGAGTGTTTCCAAGACAGATCTCAGAGGAAGTGAAGAAGGTATCCTTGTATAAAGATGATCCGGGACTGTACCAGATGTTCAGATCTCTTGAAAACCACGATTACTTTCATGGCCAAATAGGTTTCGCCATAGATATGGCGACCAATAGAGTGGAGCAGGGAGATATATTTAACAAGGAAGAATTTGCATCCTTTAGCTCGAAATTATCAGCCTTGTTCGATCCGCAATTTTCCGGAAACAGTGAATGGCTGTTACAAAGAGCGTTAATGACCAGAGGCTTTGAATTTAAGGGCAAAAATGGTAACAAGCTAGAAATTTTCTCAAACAACCCTACTGATTTACGTTCGAAGGAAGAAGGATGGCGTTGGTTATTTAAGAGTGAACATGCCAAAAACTACTTCCAAATTTTTAATTCCCTACTAAAGGATTTGAGTATTGAAGATTTTGAAAATGATTTAAAAGCCCTGGTAAAAAATTACAAGATAAAGGACTGGAAATATTATTTCATAAAGGAGCCGGAGACCATACGGGCCTGCAAGAAGCGGATGATAAAAAAGAACAATGATGACAATGTACGCTTGTTAATTAATCCAACGGCTAGCGGGTATCACAGCGAGCTGAGAACCAAGTTCCTGCAGCATAACTTTTCTCATGATCCTGAGCCTTTCAAGGAAATAGGATACCATCCTGTTAAGGATCAACAAGAAAAGCCGTGCTGTTATTTTAAAGGATGGAAGAGAAATGAATCCTATCATCTGGATATAAGATACGACAACGGGAATTACCAGGTAAGATTCCTGAATGTCGATGAGTCAAGTCAGCATAGGATTGAACAGCAGATAGCTGATGTTCTAAAGCACCTAAATTTTGAAGCTGATAACGATGAAGGATTTATCCTGAATGTCAACAAAACTGAAGGTCAGGATACGGATGAGGCTCTAGACTCTAAATTAATAGAGATTTTGGGTGTACTTAAGAAAACTAAATTGAAGAGTTATGAATACTTAGAAGAGGCATAGAAGCAGCTGCTGAAGGACAATGATATTGCTTTTATAGACGACGGGCAGCAACTCATGATGAGGGATGGTCAGGATCTGCGAAAGGGACAAGAATGACCTTTTTTACTGGCAGAATGACTATAAGTGCTCCATCAATAAGAATTATTTACAGAAGTTCTTTTCCGATTATTTGGTCGATCCGAAGAAGCGATCTAGGGGCTCTGATCATCAAAGTCACAAAGCCTGTGTATCATCCATGAAAAAATGCTCGGCCTCACAAAAAGCATCTGTAGGTGCTAGAATATGACTGTGCTGAAAGGTACAATGACATTAGTGAAGGTGAAATGTGCTAAGGTGCAGCAGGCGGGAAGTGACGGATTGGATTAGAAAAACTAGTCGAAAGATTCGAATCCGCTAACTATGATTTTTAACATTACCAGATTAACAAAAAATTGTTTTTTGTGTAGGAAAAGAGCTATGTTTGAAAACACCTGAAAATCGAATTTTTTTCTTTTACCCTACAAAGAAGAATTTCTTCATTTTTAAAAAAATCCTTACTAACCAATACTTTATGGAATATTATCGTAATATAAAATTCCCCACCACCTTTGAATATTCTTCAGATTCTGAAGATAGCCATATTCCTTTTGAATTCTACAGTGAGGTCTTTCCCCGCTCTAAAAGAATCGATTTATTCTTAGGTTATTTTAATTCATTTACCTTCAGCCTTCTTTCTGAGTCCTTTGCGGAATTTATATATAAAGGTGGCGAAATTCGCATTGTAACTAATCACTTTTATTCGGCGACAGATTATGACAATCTGGTAGAAGAGCCTGATGAATACAAAGATTATTCCAAGGCAGAAGAAATTGTAGGCAATTTGAAAAAGTTACAGAAAACATTAGATGCTCGTGGACAGCTTTTTTTTGATTGTCTCAAATTTTTGAAGAAACAGGGCAGGTTAAGATTACAACCCGTTTTATTTGGGAAACAAAGCATGAACCACCATAAAAAAATGTTATTCTTTGACGGAAGAGAAACTATTCTCACACAAGGAAGCATGAATTTTACTCCTGCAGGGGTAGCCAAAAACGGTGAAAGTTTTCAGGTAGAAGTTCCTTGGAATGGAGGAGTAAGTAAAAGTCGAATTTCAAAACAAGTGGAACATTTTGATAAAGTATTTTCGAAAAAGCACACATCCTATAAATACCTAAATATTACCCAGTTAGAAAGGGTAATAGACGACATAGGTAATGAGAAAGATTTAAAAGATCTACTGTTTGATGCGATTGAATGCTCTACCAATGAAGAATATTCTCAAAAGATTAGAACCCTGAAAACAAAACAAGCTCAAAAATTTCAGTTGATGATTAATAAAATAGAAAGTGAACCTAGATTTCCTTTTCCTCAAGGACCAAGGGAATACCAGAAAAAAGCATTTGAGAATTGGAAAAAAAATAATTCCACAGGAATTTTTGCCATGGCAACTGGGACAGGAAAAACAGTAACAGCATTAAATTGTATTCTGGAAGGCTATAGAAGGACAGGAAAGTATAAATTCATCGTTTTAGTACCCACTAGAGCCTTAGTTGAGCAATGGGAGAAAGAAATTAAGGTGAAATTTAATTTTCAGGAAATTATCAGTGTGCGATCAAAATATTTTTATCAGGAAATAGAGTATGATGAGCCAGATGAAAATAGCTGCATTCTTTTAACCTATGCAACCTTTAAAGGGCAGAAATTCCAGGAAGCTTTTAAACGTTTTTCACACAAAGATTCTCTTACTCTAATTGCAGATGAAGCGCATAACATGGGCTCAAAAGGCTTTCTTCGGATAATCGATTCCTTGGAACCTGTTAAGAAAAGAATTGGTCTTTCGGCTACACCATCAAGATATTTTGATGATTATGGAGAACAACAAGTATATACCTTTTTTAATATAAAGATAGAGGACAACAATCCGGATTTCACCTATAGCTTCAGTATTTCTGAGGCTATTAATGCCAAACCAGAACCTTTTTTGTGTCCTTACACATACAGGATTAAGTTTGTAGAATTGGAAAAAGATGAGTTGAATGAGTATAAAGAATATACAAGGCAACTGGCAAGACATATTGATGGAAAAGGGAAATTAATGATGTCTATCGAAGTTGAAAAGATCTTAAAATTACGAAAGGATATAATTAAAAAAGCAAGAAATAAAAAATTTGCATTATTAGAAATTATCGACGAAATAGGACCTAAGAATTTTAAATATTCATTCGTATATGTTCCAGAGGGTAAGGAAATAGATTATTCAGAAAATGATCTTGACTGGGATAATTTAGATCAACAGGATTTAAATATCATTTCTGATTATACTTTAACTGTAAATGAGAGATATAAAAATGAAATTCCTATTCGACACTTTACGGGGCAAACGAGGGATAGGCAATCAATTCTCAAGGATTTTGAAACCGGTAAAACAGATTCCTTATTTGCTATGAAGTGCCTAGATGAGGGAGTCGATATTCCCAGGACAGAAATTGCAATTTTCTGTTCCAGTACTGGAAATCCTAGGCAATATGTACAAAGACGGGGTCGTGTTTTACGGCTGCACAAGGAAAAAGAAAATGCTTTGATCTACGACATGATAGTAATACCTGTTATCGATTTCACTAGTAAGGAACGGGAATTTAATTGTGAAAAAGGATTAATAGAAGGGGAAGTGCGTAGATTAATTGAATTTGCTCTAGACTCACAAAATTTAGATGAAATTCTATCTGACAGAAAATTATTATCAATCGCAGACCATTACGGCATTAACCTAAATGATTATTTGAAATAAAAAGAAATGGCAACAATTTACGACGATATCCGCAACGAATTTTCTGAAAAATTATCAGAAGAGAAATATAGCTCAAAAATAAATAATCAAGATCTAGATATTGAAATTTTAGATTTAGCTCTCGAAACACTTATTGAGCAAATCAGAGATATTAGAAGGCAAAATATCACTGAGGAGACTAATTCCAAAATCAACACGGATGCTAACGCCTTGATTAATACAATTGACAGAAGCTCTAAAAGTTTTTAAAAATGAAATTATTAAGCATTAAAATCGAAAATTTCACCTGTTTCTTAAAACCCATTGAATTTAGTTTCAATAACGGACTTAATATTGTGAACGCTGGAAATGGTACTGGAAAATCTCAGCTTTTGAACAGTATTTATTGGGTATTGTACAATCAAATTTATGAAAAACCGGATTGGGTAGAAGCAGACAATAAAACGCTCTATCCCGTGTGGTACACTAATAAGAATAACGAGGAAGAATATAAACAAGACAATATTGTTACCTCCGTAGAGCTCATTTTAGAAGCACCCCACATTGAAGAGAATCCAGAAATTAACACACAGTGGTATTTTTCAAAAAAAAGACATCATCTTAGGTCGAGCAGTGGAACAATATTGACTAACAGAGATGAATTAGAAATAAAGTACATACACCCTAATACGGGTGAACATGTCCTCCTTAGTAGCTATCGTAAAGATGACATTATTGAAACCCTTTTTCCTAGAGCAGTTAGGAAGTTAATGTGGTTTCAAGGCGAAGGCTTTTCTTCTGATATTGATCTGACGAGGAAAGGAAGTGGCTTTAATGAAATTTTAGATAAAATTTCTCATTATCCCTTTTATGGTAAAATGCTTGACCGAGTTAAAAAAGCTCATAGTAAGAAAACAAAAGAGCTTAATACTATAAGGAGCTCTCAGGATGATTTGAGCAGGGAACAAAGAGATAAATTATTACTTCAGAAAAAATTACAGGAAAAAGTTCCTATTTATAGTTCCCAGCTCGAGGACATTGAAGAAGACATAGACAC
Organism: Autumnicola patrickiae; assembly: GCF_031846525.1. Lineage (NCBI taxonomy): Bacteria > Pseudomonadati > Bacteroidota > Flavobacteriia > Flavobacteriales > Flavobacteriaceae > Autumnicola > Autumnicola patrickiae. The sequence goes on from NZ_JAVRHM010000002.1 coordinate 56,108, forward strand.
TAAAGAAAGACAGTTAATTGATATTGAAGATTATCTGAACAATGTAAAGGATTACGTGGAAATTAATGGTGAAATAAAAAATATTAAAAATCAGATTTCTTCCATTAATAGTGAAATCGAAACTTTAGAGATTTCAAAGGTAAACAACCTAATAAAAAAATGGTCTATTATTGGTGCTCAGAAAGAGTATGAGAAATTCCAATCTCATATCCAGTTATTCCAAAGTGAATTAAATGATATTGATGAAAGCAAAATTCCTCTTCATATACCTGGACCCGAAATGGTTCAAGAGATGATTGACGATATGAAATGCCATATCTGCGAAAGAGATGTTCCAGACACCTCAGACCAAGCTTATTTTGCTCTTCTAAAACGCTTAGATGTATATAAGGAGGGCCAGAAAGCGAAATGGCTTCGTAAAAATTTCGATGAATTTAAAAGAATAAAGCGCAGGACTTCCGAAAATTATGTGGAAATCGAAGTGGATATTAAGAACCATAATAAAAAAATAAATAGTTTCTTGAAAAGAAGAAAGGTTCTTATGGGTCAACTAGAAGATCAAGAGACTAAACTTGATGAAATCACAAATGGAAAAAAAAGCACTACGGACTCTTCCGGCAGCAATTATGAATTGTACCGGCGAAGGGAAAAGGATAAGAAAAAAGAATTAGATAGTTTAAGATTAAATAAAGGAAGAATTGAAAAGCTTCTTCAACAAGATTCGCAAAAGCTGGAGGAAGTTTCGAAGGATATAAAAGAATTCGACAATGGAAGTACGGAATTAAAGAGTGCCAATAAGAATATCTACTACTACGAATTATTAAAGGATATAATGCATGACTTAGAAGAAGAGGCTAAAACAGGATTAGAAAAAGAAATAACAGAGACAAGCAATTATTTATTTACCAGTTATTATCATAATCCTTCAGTCATCATTGAAATCAATAATGGCGAAATTCTAAGATTGGATAGAAGTACCGGAGAACTAGAGCTGGGCTCAGATAATGAATCGCAGGATACTCTAATTAGATTTTCAATAATAAATGCACTTCTAAAAATTAGTAGTAAAAAACTTGGCAGATCCTTACCCTTAATCGCAGATGCACCTACCTCCTCCCTGGAATGGGTAAACGTTAGGTATTTTACCAATAATTTAGGTGAAAATTTTGATCAGGTCATCCTTTTTTCGAAGGATTACTTAGAACCTATTAAAAATGATTCTGCAAGAAAAACCGAATTAATTAATCTCTGCAAATCAAAGGGTGGAAAATGGTACTGGATTGAGCAGGTGGATAGAAATTCTAATCCTGTAGGTCCAAATAATCCAAAACCAAAATCTGAGTCAAGAACAGTAATTAAAGAAGAAATTTAAAATGGAAGATACATTTCTAAAATTAGTTGAAGACAAAAAATTACATTACGGAAAAAATTTAAGGGAATTAATACCATTGATAACAAGAGTGCAGGGTAAGGTAAACCTGGACGACACTAAGGTATTCGGAAAACATATTCATGCATTTTCCTGGGCTTTTTTTACGGGATATTTTTATGAAAGAACTGAGATTCCCGAGAAATGGGAACATACCGACACCTTTTCAATAGGAACCTTTTTGCGAGATGGAGCTGAAGACGTGGCATATACAATGCTAATGATAGGACTAAATGAAACTAAAATTAACGATATTGAAAAGGATCTTACCAGTCAGAATGGAATAAGAGAAATTTTAAACAATATATCCAAATTTGCAGAGGGTGGAGCTAAATACATCTTAGAGAAACGAGAGGGCGATGATCCTGTCTCCAAGACCTACCTAAACAATATTGAACATTTCTTCGACGAAATTCATCAACGATTAGCTCAGAAAGAGTAGCTTTTTAACCTCCCGAAATTTTTACAATTCAGTTTTTTTTGAAAAAAATAAAAAGGATCACTCTTTACCACTTAAAGTTTGATCCTTTTTTGTTCGCAACTACTTAAACACCATGCCCCAGACTCTTCATAGCGTATATAACTTTTCTAAATTCGGTTATCTTATCACGTTAACTGTTGGTAAAGTAATGTTAAACTTCCTCCGATGCCAGTGGACATTTTGTTTTAATTGTAGAGAATAAGAGAAGGTAGTTGGTTTTGAGGTTTTTCCTTTACCCCCAAAAAGGTGTACAATTTCACTTGCTGATTATAATTGGTAAACTTTCAATAGAAATCCTACCCACGGGGGTACATTAAAATACGGGAGCCTGAGCAATTTCATTTACTCGCCTTCAATAGCTTTAGAGAAGATAATAACCAAAACAGCGGCCTACCCGGTTAATAAAAATTTGGATTTATTCCAAGTCACACCTAGAAATTTCATATTTTTATACCATACAATCCTAAGGAAAATGACAAAGATTAGAAGCAAAAAAGCAGAGGAAATAATTGAGGAATTAATTGACCAGTATGCCTTCGCCGATACCTCTGAACGACCTTGGATCATAGGTTTTAGTGGTGGTAAAGATTCCACCGTGCTCCTCACCTTAGTTTGGATTGCGCTCCAGAGAATCAGAGAGCAAATGCCGTACCCATACCAGTTAAGAAGACCTGTCTATGTTGTTTGTAACGATACAATGGTAGAAAATCCTATAATCGCTAGTTATGTAGAGGATGTTCTCGGAAAAATAGAAACTGCCGCAAGAGACCAAAATCTGCCTATCATTGTCAAGAAAACTGTTCCCAAATTAGAAGAAACATTTTTTATAAATGTCATTGGTAAAGGGTACCCAGTACCAAATAACACTTTTAGATGGTGTACGGATAAACTAAAAATCCGTCCGACTTCCAATTTTTTATTAGAGCAAATCGATGAAAAGGGAGAGGCTATCGTTCTTCTGGGTACTCGTTATGAAGAAAGTTCCACCAGAGAGCGTTCTATGCGAAAACATGAAGTCCAAGGAAAGAGGTTATCTAAACATAATAACACTCCAAACACCTACGTATATCCGCCTATTAAGGACCTACAACTGGAAGAGATATGGTATATAATTAATACTGTTCCCTCTCCATGGGGTTTTGATAATTCAATTCTCTTTCAAATTTATAGCGATGCCAGCGCAGATGATTATGAATGTCCGACTGTTGTAACTAATAAGGAGCATTCCTCCTGTGGTCAAAGCAGATTCGGTTGCTGGACATGCACGGTTGTTAAAGAAGATAAATCTATGTCTGCTTTAGTCGATAAAGGACAGCACTGGATGATGCCATTACTTAATTTCAGGAATGATCTAGTTGCCAATAGAAATCTTAGTGAAAACAGGTCTGCCACCAGAAGAAATGGTGCTCCAGCCGTCGATCCAGACGGTCATAAACAAGGTAATTATGAATCTCATTATCGTGCCAGAATTCTAAAAGAACTTCTTCAAATTCAAAAAGAAGTTCAAATTCAAAAACCACATATTAGCCTCATAACAAATCAAGAACTTATTGCTATCCAAGTCATCTGGAACAGAGACATGATTTTTGATTACAATGTCGGTGAAATATACAAAAAGGTTTACGATAAAGACATTGTAACTAATAACATGAAGTCACTCGACCTGACTGAACGGCGCATATTAAAAGAGATATGTGATGATAATACGGATTATTATCATCTTATAGATAACTTACTCACCCTTCAGGAAAGCAAAACCTTGATGATATCAAAATATGGCCTTCACAATGACCTAGAGAACAGAATAGAAACTTTTGTAACAGAAAGACAGGGATGAAAATAGAAAAGATAAGGCTACATAATTACAGAATATACCAAGGAGAGAATAATGTTTTGTTTTCTAACAACAGTGAAAAGAACATCAGTCTGATCGCAGGAAAAAATGGTTTTGGTAAAACTTCTTTTTTATCCTCATTAATTTATGCTTTTTACGGAAAGCTAATGGTGCAGGTAGAGGAAAAGTTCAAAAAAGACATCAAAAACAAAGGAGGATACGACAACTATCTTAAATCCTTGTTTAATAGAAATGCTCGAAAGAAATTCGAGGAGGGATTGAGTGAAGATTCGGTTTTCTCCGTTGAAGTTGAGCTTTCAGATTTAATGATTCCTTCAATTCCTTGCAAGACTGTCACCATCAAACGTTCTTTTGATTTAAAAACAAACGATGAAAGCCTTCTTATTTTAATAGATGGAGACGAAAACGAACTTACAAAAGACGTCGGCTACGAGGTATTTATAAATGATTTCATTTTACCCCGTGAAATAGCAAAATTTTTCTTTTTTGACGCAGAAAAAATAGTTTCTCTTGCCGAAGCCAGATCTAGGTCTGAACTACGAAGCCTCAGTAGAGCCTATTCAGAGGTTCTGGGAATTAAGAAATATGAAGAATTAAAGCTCAACCTGGAGACGTTGCTGGCTAAATTGAGGCGAAAAGGGGCAACGACATATCAAAAATCAGAATTACAAGATTTAATTGAGAAGGACAGGGAGCTTCAAAAGCTTGTCGAGCATAATAAAAGTGAACAAGAAAGCATTGCTCTCCGAATAAATAATCTTCAATTAAGGAGCGATACACTTCAAGAAAGTCTAATTCGGGAAGGGAATTCCATTACGCTAGACGAATTAAAAAATCTAAAAACTCGTAAGAATGACCTACAGTTAGAGCTTAAAAAAAGTAAAGATGAATTAAAAAAACTTTTAGACGTTGCTCCTTTCGTGATTGCAGGAAAAAAAACCACCTTACTGTATGAGCAATTATCGTATGAACACGATTCTTCAAAACAAGAACAATACAAAGAAGAACTAGAAGCCGAGCTTTCGAATTTTTCTAAAATACTTTCCGAAAAACTTAGTAGCATCATAAAAGATGATCATTTACAAAAAGAAATCATTGGTACTGTTGGTGAAACCTTGAACTCCAGATACAAAAAAAACAAGTCGGTTGAAAAGAGAGATACGATGCTGGATTTTTCTGACGAGCAATATCGAGGTTTTAAAGCTCTCTACGACAATATTAGATCATCCTTTGTGTCGCATTTCAATTCGATTGTTAAGAATGAACGCACCACAAAAGCACTTCTTAATAGGACTAGCAATAAAATAAAACAAGGAGAAGCTAGACAAAACAATCAATTAGCTAAACAATTCAGAAGGGAAAAAGAGGAAATTGAAAAAGAAATCAGTAGTCTTTCTCAAAAGAAGAATGAATTAACTCTCGCTCTCGGTGTACTAAATAGCAATAGTAGCAGCCATAAAAGGATTCTTTCTGAATACGAGAAAAATTTTAAGATAGGAGAGACAGATTTGAAAAAATACGATCTCACCAAACAACTGCTAGAGAAAATAAACCTTCTCATGGGGAGGATAAAGGAAGAAAAAAAGTATTCTCTTCAACATGCAATCCAAAGAAACCTAAAACAACTTATGCATAAAAAAGAATTTATAGCCTCTGTAAGAGTGCAAATTCTTGAAGATATAATGGATGTAGAATTGTTAGATAGTAATGGCAATATAATTGATAAGGACGAATTGTCTAAAGGTGAGCAGCAGTTATATGCGACTGCCCTACTTAAAGCTCTTGTAGATGAATCCGGCATAAAATTTCCGGTTTTTATTGATAGTCCTTTGCAGAAATTTGATGTTGAACACTCCGTAAGGATTATTGAAGAATTCTATCCAAGAGTTTCTGAACAGGTTGTTTTGTTCCCTCTCTTGGAAAAGGAGCTGTCTTATAAAGAGTTCCAACTCCTCAAGCCAAACATCAACAAAACCTATTTGATTAAAAACGTAACGGGTGGATCTGTAGTGAAAAATTGTCCTGTTCATAAATTATTCGACGAATTCAAAATTGAAGATGATGTTTACGCACATTAGAACAAGCAAAGAAAATAGAGAGATTGTTTCTAAACTAACGAGACAGTTAAATCTGGGAGCGGAAAATGCCATTGCTAGAATTGCGTTATCCTATTCTTTAAAACAAGAAAGAAGGCTCGATTTGAAAGATATTCAAAATTCTAGTGGAAAAGAATATTCAAAATCTGTACTATTCGGAAAAAATAGTGACTACTATAGTGCTTTAGTTGCTTTACATTATGGGCTATATATCTCAGATAAGGATATCCCTAAGTACATCAAATTGCATATAGATGACGGACTAGAAATTTTGTATAAAGAGTTATCTATAAGAAGAAATATAGATGGATTTGATTTTCTCGTAGAAAAAATGGAAGAAGGAGTAAAAGAATTAGTCTAAAAACCAGTTAGGGCTAAATCCCATAGTTTGAGCTGTGTCGAGATGGATTTCCATTTTTTCCCTTAACTTCTGTTGAAAAAGCTCTCTAGGTATAATGGCCAGATCTCTTGTAGATATAAATAGAAAATTGTTGTAATCTAAAAGATACTTCTCTTTTTCCTCAGAAATCAAATATCTTACAAATTGATACTGTAACAAGCAGAATTCTGAGGAGTAGGAAGAATGAGGCAATTTATTTCCCTTTGAACTATTACTAATTTTCTCTGTGGGATGTAAATTCCAAAGCTGATCATGAGTTAAATAGCTCCAGGGAATATAATGGTCAATACTAACAACATCTAATTTGATGACTGGCTTTTTCTCGAAGACGGTTCTAACGGTCCGATTTCTATCTACGAATCCCTTCCAAAGGTTTGTTGCCTGAGTTAGTTTTCTTTGCTGAGGTTTGAAAAGTTTTAAAGAAATGTTCGGGGTATTAGGATTATTTTTTTCAACGTAACGGAATAGTTCGAATAGCGTAAATTTCTCTATTAGCATTAAATTTGAACGTATCCAGTTCAACCAGTCACTGTTAAAAGAAATTAATTCATCCTTTATTTGGTACGGCGGCCTATTCATTCTCGACTCCTGCAATTCTAATATTCTCCTATTTATTGCTCCATCTATTACTCCTACAAGTTCGAGAAACCACGGTCTTATAAATCTGTAGGGCACATATCTTGTTAGGGCATTCAAAATTCGTGACAATTCCTTTTCACTTGCTCGGTCTTCCAAAAAATCTCGTAGTTGATCTTCGGAAATATCGTCTGGAATTGAATATATAGCCTTCAATTTCTTTACTAACTTTCCAAGCTGATCTTGTTTTCCGAATGAAATTTTAAAATAGTTAATAGGGTACCACACTAACACAACCATCTGAATAGCCGTTTCCTTAAAGGAAAAGCTTTCCTGGTTTTGATTTTTTTTTAAAAAGAATTAATAAAGAATACCACCAGTAATATTTGTAACTATTAGTGGTATTCTGGAAAATCTGTAAAAGCGTATTAGGTGACATAGAGATTAAATTTTATTGTACGACAAATCAATGAACTTTTCTTTAAAGGTAATTGGAAACAGAAGGTGTTCTTCCTCTTTTCACTTTTTAGTAATCACGTTCACTCTTTTACTTCCGGCTCCAAAACATACAACAAACTCTTCGCCCGACTAAGCTGGGTGTAAAGCCTGTTTTTATTTTTGGTCTTTCCATTTTTAATCTCCTCAAAAGGCTGTTTGAGAAGCAGGATAACTACAGGGGCTTCACAACCTTTAAAGCGGCGGATAGAGGAATAATATACTTTTTCCTTTTCCCTTGCCTTTACAGGATCCAGAATCTCGTATTCGAAGCCGTTCCTGTGGATCGTCAGGTTCCAGTCATTAGTAGAACCGTCTGTAAGGACCATGATCTGCTCTTTTGGTACTTTTCCCACATTGTGCACTTCCAGTAAACATCGTTTTAGAGCCCCTGCCATTTCCCCGGGAGCATATTCTTTAACTCTTACCTCCTCCCCTTCATCGACTCCGTAAGAAACAGCATCTGTACCCACGGTTGTGTTTATAAAGTCATTGATCTTTTTGGTATTCCTGTAGTTACAATTCAGAAGATGAGAATGCCAGCTCTGTCCCTGGGGCAGCATGAAATTCCGCTCGAAGATATTCTGCCGTTGGTCATAGAACAGGAAAAACTGAGAATCCGGATTTAGATACTTGAGCAGCATATTGAGCCAGCCCACCTCAAAATCCTGTGCTTCGTCCACCAGGATCACATCGAATTTTTCTTCTTCCCGTAGTGGCTTATCCTTAAGCAGCTCCTTAAATTTTTCAGGCAGGCCTTTATCCCAAAAATCCCTGTCTTTCTCCTGAGCTTCAAACCAACGCGGTTCCCGGTCATCTGCAAATTTCCTCATCAGGTTGTGGATATTATCGGTTTTAATTCCGGAATTAAGATCTGCCCTTACCTCGGAGCACAAATAAGTGTTATAGCACAGGAAAAGCACTTTTTTTCCTTTATTTTCCAGGACCTCAGCAGCACATTTCGCCAATACAGTTTTACCACTGCCGGCGCCACCCTCAACTGCCAGACGCGAATAGCTCCAGAGTCCGTTGAAAAAGGCTTTCTGACTCTCTTCTGTTTTGTCTATGTTTATCTCCATGTTTTCCAGCAGCGTTCTGAAGTTTTCAGAAACCTCCAGGCTCTGCAGCAGATCCTTTTGAAGTGTGGTTTTGTAGTCGTCTATAGAGATCCGTTTAAAGTGACTGTATTCATTCTCCACGGCCTCTGCTGCCATGTTAAGAGCTGTCCGGGGATCATCCAGATCTTCCTGGTCCAGTACATTCCAGATTTCACATTGGGTTGGCAGATTATCTTTGTCCAATATCCCATCAGGAAACCAAAGCAACCAAGTAACCGGCACTTTATGTTCAATAACTTCTTTATATCTTTTTAGAAGATTAGATACATAACCCATCACCTGATGATCGGGTGCCGGAGCCATCTCCCGGGAATTCTGGTACCAGGCATTCTCATCTGCCTTATACTGCACCTTTCCGCCCTTTACTTCAATAACGTAAATATGATCCAGTCGCTCTTCCCGCAGATCAAACACCAGGAAATCTATTTCATAATGCTTGTCTTCCCCGGTGGCCCTTCCGGTAAAGCCCCGGCTCCAGAAAATGTCAAAATTGTGGGGATCCAGCTTCTGTAAGGCTTCAAAAACCTTTCTTTCGCCGTTGTTGTCGTTATGGGTGGGGAATTTGGGTGGGTAGATCATAGGTTAGACGGTAGACTTTAGATGTTAGACGTTAGACGTTGGACGTTGGACGTTAGACTTGAGACGTGAGATGTTAGGCCGCGTGAATTAATTCATTTTGTGGATTGGAGGTTTGAGCATGTGAAAACAGCGTCTGGCCTGTTCTCGTTTTTTAGGATCATCATTAATGATTCCGCTGAGAATGGTCTCCGCCCTGAACTCAGGAGCGTTTTCTATGGTCTCTATGTAAACTTCTACGGGCACTCCAAAGTCATGTGCCAGTGCATGGTCAAAGAACTCAAAGGCTCCCATTTGTTTTTTACTCATCACCTGTATATTTTATGCCAATTGCAATTCCTCTTTATTAAACAACTGTTCCATTCGAGCTATTTGTTCAAGGCTCGGCTTGTTCGTGTAAATTCCTGATGCTTTTCCCTTACGGGCACCTCGCAAATACACATAGATCACTCCACCAAATTGATTATCATAATCAAAGCCGGATATTCTCTGCTCCAAATGCTTTTTTGCAGCCAGGGAATAGATAAAGTACTGCAGGTGATAGTTGCCGGAATTCATCGCCTCTCGCATGTTGTCTTCCCCTTCGTAATAGCTGAGATCATCCCCCAGGTAATTTGACTTCCAGTCAAGAATATAATATTTGTTCTGGTATTCAAAGAAGAGGTCAATGAGTCCGTTGAGCAGACCCTGTTGTGTGCTTATGGCCATATTGCAGTTGATTTCAATACCTTCCCCGGCATCAAAATTCTTGAGCTTCTCCAGGTCAAGTCCGGAAGTATTATAATCGAATTCCATCTCGTTCAGTTTCCTGTTGGGATCAAGCTCCCTCAACGGAATACGCGTCTCCTCTATCTGGATCTCGGCCTCCAGCACATGCTCCACCATTTCCACCAGCTTTTCCCGAAGGGCTTCCTTCTTGTGCGGGTAGTATTTATCCAGCAGCTTATCCACTTCTGCAAGTATATGCTCCCTGTCACCTTCAAAATCGATGTTCTCAAAGAGGTAATGCAGCATGCTTCCCATGGTCTTCCCGCCTGGGATCTCCTTAAAGATGAACTTGTCGTAGTCGTCCTGAGGCTCTCCGGAGTTACTCCTGGACACATGAGACCCGTGGGCGCTCAGGGCACTGAAGCTGAGCTTGCCGTGGTGTTGGTCGGGAAGAGAGAATTTTTCCAGGACCTCACCCTCTCCCCAAAAAGGAGGAAGCGGTGTTCCTTCGCTTTTCTTTTCCCCTTCTTCTTCCGGAATGGGTCGATCGAGAGAGGGAAGACTGTCAAAATTAGTGGCATAGGGGCTGAGACAAGTCGTGCGAACTCTTTCACCTGAAGTTTTAAAAAGGAAACAGTTGTATTTTGCCCTGGTCAACGCAACATAAAGCAGTCGGCAATTCTCCTGATCTAGCTGGTCTTTAAACATTTTTTTCTGCTCCTCACTCCTGAACGGCTTGCAGTAAAACTTGTACTCACCGTCTGCTCCGGGTTCCCGGTAAGAGCAAATATCGTAGCTCTCATAATTTGTCAGGTCCAGAAAAGGCGCTACTACTATGGGATATTGCAGCCCTTTAGCTTTATGCACCGTCAGTATCTTGACTGCTGCTTCGTCACTCTCCATTCTTTGCTCAAATTCATCTCCCTCTTCTAAACTTCCTGCAATTTGTTTCCCCAGGTAATCGTAAAGTGCCATCGGCTTTAATTCCTGCCGGTACTCCGCTTCTTGCAGCAGTTCCAGGAGCTGGGTGAGATTGCTCAGGATCCTTAATCCGTTCTGGTCCCTCCTCTTCATCAGGTGCCGCATGACATCAAGATCTTCCATGTATTTCCGGATCATGGAATAGATCCCGGATTCTTTCCAGATTTCCCTGTATCCCCTGAATGTATCCAGCAACTCTTCTTTCTTTATTGCGGAAACCTTCTTATAAGAGTAACCGGTAAATGAATTCAGCAGGGCTTTACTGATATTCTTTTCAGTGATATTCAGTACGGCTTCCATGATATAACGGAGCGACTTTGCTTCCTCTGAATCTTTATAGATCGAGGAATCATCTATAGTAATGGCGTGTATACCCTCATTAGCGAGTAAGCCTTTTACCTCCTGCGCCTCCTTGTTAGAACGGACAAGTATTCCGATATCAGACTTCACAACATCTTTACCATTCAGCTTATAGCCTCCGAACAGGATATCATGAACCAGCCTTGTGACCAGAGACTTTATTTTTCCTTTAGTACCCCCGTCGAACATCTGTAAAGGTTTCATTTTCCTTTCCGGATGTGTGAGCCCGGAAGACGTGGTATCATTGGCAGTAACTGGCAGATAATTTATATCCAGATCACTCTTTTTCGTTTTAAAGGGATCTTGCCCTCTGTCATAAAATTGAGAAACTGCTTCTACATAGGCTTCTGAAGACCTGAAATTTACATTCATTTCGAAGTGGCGGTCAATATCTTCTTTGGCTCTGAAATAGGTATTGAGGTCAGCCTTACGCCACGCATAGATCGACTGTTTGGGATCGCCAATAAAAAAAATGGTCTTTCCTTTTCCGAAAAGCCTATGGTATATCTCGTACTGCAGCCTGTCGGTATCCTGGAATTCATCGATAAAGACAGCATCAAATTTGTCTCTGAGAGCTGCTTTGAAAGATTTATTTTCCTCCTTCATTATAGCCGTATGCATCCGCTTGATGATCTCGTCATAGGTGAGCAGGTGATTTTCCTGCAGATATTGCTTTACCTTCTCCTGAACTTCCCGGATACACTTTGAAAAGAACCAGTGACAGCATTGTTCTTTCTGGGAAAGAAGTTCCTGAGCCTGCACTTTTTCAGCACTAAGATAATTATTGACAAATCTCTCCTTGTACTGCGTAGTTTCGAGAAGAAATTCACAGTAGCCTGAAAAGTTACTTACTTTGTCTAGGACATGTGCTTTACGGTTATCAGTGAGATCAGAATTCTGAATCTTATCATGAATATTCTCAAGATCCCTTTCATAATTTTCCCTGAATGCCTTGAACTGCTTAAAATAGTTTTCGATCGATGGCTCTTCCGTTTCGCTTACGGAATATACTTTACCTCCAATAGATTCCTTTACGGCCGATTCCAGGTTTGCAAAGGATATTGCTTTGATCTCCGAAAGCAGCTCTTTTGGAAGCGGAGTGACCTCCCTTCTCCAGAATTCCTTTATCTGGTTATTGGCTATTTCCTGAATGTTTGTTTTTAATTCGAGGCCAAAAGGCTGTGCAGCATGCAGGGCAAAAGTATTCAGGGATTCCTGACAGAAGCTGTGGATGGTCTGAATAGCAGCTTCATCCAGCTGTTTTATTGCTGCCTCCAGTCTCTCCAGTGCCACTTTTTTATTGGATTGGCCTGCAATGAGCCGCTCCACAGGTTTCTCGTCACATTCGCCGAATTTGACTGCCTTTACTGCTTCCTTAAGAAACCTTCTTATTCGTGCCGCCAGTTCCGCCACTGCCGCATTGGTAAAGGTAACCATCAGGATCTTTTCAATTTTTACATCCTTCTCAAGAATGAGTCTCAGCACGAGTAAACCTATAGAATAGGTTTTACCCGTACCTGCACTGGCTTCAACTAAATTTGAGCCTTCCAGCTCCACGGTGTTTAGATTAAAATTGGGCATCTCTGATCTCTTTATCTGTTAAACGCGGTTTCTATTTCTCCTCCTATCCTGGTATACAGGTCCTGAAATTCCAGAAGGCTGGACATTCCCTGATCTCCCAGAAAAAACCCCTGCTGGTATTCCCGCAGGAAATAATCTGACGGATAGAAATTACTGAAGGGTTCAAACTTACTGTCGATAAGATTTCGCAGTTTCTCGATCTTATCGCTTTCGGCTGTATCATCGCAGGCAGCTACCTCTTCCACTTTTAGATTCAGTTCCGGATAAAAGGGGATAATACGCTCGTGATTTTCGACATATAGTTCCAGGAATTCTTCTATTTCCTTTGTTGCCTCTTCGATCGTCTTTGGCACCTCTATCTTGTGGTGGAAAGGCTCATTATTGTCGTCGAGACATAGATAATGCAGAGCTCCGGTTCTTCCAGAGGCTTTCAGTACCAGGTAATGAAGGTAGGCTGACAATTCGTACTTCTTCTTTTCGGCCTTTGAAACGAACAAGTAGACAGCATCCTCTCCTAAAGTGCTCAGGTGTCCGTTCAATTTAATGCTCCTGTTGTTTTTCAGGGTGAATTTTAGGTCTATCTCTTCCATGGTCAGGGTCCTGCCGTTTGTGTGTTTCTCCAGTTCTTTCCAGAGAGCATCTATCCTGGTATTTACCTTTTCCAGTTCCTGCTCTCCTACGCTCTTTAGCGGCAACTGTCCCTTCAGGATCATTTCCCTTCTTATTTCTTCCAGATCCAACTCTTCTCCTGCCAGGCTCTTTTGAAGGAGGGAATTCTTGAGGCTCCATTCCTGCAAATTGTCCAGACCAAAAAGCTCCCATTCCGGCAGGTTTTCCGGATCCTCATAATAGATCTCGAGCACCTTATTATAGTAGTGTTTGAAAGGATCCTTCAGGAAGTTTTCCAGAACACATAAAGGAATCTCTTCCGGGATATCTGGCTCTCTGTTCACCTCGTTGATCTTCAGTTTATCCTTGGCACGTATCTGGTAAGTATATAGTTCTTTTTCCGCAGGATCAAAATACTTCGAGTTGAACGCATGCAACGGATGTTTCACTTCCCTGATCTCGGCCCCTGCCTTTTCTGCGTAGTCCTGCAGTTCGCTGATAAGCGCCGAGGGCGGGATCACTGAATTGTCCTTCACATTCTGGCCGATATAACTTAGCAGTACCTGCCGCTCCGCATTCAGGAAGGTCTCCAGGAAGGCGCCCCGGTCTTCCCTGCGGCTGTTCGGTTTCGACTCCTTCTGCAGCAGGTCAAAGCTGAGCTCCTGAGACTTCCGCGGAAATTCGCCGAAGTTGAGTCCGAGAAAAGCGACCAGCTTCTTAGGTATGCTCATTCCTGGGTAGAGTCCGCAGAAAACAATGCCTCCCCTCCCCTTGATCTGTTGCAGGTCCTTGTTGTGCAGCTGATCCTTCAAGCGGAAAAAGAATGTTCTGAACCCGATCTTCTCTTCCGAAGCCTGTATGCCTCCCATTCTCTCCATAAGCTCCTGGAACTGCCTTTGCTGCCAGTCCTCAGGCCGAAGGAAAGCTTCAGAAAGCTTCATTAGCTCCAGATGCCACTCCTTCGCGCTCTTTTTCTTCTCTTTCAGCTCCAGGAAATCGTTCAGCATTTCCACCATCTCATGCAGGCTGAAGAGATCCTGAGCCTGCTGGCCTTCGGCAATGTCCACCGGATAGATCTTCTTTCCGCAGATATCCACCGGCTCTGTGTGCCCAAGGCAGAACCCGTAAATGAGTCGCGAGAGGCCGTTGCGGAAAGAAGCATAATGCGTTTCCAGGGTTTCGTCGCCCTCGTGTTCCCTTCGGATATTGGCATCTATGAAGGCCTTCCGGAGCAGCTCCAGATCGCTGAAGCCAAAGCTGTTCTGCACAGGCTGCATCTCCAGCAGGTTGAAAACTCCCGGAGCAGTGAGATCCTCCCGCTTAAAAGAAAGCAGCTGCTCCAGGGCTGTCCAGAAGCTCTCCTCCCTTCCGTAGCCGCGGCTTACGAGGGTATAGGGGAACTTATAAGGTGCCGAATCAAAGACGGTTCTTATCGCCGAAACATAGGGGTCCAGCGAAGGCATGCACACCATGATATCCCTGGCGCCAAGTTCCTTGTTATTGCTTACCTGCCTCACCAGGTAGTTGTACAGTGCCTCCACCTCCCTTACCCTGGTGAAAGAGTTATAGATGAGGATGGAATCATCCTGCGGCAGTGTCTCTGAGACGCTATCTCTGAGAATGTCGCGCTGCAGGTGTTGCATCTTGTTTCCGGGCACATATGTAGTGGCAGAAATATCCTCTGCAGTAGCCTTCAGCACTTCCAGCTGCCTGTTCCGGTGAACGAGATACTCACCCCAGCTTTGTGCCAGTGGATTCACCTTCCGTGCTATTGCGGAATGTGTGCTGTAAACATACATGGGAAATTCCTCCCTCTCTGCCAGCACCTGCAGGTACTCCAAGTGCAATGGGCTTATCTGCAGATCGCCGAAAAGGTACAGGGAATGAAATTCCAGGAGCCTGTCCAGATGCTCATTTATCAGCTCCCTGAGGTCCGATGCGGACAGGAGTTGATCTTCGTATCCGGTCTTTTTGTACAGCCAGGCCTGCCATTCCAGATCGGGATGCTGCTGCTTCTTCCAGTCCTGCTGAGGATCATACTCCTGATACTTTTCAAACAAGTTGGCCACCTGTTGCGCCAGGGCGAGCCGTTTGATCTCATCGTCTCCGCAGTACTCTTTTATCTTAATGAACTTGCTCCGGAAATTCTGCTTTCCCATTTCGGAGAACAGCTTCCAGATCAGTTCTTCTTTGCCGGAGCTGTCCTTGCGTTCCGGATCCAGTTCTGCGATCAGCTCCCTGAAAAAGGAATTCAGGCTGTGTTGCTTCAGGTTTGAAATAAATCCGCTTTCCTGTGCCAGCTGTTCTTTGAGCCAGTTGTGCTGCGCCTTATTGGGAGTAATGATCTGAACCGGCTTGAAAACAAGCGCTGCCCCGGAAAAGTTCATTTTAATATGCTGCGCCAGTTCAGCTGCCAGTTCGGTTTTGTGAGCGGCGCTGTATCTCCTGAGGTTCTGTATTTCGGTCTGGTTGGTTTCCATGGTCAGTGGATTAGTTGGTTTTTCAGAAAAAGGTTTGGAACAGTTCCTTCTCTTTTATTTATATTCTTGAGAAAGATCGGTGCTAAAAGCGGCCTCCAGGATCATATCCGGTCTCTTACTCCGGAGGCCCTTTTCACCATTGCCTTCGCTGCCGTTTTCAATACTTCTATTGTGCCCTGTATCTTCAGGTTTTGCTTTGCCCGGGTGATGCCGGTATAGAGCAGCTCCCGGGTAAGCAGGGCCAGCTCCTCTGTTTTGGGCATGACCATGAACACGCTGTCGAATTCCGAGCCCTGGCTCTTGTGGATGGTCATGGCAAAGACGGTCTCCACATCGGTGAGCAGTCCCGGGGGATAGCTCTTTGCTTCTCCCTTCTCATCGAGGAACCACAGCTTCATTTTTTCGGGATCGTCCTCTGCCGGTCTTACGATCCCCACATCACCGTTGAACAGGTTCAGGTCGGGATGATTTTTTGTGACCATCACCGGGCGGTTCTTATAAAAAGTTTTTCCCGTTGTGAGAAGGCCTTTTCTGTTCAGGTGCTTTTCGGCTTTCTCGTTCAGCCCTTCTACTCCCTGCTGCCCCCTACGGATCACAGCGAGGATCCTGAGCTTGTTCAGCTTACGGATGGCCTCTGCTATATCCTTTTCCTCTATGTACTCGCTGAAGCCTTCTATGAACTCGTGGAGGAGCTTCTGATCATACTCAGGATCTATCTCTATCTCCTTGCTGGAATAAGTTTTCTCATAAAAGGATCCCAGTTCTTTTTCATTGTTAATAATGATGGCTTTGCTGAGCCTCCCTATCTCCGGATGCTTCTGAAATCGATAGGAGAACTGCAGTTCGGTGATATGATCCTGCAGGAGTTCGCTTTCATCGCGGTTCTCCTGAAGTTCATAGAACGGCAGCAATTCCTTCAGGTCCCTCAGCACCTCCGCACTATATCGGTTTCGATCCTTAACAGAATTACACAGGTCCCCCAGGAGACTCCCCGCCTCCACCGAAGCCAGCTGGTTCTGGTCCCCCAGGACGATAAGCCGGGTGTCCTCCTTAACAGCACTGATAAGCTTCGCAAACAGGGCCACATCTATCATCGAAGCCTCGTCGACAATTATGACATCTGCCTGCAGTTTGTTCTTTGCATCATGCCTGAAATACGGCGACTGGTATTTAGGTCCCAAAAGCCGGTGCAGGGTAAAAGGCTCCAGGGCAGCAATGCTCTCCCTGAAATCTTCCGGCACCTGCGCATTGTCCTTCAGGGCTTCTTTCATTCTCATGGCCGCTTTCCCGGTCGGAGCCGCCAGCTTTACGTCCAGATCAGGGTTCTCCTCATACAGCAGGCTCAGGATCTTGGCCACGGTAGTGGTCTTTCCCGTCCCCGGTCCTCCGGTAATGATGCTGAAGTTATTGAGAAAGGCCATGGCCGCAGCCAATAGCTGCCAGTCCGTCCCCACCTCCTTTGAGGTTTCCCTGCCTGCGATAAGTTTTTCGAACTGAGAGGACTCTTTAAGTTTCCTCAGCCTTCCCTGCCGTTCTTCCTGTCCTTTTGAGATGAGGCTTTTAATGCCTTCTATGATCTGAGTCTCGTAGTTGTAGTAGCGCGTGATATAGAAGTTGTTTCCGGCCAGGGCAAAGGGGAGGTTGATCTTCCCTTCCCCGTTCTCAGGAGTTTGCTTATACACAAGATCGCTCTGTGCCAGTTTTTCAACTGCCTCTTGCAGGTCAAGGTCCATTGGGTCCTCCTGAAAGCCTTCGAACAATTCATCCGCTGATGGTTTCTCTTTTAGGTCCAGGCAGACACTGCCCTGGGCCAGCTGCCGGGAAACGGCGTAGGCGAAGGGTTGCAAGTCTTTTTGTTCCTTGAAGAAGGAGGCGAAGTGGTGGTGGGGGGGTGATTTCATATTAGAAAATTTTTTACAGCAGATAATTCACGTCGAAAAGGCTATAAAAAGGAGTCTTTCAGGAGCTTCAAAATGTTCAAACTGCCACAAAAGAACTCCCTAATAGTCAGAGAAAAACGAATACAGGAATTACTTTAACATTTTTCCTGCCGAAACAGTACCGGAACATATTCGATCTTATTGAAACTTTTTTTAATGATCCTTTGTAATGTAAATTTGTTCAACTACGCAACTTCTTCATAATCGACAGTAGTAATATAACTTGCCTTGTCATACCATTCCTTTATTTTCTTTGCCTTGTCCATAAATTCGCCGGCTTCTGCTCTTAAAGATTCCTGACTTTTTAAGGTGTTTTCGAAAGCCGGGGCAAAGTTTTTTATATAGGATTCATCGTCATTAACAATTGATAAAAGGTGCTTTTTATATTGATTTAAATAGGCTACTATTTCAGTTTTCGACTCTTCCAGCTTTTTGTTTTTTCGATGCAAATCCCAAGTTTCCCATACCTCAAAAGCCACACCGATTCCGGCTAAAGCACCATTCAGGCCTTTGGCGAATTTAACAGCTCCCCAAGGCTTGAATTTCATTGCTGAATCAATACCAATTTTACCTAATCCTCCCCTCAGTATATCTCTGGAAGCCAAAACAGTAGTGTTATTTATTCCTAATTTAGATAAAGCATTAAAGCCCATTTTTGCCTGTGATTGTAAAAACGATTTATCTAAGGAATCTCTGAAATCAAATTCAGCAGTAATTTTGTTATTCAATGCTACTATTGATGATTTAGTACTCTCGGCATATCTATCAAAAAAAGAATTCACTTCAGATTCCAGGTTTATGCCATCCTGTCCAATGTTTCGGATGAAAAAGTCTTCATACGTTTCTAAATCTGTCGATTTCACCTGCAATAGCATTCCATCAAAATAAGAAATCACTTCCGCCTTTAAGTTAATTCTGTTTTCCTTGAATTTAGATTTGGTTTTCGAAATCTGTTTATCAATTTCAGCCAGGGATTCATCTCTGGTTTTAAGTTGTTGTTCATAAAAAGTAAAAATTTCATCAGCTTGTCTGGATTGTTTTGATATTGACTCTGATATAACACTTAAAGATTGTGCTTTAATAAGATTCTCTTTGGAACTTTTTAAAAATGATTCTGTCAACTCCCTAAGTTTATTGATTCGGGAAAGTTTTAGATATACATCTTCATTTTTGAACCAATTTACCACACCTCTATCAAATGGATTCGCAGAAATACCTATAATCTTTAATTGATCTTCCTCTTCTAAAGTCAATCCAATTACGGTTTTTAATTTATCAATTACTGCATTCTTTTTTATTGCAAACTGATGTTCATAGTCTTCATCATCTTCTATGTCGCAAACGTCATCAATACGATTTATAATAAAAATAGTATTATTCAACTTTTTTAAATCTCGAAATAACCACTTTATGGTTTCGGTATGGCTATCTTTTATAGAATTAACCGGATTTAAAACATATAATATAAGATGTGCTTCGGAAACATACTTTTTGGTTATTTCTGCATATTTAAGTACAGCTGAATCCTCAGCTACCTTTTCTTTTGAACCAAATAGCCCCGGGGTATCGACAATTTCGCAATTATCTTCAAAACCTTCTGGACGATAAATTTCTAAACTGTCTGAGGATTCCAACGGATCTATCTTCATATTTTCTTTTATCTTCCCTAACCAACTGGCGGCAACTGTTGTCTTACCTTCTGAAAAAGCCCCTACCAATGCAACTTTTATTTTTTCAGATTTCACCCCCTCAATTACTTTTAAAATCTTCTTTTCAGTGTCTTCGACATCTACGTTTAGTAGTTTACCTTCTCTTACCCATTTCAGCGTTTTTTCGAGATTGGATATTATTTGTTGTTTTTGCTCAAGAAAGCTATTTAATGGCTCCATTTTTTATTTTTTTTGGGTTTTAACTTCTTTAATTAATATTTCTAGCTGATCTGTTTTTGCTTCTAATACAGATTGTATTGCCTTAATCCCCTTTAGGTTGTAATCTAGCATCGTCCTAACCTCATTAATTATATTCTTCTGACAATCATCAATGATATTTTTATTTGAAGCATCCAATCTTGATTTGATTTCGGCTTGCAAATTTCTTAATTTTTCATCCACCTGTTTCTTAGCTTTTGATTCCGGAGTTTCTTTATCCAAGAAGAACCTAACAACATTAAAAAGAGCACCCAGAATAGCTCCAACAGCTGCCCCAATTAAGTTTCCTATTCCTGGTATAGCAGAACCTAAAGCAGCTCCACTCATTGCCATTCCTGCCACAGAGATTACAATCCCTCCAAATTTACTCCACTGAAAATTAAATGACGTATTAAAGTCACCAACAGTTCTATTTTCAAAACCGGTAATTCTAACCGATGCAATTTTCTTGATGTTACTTTGCATTTTTTCCACATTCTCTTTTACCTCACGTGTAAATGAATCACATGTTTTTTGTGTAGAATCCGTATATTCTTTCGATAATTCTTCTAAAACATAATTGCCATAACAGCCTGCAATAAATTTTATACGTTTTTCTTGATTCTTGATCAGACGAGCTTTTGATCTATCAGAAGTATTTAATCTATAAAGACTTTCCCCTTTTTTATCTATTAGATCGTATAGTTTTTCACGAAGATTTTCTACTGCGGATTTCGATAATTTGTTTAAAATTCGGGTTAGTTCATTCTTTAATTCCCTCTGACTGTTGTCGTTTTTATCCTTCGCTACCGTAATCTCTTTATCAATATTTTGAACAAATTCATCACTATATCTTGAATTGCGTATTTCTTGGATTTTCTCTTGAAAATCATTTGCAGCACAAACTGCTTTTTGAATATTTGCATTAATGATTTTTCTTTCCATTTCAGTCAACTGAAACCTAATCAAAGTTTCAACTTTTTCTAATTGTGAAATAGAGTAAAGTTTCTCAGGTGTTTCAAATTTATCCAGAAGCTTTTTCTGAAACTTAAAATTCCTTTCTTTCTGAGGTATTTCTCCTTTTGAACAAAAAGCCATTAAGCCTTGTAAAGAATAACAACCCTTATAAAAATCTCCTAACTCATTTTGCATTTGGTTAGAAATGTTTTTCCTGAAGTCTTCTGCACCAGGATGCATTGCTTCAAAAGTTACGACGTCGTCATAAGTGTATGTGTTTTTCCTCTCGTTCAATAAAAAATATACTTCAGTTTGCTCCTTTAAATATTTTTTTATTTTAGCTATCGTTCCACTTTCTGGTAATTTCCCTGCCGAGCACACATAAAAAACGCAATGTGCTTTTGAGACAGCCTCCATTATCATTTTTTCATATTTACCCTCATTTCCTTCAATACCTGGCACATCAATTAATGTAAAAGGTTCTTCTTCTTGATTGAATTGATACTCAATACAGAATTGAGTGAAATCTTGCACTCCAGTCCCTATTATTTCCCCATCAAAGAATTGCTCCCTTTCTTTTTTCAATTCGCTTGCCTTGGAAACTATATTCGCCACTCTACTATCCTGTTCTGGATCTTCTGAATCCAGTTTATAAATTTCATTTTCCAACAACTTGATTTTTTGTTCAAAAAAGAGAACAGGAGGTAAGCCAAACCAAGACCTGAAAACATCTAGTCCATTTGCCCAAAAAGTATTTTGCAATCTTTTTGCCTTTTCTTTTATTTGCTCCAACTGAGAGGTTTTTTCTTTGGCTTGATTAAGCTTTAACTCTCTAATAGAGGATTTAATTTCTTCAGATTCTTGTTTCAACTCGAGAATTTTGGAGTCTATGGATTTTTTTAGTTCATTGTTTTCAATCTTCTTATCTTCAAGCATTGAAATTCTTAGGGCCTCTATTATTGTACTTTTACCAGCGTTTGTTTCGCCAAAAAATGCAATAGTGAACTTATCCCAAACCGCATTTTCATCTAACTTTATAAGTTTTTGAACAAATTCATTTCTCAAGTATTGTAAATCGGAGTGTACTTCGTCATTTACTTTTTTTACATCAATATGCTGTATCTCAACATTAGAAATGTCGTTCAGTACTTCATCAACATTATCAATAAGGCTCGAATAGACATTTCGATAGCTTGAATTATTCTTCCTCTTATCTTTAAGTGTCTCTATAATATTATTTTCGCCGTATCCCATTTTTTTCAATTAGGTTATATTTTCTCATCTTTTTTAAAATTCAATTCTTGTTGATGATTACGTTGTGAGTATTTTCACCAGACCTTCAATTCCAGCATCTGCTTTCTTTAAATTAGCCAATGTTAATTTTAAATCGATTCCGTTAACTTCAATATTAGTTGGATTGCTCAACCAATCTTCCATTCTGCCTTTACCTTTCGATTTATTTATAGATGAAAGTGTAACTCCAATATTTTCCGAACAATTTACCACCAGAGCAATTTGCTCATCGGTTAAAACGGATTTATATCTGCTGTGAATTTCTTCAGAAGATCTAATATGTTCATAATCATAAGGATCACCCCCCAATAATACTTTGCCGGTATAAATATCCTGGTAATGTGCTTGTTCAAATCCTTTGGCTTTTCCTCTTGCCAGTGCAGCTGCGTGCATCGATCGTTTTGCTTTTGCAAATTCCTTATCTATTTCTATTCTCCGGTATGGCCTGTTTTTATTTATCATTCCAGTTTGTAATGTTAGTTTCCTCTGAATCCGTTAAACTTCAACTGGTTATGCTTTTTTCCACTCTCTATATTTCTCCAGATCCTCCTTAACAATATCTAGACAAATTTCAAAAAAGGCCGCATCCTTTAAATATCCAGAAAAAACATTAGGAGGAATAGGGGTGAACACTACTGGACGCAACACATACAAAAAATATCCTCCGATAGAAGCTATTGTTAGTAATGCTACATCTTTGTAAAATCCCTTGTAGAAATCCTTGAATAACAAAAAAAAATCTTTTAGGTCTTCAACCTTTTTTGAATTTGAACTTTTCTGGGGTATTCTAAAAAAATATTCTTCTTGACTTAAGATCTTTTCTCCGTCTTCTTCCCTAAACATTTTTTGCCACTTGTAGAACTCCTTTTGTGGCTGTTTTCCTGAAAATTTTGAAATTAGAGTTGGGACATATTCAAGCATTATATTGTAATTATTAATTAATGGTCGTTTTACTATGTTGTAATAATAGATATATAGATATAAGGCTGCTCTAGCCAGAATTTATGGTTTTTCTGAAAGCCTAAAATGCTTAGCGTAAGAATCAATTCTCTGAGCTATAACTTCCCTAAAGAAATTATACTCATAATTAGCATCCCAATTCCGCATCCTAAATAATAGGTAAAACCGGTGTTGGTCTCTGCGAATATTCCTATTTCAAAGATCAGGTAACCTATTAGTGAAAAAGTTATAATAAAGCCATGCCATAGCCCCCCAAAAAAACCATATTCAGACTCCGTTGGACCTGCAGGGGCACAAGAGGTTAGACTAAGAATTAGAAACAGGAATAGTCCTATTTTCATTACCTTTTTAAAGTTCATTTCCACTTTTATCTGATTTTGCATTTGATCTCTCCACATCCTTCACTGTTGATGCTTTAATTAATATTAATAAGGCTCCAAATCGTTTTCTTCAGCGTTACGGTTGAGGAGGTTTAAAAGCTCACTAAAAGAACTCTTCTCTTCTCCATAAGTGGTATCCCTGGCCTCCTGTAATTTTTCCCTGGTTGCCCAAAAATCTTCTAAAAAGGATTGACTTCTACTATGGTCAGTGTCAGATTCCACTTCATCGATAAGTTTGTTGGTGTGCTTTTTTAAATCATCTAATTGTCCCATACATCCAAATTAAATTGCTCTATACTCCAAATATCCCGTATTCAAATACCCTTCTGTCTTTAGATCCACACCATGTACTCTCATGAATGCATTATAAACTTTCTCTTTTTCATCCAGAGGATTTGCAAACATTGAGCTTATTTGTACAGCCAGTCCGCCATCTATATATTCTCCTTTGACATTTATGCAGTGTTTGGTTTTTATTTCAAATGTTGCCATATTTTTTAGTGCTCTTAATCTCGTTTTTAGCCTTTCGTGGTTAATGACAAAGAGTTAATTGCATTGGCAATTAACTCCTTCCCCACAATACTTCCCTGATTCCTCTTATACCCCAGAACCTTCACCCCTTCTGGAGTTATAAATGATCTCATAGATCCTGAGCTCTCCTCCTGCAGTTTCTGTGGGAACAGAACAGCGATCTCATCATAAGCCTTGAACCCCTCCGCCATGATCATCTCCGGTCGAAGACCATCAATTAACTGCTTCGTCCACACTCGGGCGAAATGAAAAATCTCTCGGCTGAGTTCTTCGGGAAGAAGTTTCAGGAGTCGGTTGAAATCGGCGACATTATCTGTTGCCCAATAGTAAAAGTTGGTTTTTACCGTGGCATGCTGCAAATGCTCTTCCCTGCCCGCCTGCCGGAAGAGCTCTTTTGTCTGCTCTCCCAGGATGTGCCGGTTCAGGTAGTATTCCATGGCCTGCATAGGCTCCAAATTCTCGACTATGGATCCGTGGTGCTTATAGTAGCCTCCCCCGGGATTAAAGCCGATCAATAGGATCTTAGGCCGCTGCAGCAGCGGACTGAACAGCAGCTGACAGCCTTTATACAATGTTGTTATCTCAGGATGCTTTCCCGCGGCTGCGAGAATTTGTTGATGCAAATGATAAGCCCCCTCAGATACTTCCGAATAGAAAGTAGGTTTCATGGTTGATCTGGTTATGTGATCTTAAGTGTAGGGGCTTAAAATCCTGTTAAATATATAGAATCAGATTGTAGGAAAAAAAAGAAAATCCGTAATCGTGCGAAATTTTATGATTTGTAATGCTGCGGCATTGCTGCTTTATGGGAGACATGGCTTTCTAAAAACAACTCTTACCAATTAAAAATCAATATGTTAATAATCTTATAAAACTTTCATCTTCACGGTATAGCTTTTTTAAAAATTTCCACCTATAAATATCCAATAACTGTGATAATCATCCACTTTTCAGGAATACCTTCAAAATAAAAGACCGCTTCGCCGTACTTGTCTTCCTCCCTCAACACCCTACCATCAAGGAAGTACAACTTTCTGCCAAAGCGGTTTTTTGCTCTTATTGTGTGACCGTCAAAGAAGTATAGTTTGTCTCCGTAGCGGTTCTTATACCTTACCTCGTTTCCGGAAATATGATATAGTTTTTCTCCGTACCTGTTCTTTTGCCTGATAGTCTCCCCATCCCAATGATATAAATTTTCACCATAGCGATTTTCACGCTTAATGCTGTTATTCTCGAGGAAAAAGACTTTTTTACCATACCTGTTTTGCAGATGAACAGCCTGGCTCACAGCACTGATCGGGATCATCAAAAGGATCGATAGGAGGAACAGCTTTGTCATATTTTACTTTTTCTCGATTCAAAATCCTTTTTATAGAAACTGTACCTTTCTAACAGCGGTAACAGACAAATTTCCACATTTTGTGTACGTGGAAGCAGAACACGCTCCAGGAATTGCTTATCTCCAAGATTCAGGACACAGATAAAAATTTTCTTTTCCGGGTTTTCTTTTGTAAACTTTAGTACCGAAAGCAGGCTTCCTCTTACCTCCTCATCTCGCAATGCTACCACATATTGCTTTTCCAAAGGAGGATCTTTAGAAGTAGCACTTAGAAAATCAAGTCCTTTTGCTACTCCAAAATCAAGGGAACAGCCTTTGTTCAGCAGTATTTCTGCAACAAACTCGGTAAAAGCAACAGGCCGGTTGGAAAAATCTTCGGGTGTCATATTGTTTTCGTTTATTCAAGATTAGGACTCAAAAGCGCCAAAACTCGTCGTCGGTAATAAATTTTATCTCCCAGATCATCTTCAACTTTTGAATATCCTTCCGCCTAAAGATGGAGAGCCTTGAAAAAAGTTTTGATTTTCCTTTGTATTCGATTTCCAATCTTAAGATCGAAGGATTTTTCAGAAAAACCTCTGTTTCCATATTTACGTTATAGCTTTCCTAAAGAAATTATGCCTATAATTAAAATTCCAATAATCCAGCCTGTGTAGTATAAAACTCCACTGTTGGTTTCTGCCCATAAACCGATATCATACCCAAAAATAAAACGTCCTATTAAAGAAAAAGTAAGAATGAAACCATGCCAAATCCCTGCAAAAAAACCATACTCATTCTCCGTTACACCTGCGGGAGCACAGGATGTCAGGCTAAGAATCAGAAACAGAAATAATACTTTTGTAATCAGCTTTTTACGATCCATAATCGATTATTCAGAACCTATAAAAGCATTCCATAAACTTATAGCACCTGCAACCAGATAACCACCCATACCAATATGCACCTGCCCGGAGCTCCAAAAGCTAAGCAGATAAAAGACGGAGATCACACAGGCAAAAATGAACACGAACATTAAAAGAAACCTCCAGATCTCCCTTACCTCTCCCCAGCTATTCCAAAAGATTAACTGTAAGCCTGATGGATATCTCTTCTCTTTCTTTATGTTCCAGACTACATCTGGTTTATGCTCTTCTATATTTTCGGGTTCACTTTTTTCCCTTACCTGCTCTTTGCCCGATCCTGATTTATTCTGAATATTTGTCTCTACAAAACGGATTAAAGCTGTAATTAGCTGCAGCAGGCCCAGAAGGATCAATAAAATGACCGAAAACACCAATTCGAAAAGCATACTGATCATTCCCAAATCACGCCAGATAGACCTTGGCCGGGCCTTTCCTTGTGCCGAAGAAACTGCCTTCATCCACTTTTCTGCCTCAAGAGTATAACGCAGATTGGTTGTGGCAGAATTATCATTAGGCCTCCATTTGAAGCCATTATTTGGCATTGGCATACTATTATTTTTGAAATTAGACTTTACGAGGCATTTCTCAGCCCTGTTAGATTTACAAACCTATGCCAGCCTAACGACAATTAATGTCGTCTTAAAATTATTGGAGAAATGGAATCGGAAAGACAAGATATTTTTGCAGATCCCATGTAGTGCCACTACGTATTGCCTCTCACCTCGCACCTCTCCTGAAGTAACAGCAAGATAAATGAATTCCTCCAATGTGCCATAATCATGGGAACGACCATTACTCAGCAGCATTTCTGAAATAAACTCTGTTAAGGTCAAAGACTTCCAAAAAATTGTTCGATTGTCATGTACTTTTCTTTTTTGAAAGTTGAAAATTTAAATCGTCAAAAACTGTCCCCGGCAGGCTGAATTATTGTTCTAACATAAATACCTCAAAATTCACCATTCAGGCATAGAACCAAAAGCTATTATCATAAACAGGCAGTTAAAAAAAAATTCCAAGCTTGTTTAATAGTTAGGATTTTCTTAGTAGCATTTTCTATTTTCGCACCTATGAAGTCGCCCCAATATTTTCTAATGCTGCCGATACTATTTCTGATCATTCTTGGTTGTAGCAAAAGCACGAAAAACAACCCTCCCGGAATTAAAGAAGATTCAGCAGAAGCATATTTTCAACAAGCTCTTAATGCTAAGGAACCTTCCAAAATGCTGGTTCATTTTAAAGAAGGCCTTAGATCAGGAAAAATAACTAACGATACTATAGAGTACTACCTTTTGGATGGGATCATCTACTCGTATAATAAACTTAAGAAATACGATAGTTCCATGGCTTATTCGGAAAAAATGATCAGACAGGCCAGGATTAATGAAAACACCTATTTTGAAGCTTTAGGATACTACCGTAAAGCAGTAATCCATCAGTATTTAAATAATCATAAGGAGCAATTCAGAAATGCCTTTAAATCCCGAAACCTATATTTAAGTATAGGAGATAGCCTGAGAGCTGGAAAAAGATCACTGGAAATGGCGAATGCCCAGAGCAGTATGTCAGATTATACAGGAAGTCAGGAAAATGCTACCCTCGCATTAAGCCTTTTACAGAAGACTAAGGACTCATCTTATATAGGCAGTGCTCTAAACCAAATTGGTATTGCAAATCGTGAACGTGGCTTTTACCAGGATGCAATAGCAAATTACGAATCCGGTTTAAAATATTCAACCTCGACTGGAGACAGCCTTTCCTTTTTAAATAATATGGCCCTGGCATATAGAGACAATGGCGACTTCAGCAAAGCAATTGATTACCTCAAATTGATCAATTCCAAAAGTGAATATGCTGATAAGGAATCGCACGCCAGGTTTATAGATAATCTTGCCTACACCGAATGGCTCAAGGATTCAACAGCTAATGTGTTAGTTGCTCTTAGAAAGTCGCTGGAAATGAGGTTGAAAAATAATGATTTAAAAGGCCTGACCTCTAGTTACAACCATCTTTCAGATTATTACTTAAATAAGGATTGGGCCCAGGCCAAAGAATATGCCGTCCTGTCACTGGAGGCCGCCAGAAAAAATGACAGTAAAACTTCAGAATTAAATGCTCTGGAAAGTCTTCTTGGCATGGTAGAACCAAGGGAGTCTGAGAAATACATCAGAAGATACCTTCATTTAAACGACAGTCTAAAAACAGCTGAATTAAAGGCTAAGAATTTCTTTGCCAAGATCAAACTTGATGAGGAACAAAAACAGAAGGAAATTGATGATCTCCAGGCTGAATCCTTCAAGCAACAACTGGAATCTGAAGAATTAAAAAGTCAAACCATAATTCTTTCTCTTGGTGGATTGCTGATTCTGGTAAGCAGCGGGTTCGGATTTTATTATTTAAAACAACGCCACGAAAAAGAAAAAATTCAGGAAACCCATCTCACTGAGACCAGGATTTCTAAAAAGATCCACGATGAATTGGCTAACGATGTATATAATGTAATGAGCGGAATGCAGGAAATTGCATCCAATGACATCATGAATAAACTAGATCATATTTACAAGCGAACACGCAACATTTCCAGAGAGAACAGCAGTATTCCGGTGGGAGAAAATTACCTGCCTCACTTAATATCTACTCTTAGTTCTGCCCTTTCAGAAAATACCCGACTTATTTTGCGTGGTGAAGAAAGTATCAATTGGAGTAAACTTAGTCCCGAGAAAAAGATCATCTTATACAGGGTTTTACAGGAAATGATGATCAACATGAATAAACACAGCCAAGCCAGTTTAGTGGCGATAATCTTTTCTGAAGAAAAGAATTTACTAAAGATCCAATATTCTGATAATGGAATTGGTCTTTCAAAGGAAAGTTTAAAATCGGGCAATGGAATCCAAAATATGGAAAACCGTATTTTTTCTATAAAAGGAAAACTTAATTTTGAAACCGAACAGGAAAAGGGATTGAAAATTTTAATCCAGATACCAATATAGTATTCAGGCATGTTTAAAAAAGTATTAGTAGCAGAAGATATGGACAGTATCAACCATGCCGTTGCATCTGTTTTAGAAGAATTAAATATTCCTGAAGTTGCACATGCGCAGTATTGCGACAAGGCCTGGCTTTTAGTCAAAAAAGCCTCTCAGGAAGAAAAGCCTTTCGATCTACTTATCTGTGATCTCTCATTCAAGGAGGATCACCGGGAAGAAAAGATCAAATCTGGAAAAGAACTTATAGCCATCCTTAAATCTGAAAATCCAGTCCTCAAGATCCTGGTAAATTCAATAGAAGATCATCCGCAAACCGTAAGGGATTTATGGGATTCTGGAAATATAGAAGCTTATGTGTGTAAAGATCGCCACGGACTAAAAGAATTAAAGGAAGCAATCCTACATTTAGATAAAGGTGAAACCTATAACTCTCCTTCGATTGAAAAGATTTTGAATAAAAACAACCTGTTAACTTTAAACGATTTTGAAATAAATATTGTAAAGTATCTAGCAAACGGCCTTTCTCAGGACGAAATTCAGGAAAAACTGAAAAGTCAGAATATTAAACCCAATAGTAAAAGTGCTATTGAAAAAAGGCTAAAAAGTTTACGGGAAGATTTTAGCGCAAACACCAATCCTCATCTTATATATATTATGCAGGATTTGAAGTTAATATAATAATATGCCAGACCTTTGGAGGTTAAATTGAGTAGGGTCGATTCTTACCGAAAAAGGCTGGCATATTTCTTTTATGCCTTTTTAAAAAATTATTTTCTAAAGGTAATATTATAGAGGAACAAATGGAATTAATTCCTGAATTACTGCTTGGCAAAACTCCTCCGACTGTTAAAATTTGTTCAAGAGGGACCAATAATTTGCTAACCATTATTTTTCGACCTTTGGAAAGACTTGTGACATTATAAGCTTCAAAAATGTAATTAGGAAGTGGCAATTCGTAATTCACCGGGACTATTTGAATTGTAGCCGTGATATAAAAGTTGAAGTTTATGATGATATGGTAAATATTCTCTCTCCCGGAAGCTCACCTAACAATATTACGATAGAAAAAAATTTTAAAGGCCGCAGTGAAAGCCGAAATCGGGTATTCTCCAATATTTTTAAAAGAATTTATGGCTTATTGAGCAATGGGGAAGCGGCATAAACTGTATTCTCAATTCCTGTAAAGAGTTTGCTTTTGTTAGGTTATTTTAAACTTTCAGTTCAAGTGAAATCAATTATAATAAGTAAATATCATTTCCGAATCAGCCGTTTTATTTAAATAGCAGCGGGGCAAAAGAAAACAGATTGTGGCGCCATACAGGCCATGTATGTCCGCCTGGATATTCACTGTAGTCATAGTCTATTCCCATTTCGTCGAATTTTGCTAACATTGCTTTACTATTATTAAAAGCTATATCTTCCTCGCCTCCCATGGAGATCCAGAAAGATTTGAGATTATTATTAATTGTTGAAGCATTTTCCTTCATAAAAGCATATTCCGGTTCAGTAAGTTCAGGGTTGTTTGCAAACCAGCCTGAGCTAAAAACTCCCAGATGGGCAAACATATCTGTATTACGAACACCTGCATATAAAGTTTGAAGCCCTCCCATAGAAAGCCCGGCAAGAGCCCGGTTTTTGGCACCAGGTGCCACGCGGTAAATATTCTCTACAAAAGGTATTACAGCCTGTTTCAGCTCCCGCTCGAAAGTTTGAAGGGATTGAGAGAAAGAAGCCCCGGATCCTAGATTTCCATCCATCATCACTATCAGCATTGATTCAGCTTTCTTATCGGCAATGAGATTATCCAATATCAGGTCTGCACGCCCCTGAGTGGACCAGCCGCGCTCATCCTCACCTCCACCATGCAAAAGATAGAGTACAGGATATTCCTTATCACTCGAAGCGTCATATCCCGGAGGAGCATAAACGTACATTCTGCGCCAGCTGTTCGTTACATCAGAGAAATAACGCCTTATCCCGACATCTCCATGAGGTACTTCCTTTACGGAATAAAAATCCCCGTCCCTGTTAGGAATTTCGATTCCGCTCGCCATACGACCCATTCCGTAAAATGTTTCGCTTCCCGGATCGGCCACAGCTACATCGTCTATAACCAGAGAGTAATAATGAAAGCCACGGCCAATGGAATCCGTAGTAACCGACCATGTGCCGCTACTATCTTTTTTCATATCGTACTTACGTCCTAAATCGATTTGAACCTTCTCTGCCTCTGGTGCATTGATCTGGAAAATAACACGATTGTCCGGAAGAATCTGGGGATAAGCTGCAGATCTAATATTGGTGGAAGCCGGAGTTCCAAGCACCGTATATTTTGAAAAAGAAGACTTGTCAACCGGTTTAAATAAAAACTGGCTAAACATGTATAGACCATTTTTCCAAACCTTAAAATCGTGAGTACCGGGTTCCAGATAGTAAACATGAGGTATTTCGTGCTGAAAAAGATAGTCATGGGTGCGCTGACTAATATAAACGAGGTTGTCTTTATCGCCACAAGAGATAAAGAGCAACTCAAGTTTCTCTTCTGCTTCTTTAGGCTTAGGCAAGAGCAATTCAGGTTGTTTAGTATTGGGTGCAGCTGAAAAGGCTCCCACCCATGCAAACTTGTCCAGATTGCCCAAACCAAAGTTCAATGACTGGCCACCTCCCATTGACAGACCGGCAATAGCCCTGTTTTCGCGATTTTTAAGCACAGGAAAGGTCTCTTCTACAAAAGGAATTAAATCGTCCAACAGGTCACGCTCAAAGCGATTAAAAGCTTCGATCTTGTCTGGTGAAAAGATATTACCTACAGGACGGTCGTCTTTCATAGTTCTGCCGTTAGGCATTACCACCAGCATTGGCTGGAGCTTATTTTCGGCATAAAGGTTATCCAGAATTACCTGCGGATCGGCACCATTGAGCCATTCTTTTTTATCACCACCAATACCGTGAAGAAGGTACAATACAGGATACTTCTTCTCTCTTGAAAAACCTGGTGGAGTATAAATTAATGCTTGGCGAGTATTACCAACTGTTTTAGAAGCATAGGAAATTGTGTCAATTTTGCCTTTGGGAATCCCTGGTTTTTCATTATCGAAACCCGGAGGTGCTTTTAAAGCAATTTCCTGGGCCCAGGTGGAGGTGCCGATTATCAAGATTAAAGATAACAAAGAAACAATTTTTCTCATAAATTCAATATAATTAAGCCAAAGTGGAAATCAATAAAAGACCTTCTTCTGAATTTTACCGTCGAGAATAACTCAGGGAGTCAGCTCAACTACTTTTTCTCATACAGAGATGATTTGCTTCAGCGTTACTAAAATCAATAGAAAAAACCAGGTTTTGATGAACCTCTCTTTTACAAAGATATTCGAATGTTTATAAATGAAAGCGCTGATTTGTTACACGTTCATTTCACCAGGTTACATTTAGAACTAAATAGGTAGAAATTATTGACGATTGGTGGGTTTTCTCCTGTAGTTAATTCAAATTTAAAATATTTAAAGCTCTTAAAAGCTGAGTATAGATTTATCTATATTTAAAACCTAATCAACTTTAAGTAATTATTTTTACTGAATTAAATTAGCGAATTTGAAAGTAGAGGAAATTGCAAAAAACAAGTCGTAATTAAATCTCACTATTATAAAGCACCTCCCTTAAAATGTGAAAATCAGAAAATAAAAGATTGACAAATTCTTATTTTTTACCCCATAAAATTGCGGAATTCCGACTAATTTAATATACTTGTGGTCACTTACACCATTAGTTTACACAATACTATTCTTACAATTATATTAGAATCTTTATTTATTCTTTCGGCTCCAATTTTTAATCTTTTCTAATTCATTTAAAAACTTTGAAATTAAAAGAGTTAATTATAGTACTAATGCTCTGTCCTTCATTGACAGCAGCTCAGTCGGGCAGGTTATTTTCAACCGATTCTCAATTATCCAGCAGCCTTGTAAATGACGTACATCAAGATAGTAAAGGATTTATCTGGATAGCCACAGAAGATGGTCTTAACAGATATGACGGCTCAAAGTTTACCATTTTCAAACAAAATCATGAGGATTCCAAATCCCTATTAAATAATTATGTAAAGGAAGTTTTCGAGGACAGCAAGAATAGACTTTATTTTGGGTTTTTTAACGGGCTTCAAATTTATGATCACGCCACGGAAGATTTTAAAGAAATCCCTTTATTACTGGAGAATAATGATCCCTTTAACGCACATGTATTGTGTATGCTAGAAAGGAAAAATGGTGATGTTCTTGTAGGAACATCTGGCGAAGGAATCTTCGAAATTAACTATTCAGGCTCAGCACCTGCAGCCCACAACCTACCAAATTTAATTTCAAGTCCATTTATTTTAAAACTTTTTGAAGATAATGAAGAAAATCTATGGATTATAACTCAAGATCAGGGAATTTTTAAAATTGATTCAAGAAACCGAGTCAGGCAATATCTCTTTAATGAGAAATATCAAAACAATATATCCACTATAATTCAGGACGCCGATCAAAATATTATGGTAGGAAGCTTTATTCACGGTCTTCTGAAGTACGATAAAGCTTCCGATAATTTTGTTCCTATTTCATCAACCGAAAATATATCTATTACATCCCTACACTTATCAAAAGAAGACAAGATCTTAATTGGCACTGATGGAGAGGGCTTAAAGACCTTCTTCCCTTCTCAACAGGAGATGAACGAAACAAATATTAATTTCCCAAATTACAATTTCTCTAAGGCTAAAGTGCATTCAATTATTGAAGACAAAGTAGGAAATCTATGGCTTGGTCTTTATCACAAGGGGGTTATGCTGATCCCTGCAAGAAAAAACAATTTTAATTATATAGGATATCAGTCTATTAAAAATAACATTATCGGTTCCAGTACCGTGATGTCAGTATTTAAAGATGAAGACGAAACTTTATGGGTAGGAACAGATGGCGATGGTTTATATGGAATTTCTCCCCGGATGAAAAAGAAATATCATTACTTAAATGATACAAAGGACTCAGGAAATGCTTCTACTATCATGTGTATTTTTGAGGATTCTAAAAATAATTTATGGATCGGAACTTATCTAAATGGATTAGCCAAACTTGATAAAGAAAAGAACCAATTTGATTTTGTTGAGGGTCTAAGGGATGAAAAAAAATATCATGTCAACCGGGTTTTCAGTTTGACAGAAGACAATGATGATCGTCTTTGGATTGGTACAATGGGTTCTGGTCTTTTTTCCCTTAATCTAACTTCTAATGAAGTAAAGAACCACAATGTTATCAATAATGGTGGACAAAAAAATGCTCTGCATAACGAATGGATTAATTGTCTCCTTTTTTCTGAAAGCGAAAAACTATATATAGGCACTTTTGATGGTCTTAGTATCCTAAATTTAAAGACTTATAGTTATGTGACAGAACAAGGCATCAATGATTTCTTACGGGGAAAAATTGTTTATTCACTCTTTGAGGATAAGGAGAAAAATCTCTGGATTGGAACATCAGAAGGTCTTTTTCTTAAACCAGAAGGAGAAGAAATTAAAAGAAAATACACGACTGAGGATGGTCTCCCGAGTAATATAATAAGCTCTATTGTCAGTGATAAAGACAACAATTTATGGATTAGTACCAGCCATGGCATTTGTAAATTCATTCCGAAGAAAAATAAGTTTTTTAATTATTTTTTTAATGACGGTCTTCAAGGCAATGAATTTCTCAAGAATGCTTCTTATGCTTCCGAGGAGCAATTATACTTTGGCAGTACAAATGGGGTGACCTACTTTGACCCCAGTGAAATAGTAGAACAACGAATTAATCCAAATGTAGAAATAACCGGATTTTATCTTCAGGATAAAACTGTGAAAAAAGGGATGAAGTCTGGAAGTTATGATATTGTCGAAAAAGCTGTAATTGATGCCGATACCTTCCATTTATCACATAAGGATAATGATTTTAGCATCGAATTTTCTTCCTTGAAATTTGACAATCCTGAAAGAGTAAAATTTTTGTATAGATTTGATGGTGGAGAGTGGATTAAATTACAACCTGGTGTTAATAATGTCACTTTTAGTGACCTCCAACCTAACTACTATTCTTTTGAGGTTAGAGCTGATGATCAAGGTTATTTATCGGACATTAGAAGATTAGGTATTATCGTTCATCCTCCTTGGTATTTCTCCATGTGGATGAAATTTCTTTATACGTTTCTCCTTATCATCTTCTGTTACTTCATCCTTCATCAAATTCGTCAGCGTCAAAAAACCAGGAAAAGGCTTCAGGATTATAAGCAGGCAAAGGAAATTAATGAAGCGAAGCTACAATTTTTAACGAACATCTCTCATGACATTAAAACACCTATTTCCCTCATTACAAATCCCTTAAAAAAATTAATTCTTACTGATGACAATGATAAAAGACAGAAAAGTTACCGGATAATGCAGCGGAATTCTGACCGTATCTTGCAATTGATCGACCAATTAATCGATGCCAGAAAATTGGATAAAGGTCAAATTGAATTAAAATTTCGCCAAGTAGAGCTGATCTCTTTTATACAAGATATTTATTCCCTTTTTGAAGATCAGGTTAACGAAAAGAACCTCCGCGTTAAATTTTGCTCAGAAGTTGAGGAACTTAATGTTTGGATAGATCCTAAACATTTCGACAAGATCATACAAAACGTACTTTCTAATGCCGTAAAATTTTCTCCAGAAAATGGTCTGATTAAAATACTTATTACTACTAAAAATTTGGGTATAGCTGCAGCTCAATCTGGCACTAAATATTTTCATATCATAGTCAAAGACGATGGAGTTGGAATAAATGAGAGTGAAATAGAGAAAATATTTGAACGTTTTTATCAGGTCAACAATAAATTAAGTCGTTCTGAAGGCACCGGCATAGGCCTTCATCTTACCAGATCTATTGCCAAATTACACTATGGAACTATCTACGCCAGAAACAACAGAACTGGAGTTGGTTGTAAATTTATTATAAGTATACCTTTAGGTAGAAAACACCTTAAGCCAGAAGAAATTGAACACAAAGTGGAACAAAAGGAAACTTTTAAACCAGAAAAGAAGAAATTAATCTCTAAAAATTTAAAAGATGAAGGCGATTCACATACGAACAACAAAAACAAACCTACAATAATGGTCATAGATGATAACCAGGACGTTAGAAATTATATCTGTCAGGAATTACAGTTACAATACAATATAATTTCCGCATCTAATGGTAAAGCAGCCTTGCCAATAGCTTTAAAAGAAAATCCCGATCTGATTGTAAGTGATATAGTAATGCCCCAGATGAATGGCATTAAATTTTGCAGAAAAGTCAAAAATAATATTAAGCTAAATCACATTCCAATAATTTTATTGACAGGTAAAACAGATGATGAAACAAAATTAAAGGGACTAGATATAGGTGCAGATGCTTACCTGGCAAAACCTTTTAATATTGAAATTCTTAAAAAGACTATAAAGAGCCTCGTTAGAAATAGAAAAATTCTCAAAAATTCCTTCGGGGGCCATCAAACACATAATGATAAAATTGAAAAGGTTCAAATGAAGTCTGCTGATGAGAAGTTGATTCAGCGTTTCATGGATGTGGTCAGCGAAAATTTAAATAGCACAGATCTAAATGTTGAAATGATCGCACAGGAATTAGGAATTAGCCGGGTACATCTGTACAGAAAACTAAAGCAACTAACAAATCAATCTGCCCGGGAACTTATAAGAAATATACGCTTAAATCAAGCTAGCGAACTATTGGTTTCAAAAAATATTTCTGTTTCCGAAGTGGCATATGCTACCGGCTTCTCCAGTGTATCTAAATTTTCAACTAGTTTTAAAGAATTTTATGGTGTTACCCCAACACAATATAGAGAGGATCATTTAGACAAAGAGATAAAATGAAAAGAACAATAATAGATGAATATATTTTCATCTATATAATTGTGCCAGAACATATGATTCGGCTTCCAGGCAGATAATATTGCAGGACTGGAATTGGGAAGAAATGTTGCGAAGCCTGGAGATTTTATAAAACTCATATTGGTGAAGGAACAAACGAGGTTTCGTATAAGGATTAAATGCTGTTTACAGGAATTATTTAACTCAACAGGAAAAATGAAATTTGTTATTTTTAGCAGTGCTACTGCTTGCGATATCCAGAAATTCCTGGTGTCAGGAACTCAAATTTAATGGACCAGAAATATTTTGAACAACATGCTGTTAACGTTCTTGTTTACAACAATCTTTTTCCCGGAGGTTTTAACGATGAGAAAACAACCGGTATTGAACTGTTCCGCCAGGTGTTAGGACCGCTCAAGGCGGTGCTGTTAGGCTTTCCAACACTCCGAAGCAATGGAATCTTGTATCCAATATTCCTACATGAACAGTAGATCCTGCCACAAATAGCATTGAATCTGTTTTACCATATGAAGATTTCCACTTCAAATCAACAGTAGTCGTTAGTGCTAAGGACCAAGGTTTTGAAATCTGTTTACCTGAACCCGTTCCCACAGAACTTAGAGGAAAAGCAGGCTTCCATCTTGAGTTTCTACCATCGCAATATTGGCATAAAACCTATTTAATGGATGGGCGTATCAATCTTTTTCCCCGCTATGTGGAGGTGAAACTGTTGCCAGACCTGACAGTGAAAAACTTAAACAAGACAAGGGGTATGAATAGGTTAAAAATGAAATTAAAATTTGAGATAGCTGGTTCTAAAGAAATGTTGCCGACAGGTCGAAGGTTTAAAAATCAGAAGGTGCAGCAGAAAACCATATTGTAATTATTAAAAAAGAGCTTAATTAGATAGGATCAATTAAGCTCTTTAATTTTAGGACATAAAAGAAGAATCACTCCTCGGAGGCAACTTTGAGGAACTTGTTAACCTCAAGCCAGTGAATAAAGGCGTCGAACCAGCGATTACTGGTACGATCAGGATTTCCGAGTCCGAAACCATGGCCGCCGTTCTGGTACAGGTGAAACTCAACAGGTACGCCGGCTTTATGCCAGGATTCTATCAGTCCAAATTCCCCGTGGAAGAGAAAATCATCTGCAGCAATAACATTGAACATAGGAGGAGCATTTTCCGGCACCTCTACTGCATTCAGACCACCGTAGATTGGACCTATAAAAGCCAAATCCATCGTTTCGGAATTTAAAGTTGAATGCATTGTAAGTCCGGCACCGGCCGAAAAGCCGATCATGCCAATGTTGGTGGTGTCCACACCCCACTCCTCTGCACGCTCTACAATTAAGGCGTAGGCAGCCTCGGCATCTTCCAGCTGGTTAGTAAGGTTAGATCGCGGACGTTGAGGTGGGGTATTCTGCTCATTATCTGAAGCATCATTGGGAGGCATGGGAAGTCTTTCCATGGAGGTCCTGAACTCATCAAGCGACTCAGGAGTTGGGTGGAGCCGGTACTTTAACACAAATGCAGTGATTCCCTGCTTGGCAAGTGCCTCTGCTACCTCCCAACCTTCGTTCCCCATTGAAAGCCACCTAAAACCACCGCCCGGAGCCACAATAACCGTTGTACCGGTTGCTTTCTCCGGGTCTGGCAAAAAGGGAGTAAGTGTCGCAGTGGTGATATTCCGTGCCATCGGATCGCCCCATTGGCGGAACCAGGTCTCTTCAGCTGGCTGATCTTCAACACCACCCGTTCCCAGCGGAATTGCATTAGGCTCATCAGGGGCTTCAAGAGGATAAATTGTTCCATCCTGCGCCCAACTTGTTGCGGTAAAAACAAATAAAAATGTCCAAAAAATTGATCTAGCTACCATAATACAGTTTTTATGTTAATATTTTATTTTTGAACTCCTGTTAAATTTCAATTTTGATTTCTTATTTTTCAGGAACAGCATCGTTTGCTGATGTGGCATACAAACCTAAAAGGGTGCCTGTAAAACCTCCCGCCACGTTGGTAGATAATATATCTCCGGAAACAGTACCACCTAAACTTTGAAATTCCCCTGCATTTAAGGCAAAACTAAATTTATAATCGTCCCCATCTGCTTCTACTT
The DNA here is from genome assembly GCF_031846525.1 of Autumnicola patrickiae. NCBI lineage: Bacteria > Pseudomonadati > Bacteroidota > Flavobacteriia > Flavobacteriales > Flavobacteriaceae > Autumnicola > Autumnicola patrickiae. The sequence continues at coordinate 95,090 of NZ_JAVRHM010000002.1, forward strand.
TAAGTTGAAGTTTATCTTTTATTGATATTTCTTTACTGGCAAGTATTTCCGAAAACCCGTCCTCTGTTCTTTCCAGAATTACGTAGTGCTTATCATCTTTTTGGGTAATACCGAACACATAATTAAATTTTTCATTTTGTAAAGCTGTAATTCCCGCTAAATCATTTTCAGATTTTGGTTTGTATTCCATGGTAGTTGTAAAAGAAAAATTCTTGTGTTGCTGCCGGTGAAATAATGTAGAAGTAGGTTTTACCTCTTTAATGTTCACGTCAAAAGGATTTATTTGAAGTCCATTTTTTGTAAATTCCATAAAATCCTCACGTGGTCCCCTTAAACCAATCCACCTGTAATCCAGGTTTTCTGAAGAAAATTTTTCGGTATAGGTGAAATTTCCATTTGGAAAAAAACCATCTTCTCCTGTTCTGTTTTTAACACCTTCAGGCATTTGAAGTTTTGGCTCCATTGGAACTAAACCATTTTCAAAAACAGGGAATTCCCCAGACCAATCTATAGGCAGGATAAAAATTTCCCTACCGGTAGTAACCCGATCCTTTTCATTGGGGCGGATTGCCAGAAAGACCCCATAATATCTTCCATCAGGCCCAGTCACTAAATCGGCATGACCTGCCCAATCGACTTTATTTTTTCGGTCTTTTGGAAAATAACGCTGGGTAAGAATAGGATTGGATGGTGCCGGTTCATAAGGTCCCAGCGGATCATCACTGACAAAAATGACTTCACTATGCCACCCTCCTGTACCACCTTCGGCACACATTAAATAATACCGCCCATTGTTTTTATAAATATGGGGTGCTTCGATCCAAATAGGCTTATCTGCAAGGTCGACCCCTCCATTTACAATGATTTTATCGGTTCCTTCTATGACCTGATCTTCCTCAAGATCATATTCCCAGATTTTAATGACCCGGTGACCCTGGTATAACTCTTCCCCTGCATTGGGTGCATCGTTATGAACCACATAAGCTTTCCCGTCATCATCAAAAAAGATGGCAGGATCTATTCCCTGGAAATCCAGTTTAATGGGATCGCTCCATCCCTCTTTTGGATCTTTGGTTTTTACGACCATATTCCCAAATCCGCCGGCAAATTGGGTTACAATCATATAAAAAGTATCATTGTATGGATTATACCTTATATCCGGCGCGTAAATTCCGGCGCTAATTCCTGTATCGTGAACTTTTAGCTGGGATTTCCGATCCAGCACATGACCGATTTGTGTCCAGTTGACCAAATCATTAGAATGGAAAATTGGCACCCCGGGGAACATTGCGAAGGATGAGACTACTAAATAATAGTCATCACCTTTACGCGCAATTGCGGGATCTGGATAAGTACCCTGTAAAATTGGATTATAGAATTCATCAGGTTCCAGAGGATGTTCTTTATAAACATCATCATTTCCTTCGTATACCACACTAGAAAATATCGGGACGTTTTTTTGAGCATTGCTACCAGTAAAGAAAAATAAAGCCAATAGGGCCGTGATCAAACTAACTTGATTTTTTTTCATTATTTAATTTTTCTAGTAATTTTTAGTATACTATATAATAAAAGCAGGATCCCATATTACTAATTTCAGGTTTTGGGATCTGTAATAATTAGAATTATTCTACAGCTTTTACTCCTTTTTCAGTTTGTTCTACTTTCTGAATAGTACCATCTTTATTATAATGCATGTAATCTACAGTAATAGAACGGCGATAACTTCCGCCAGTGGGTAAAACTCCGTTATGGTAAAAAAAATAATCTTTTCCTTTATAATTTACGATACCGGGATGGATGGTAAAACTGTTAGGAGCGCTGTCTGCCAGTATTCCCTGATACTCCCAGGGACCTTCCGGGCTGTCGGAGATAGCATATTCAATTCTTTCACGTTCTCCTCCATGGCTGGCGTATACTAAATAATACAGACCTTTTCTTTTGTAAACCCAGGGACCTTCTACAAAATTCTTTGGATTGTAATATTTAATAGATCCATCTAATTCGACCATATTATCCTTTAATTTCACCATTTTGAGACTGCCATTGCCCCAATACATATATGCCTGCCCGTCATCATCTACAAAAACTGAAGGATCTATATCATCCCATCCGTGTGGATTATCGGTAGTCATTTCATTGTATATTAAAGCTTCTCCTTTTGCATCTGTAAATGGTCCCAACGGTGAATCGGCAACTGCGACTCCTATTGCACCTCCACCATCACTCCTGTCGTCATTCTTATGAAATGTTGAGACATAAAAATAAAATTTCCCGTCCCTTTCTTCCACCTCAGCTGCATAGGCATCCCCGGTTGCCCAGGAGAAGTCTTTTGGGGATAATTTAGGTCCGTGATTAGTCCAGTTCTTCATATCTGTAGTAGAAAATACTAACCAGTCTTTCATTTCATAATTGGTTGAAGTCACCGACGCAGTATCATGACTGGTGTAAAGGTACAAGGTACCATTGTGCACAAGCGGGGCAGGATCGGCCGTAAAGACATCTGTAATAATGGGATTTTGAGCTTTTAAATGCTGCGGTGCAAGCAATAATCCAAATCCAACCAATGCTAACATTATAATTCTTAGATTCATAAATTCAAATTTTATATTTTCAATCATCTTTTAATCCTTAATTTATACTGTCTTCCTTTAGAAGTATTCAAATCGTATTCATAAACTTTCTGAATTTTTGCTTCTGTCAATTTGGCTTCTTATGAAACAAGGGGTTGTTTAATGTTAGGGAGCCTAAAGAAAACATTAGGATTAGCTCCTTTTGCTTCTTCATCAATGCTTAGATCTTTATAATTTTGAGCATATTGCTTTCTGAAATTATTTCACCTCCTTCATTTTAAATGTTAGTGATGGCCAAAAATTCTACCTTCCCTTCCACTTCCTCAAAACCACTGGTCTTACCGCGAACTTTCCTGACTCCAGGATAAGGGTGAAATCAAAAACAGCATTCCCAGAAATACAGATAACAGCAAATTGGTATTTACGCTGACTCTCATTTTTATTCCACCAATTATCATATAAAAATTATTTCCTACTTTTTATATGATATAACAGCACCAGTTATTTCATTTTCCATTCTATTTATAATGTTTTTAACAGCAAGACTTCCCTGCTTAGTAGGTGCCTGATCAATAGCAAATAAGGATGAGCGATAATTTTCTTCCATGATACCAGCGGAAAATCCAATAAGAGAGATATCCTTCGGTATTTTGTAACCCCACTGCAATAAATTTTTTATTACTTGAATAGCTGTCAGTTCATCGGAAACTAAAATTCCATCTATTCCATTTGATCTAATAGCATATTTTAACTCATTACTAGAAATTTTTAAGCTGTCGTATTCCAAAACATTGCCTTTCCCTGTAAAATTTAAAACTGCATTTAAAAATCCGTTCTTACGCTTTTCATATAAATCTATCCCTGATAATCCCGAGATATAAAGAATGTTTTTTCTACCAGATCTAATTAAATTTTGTGTAGCTCGATGAGCTTCCTTAAAATCATCTACACCTATTTCTTCACAATTCAAATTATTAATCGACCTACCAAAAATAACTACTGGTATTTTTCTCTGCTTTAAGAGATTTACGTGATTTAAATCATCCAACTTCTGTGTCTCTTTGGAAGGCGACAAGACAATGCCATCTACCTGACGTTGAATTAGAAAATTGATATTTTCCTTTTCTCTGCTCACCAATTCATCAGAAATGGAAGCTACTATTCTGTATCCGTTATTATTGGCCTCCTTAATCATACTTTCCAGTGCCAGAGAATAAAATTCTGTTTGAATGGTAGGAATAATGACACCAATTGTTTTCACCCTCTTATCCTTTAAATCTTTTACCTGATGATTGGGAACATAATTAGTTAATACTGAAACTTTTCTTACTCTTTTCTTCGTTTGAGCATCGATCTTACTACTATTGCTCCAAGGTTTTGAGATCATACTTGAAGATAATAATGCTGAAAGGGCACATAATTTAATTCTTTCTCTCATGATTTTAATTTTTACACCATATCCGCCTCTTAATTAGATTTTATAGGAATAGGAACGACCAAATACCAGACCTGTGAATCCAATAATAATAATTGCAATATTTTATTTTAAAAGAACAGGCTGTTAAATCAAAACAGAGAAGGTTTTATCTTTTGTAAGATTGTCAATGTCAGAATCAGTAAATTCCACTATACTTTTTCAAACTAAAACTTATAATAAGTTATAAAAACCTGCTCATAGATAAACAACCTGTTTACACCTTATGACTCTAAATAATAATACCCATTTTTGGTAAAGCTGATTTTTTCCTAGACTAAAGAAAAAATAGAAATATCAGGAACGAATTTAGTCCAATTCCTTTGTAAAGAGTGATTTGTATTGTTACAATTTGTTTCTTCTATGATACATTTGAAGAAAATTACTTCCTTGAAATAAAAAAGGAGCTGTTTTATTAAAATATATGGAAGCTTATGTATTGTTGATTTTTCGTATATTTTTTAAATGAAGATTAACCTGATCTACGAATCCTAAAGCAGCCTTATGTGTTAAACTTTGTTAAAGCGGGACCAATTCGGTGACCAATATTTTTATAGCATCTGAAAGTCCCTAAAAATACTGGAAAGTATAAAAAATGGTCGTTCCCTCCGACTCCACTAGATAGCCCCGGAACAGCAATGTTTACGGGGTTTTTTGTTTTCTGGTGACAGATTATATTCTTGGAGGTATTCGTATAGCAGTTTTTATATCAGCTGTAGTAACGCCCGAGGATTGAAGGTTTTGTCTCATTCCATCATAAACCATTTCATCTTTTTCTGGATTTGAAATGGTCAATTACAATGTGAATGGGCTCCAGAGCTAGGCATTTTCACCCCGTCTCTTGTAAGATATTCAACTTGAAGTTTCCAATCAGTTGTTGGTCCCACTCCCCTTTTAAACGTTTTTTCATGTACCTTCACTGGACTCCATTTAAAAGAATGCTCAATTTGATCCTTTTCATATTTACCAGCATCTTTGCTTGTGAGAGTATAAATAGCATCCAAACGCCCCTTATATTTCCCATCATTTTGCTGCTGCCTTAGAGCGGCATTAATATTAACTCTAACAAATTCACTTCCATATCTATAATCAAATTCAGGACTATTTACTATTGTTAATTTGGCTCTACCTGTTCTCAGTAATCAAAAGTCCAATATGTTTTTAAAAGGAATAGCCATGATGTGCGGGATCAAAAAACGGTTGACCACACACCTTGCCCGGCACACATTTGCAACCACCATTACATTGTCCAATGGAGTTCCAATAGAAGCGGTAAGTAAAATGCTTTCGCACAAAAATTTGAGAACACCTCAGAATTACGCAAAATTGTAGATCGAAAAATTAGTGATGATATGAAAGCCTTTCGGGAAAAGCTGGATATAAAGGACTTTAAAAACCGTGCATCTGAAAAGAAACCGGATTGAGCTCGATTTTTTTGGTAAGCCTTTCAGGAATTAAAAAATTCATGGAATTTGTGAACTTCTACCTGTTTCAAAAATTTATATTAATGGTAATTTCAATAGTTATTCATCTATCTTTTCGAACCTTTATACATTTATTCAGTCAATCCAACTTTTTTGACTGCATAAAAGAACTCCTGCACAACTTGAAAAAAATTTATACTGGTCGTAAGTTCAGGGGGTAGATTAACATTAATTTATAAAAAATGAATTGATTTTTAAATTGCTAAGCCTAAATTAAAAGTTTCAAGTAAATGGAATGAATTTAATAATTAGACCGTCAATCCTTATCTGGCAGTTAATGGTTATAGCAGCCGTTTCCAGTACTGTAAGTGCCCAGGAAAATCCCAAAGTTACAGTTGGCGGTGCTCTACGTTTTAATTATAATTTATCTTCCTGGAAGCCTGAGCAAAAATCAAGAGGAGGTGATTTTGGATATGATCTATTCAGAATAAATGCAATGGCATCCTACAAAGGAATTTATCTTAATGCTGAATACCGTCTCTACTCTGATGCCTTCGGGGGCGGAATGCTGAAACAAGGCTGGTTTGGTTACCATTTCAGCGAAACAAATGAACTGCAATTGGGACTTACCCAGGTGCCTTTCGGAATTCAGCAATATAATTCCAACAACTGGTTTTTTAACCTTTCTTATTATGTAGGCCTAGAAGATGATCATGATATGGGGATCAAATATATCCATATGGGAGAGAAAATGGAATATCACCTGGCTTTCTTTAAAAATGCTGAAGAAATGCGCTTTGGGAATGACACAGAGATCTCTCCCAGCAGGTATTCTTATGATATAGCAGGAAGAAATAAGGAAATCAACCAATTCAATGGTAAACTCGTCTATAAATTTGGAAACAACGTGCTGCAGCGAATAGGGATATCCGGGCAGTATGGAAGTTTATACAATCTGAATACTAGAGAAACAGGAGATCATTATGGACTTGCTCTGCATTATGAAGCAACCTATAAAAACTGGAACCTGAAAGCGGAAGCGATGAACGTCTCTAATAACCCTGAAAACGCACCAGGTCTTCCGCGGGAGGTAATATCAATGGCAGCTTATGGTGCGGCCTATGAAGTTGCTGCAGATTTTAACATTTATACTATGACCCTTGCCCAAAATGTTTCAGTAGATTGGGGACCGGTATCATCTTTTCGATTCTATAATGATATAGGGTATATGCAGAAGAAAAAAGATGATTTTGAGGATTCTGTCATGAATGTAACCGGAGTTTTAGTAACCGCAGGAAATATTTATACGTATATTGATTATGCTGCCGGTTTAAACCATTCCTGGCTGGGAGGAAATTATATTGATGATTTTAGCCGTGGAACACCAGGAGCTAATTGGGAGGCGAGGTTCAATATTAATATTGGGTACTATTTTTAAACTAATAAAGCAAATAGGAGATAAAAAATCACTTTATGGCTAAGAAAATTATAAGAAGCGATGAGAAAAAATCTATTATGGGATTGGATGTCAATGGTCCTGTATTTTTCACCTCTTCCATTATTATAATAATAAGCATCACGCTTACCCTAATTTTCAGGGAGCAGGCAGAAAGTTATTTTAATGAGATTCAGAATTTTATTTCTAATACTGTAGGCTGGTTTTTTGTGCTGTGTGTAAATATCTTCCTGATCTTTGTAATCTATCTTGCCTTCAGTAAATATGGGGAGATAAGAATAGGAGGAAAAGATGCCCGACCCGAATTTAAAACTCTTTCCTGGTTTGCTATGCTTTTTAGTGCAGGGATGGGAATTGGTTTATTGTTTTGGAGTATTGCTGAGCCAGTAACGCATTTTATGAATCCACCGCTTGCAGAGGAAGGCACTCCACTTGCGGCGCAAGAGGCAATGAATTTTACATTTTTACATTGGGGATTTCATGCCTGGGGAGTTTATGCGTTAGTGGGTCTTTCTCTGGCATATTTTACCTACTCACATGGCCTACCATTAACCATACGTTCTGTTTTTTATCCTCTTATGGGTGATAAGATCTACGGAAAATGGGGAGACCTTATTGATATCTTTGCAGTTCTCGCTACCCTCTTTGGGCTTGCTACATCATTGGGTTTGGGCGTACAACAAATCGCCGCTGGATTGGCTCATGTTTTTGGTCTTAGCAGCGGAATTGTGACACAAGTGGCACTTATTGCCGGTATTACTCTTGTTGCTACAGCTTCAGTAGTACTGGGGGTGGACAAAGGAGTTAAATTTTTGAGTGAATGGAATATGAGAATAGCAGTGCTTTTACTGGTGCTGGTAGTCCTGCTGGGACCTACAATTTTTATCCTTCAGTCGTTCGTTCAGAATACCGGAAACTATTTTTATAGCTTTCTGCAGATCTCTACATGGACAGAAAGTTATACAGGAAATAACTGGCAAAACGCCTGGACGGTATTTTATTGGGGCTGGTGGATCGCCTGGTCTCCTTTTGTTGGGATGTTTATTGCCCGTATCAGTAAGGGACGTAGTATAAAGGAATTTATTCTGGGCGTGCTTATAGTTCCTTCGCTCATTACTTTTTTCTGGATCACTGCTTTTGGAAGTACATCAATTCAACAAGCTTTAGTTGGAAACGAAGCTGTTCTTGATGCAGTTGATGATAACATAGCCACGGCACTTTTTGTTTTTCTTGAAGACTATCCTTTTGCAGTCGTTCTAAATGTGATAGGAGTAATCCTGATTGGAGGGTTTTTTGTTACTTCTTCAGATTCCGGTTCTTTGGTTGTGGACAGTCTTACATCTGGAGGAAAAATTGATGCACCTGTAGGGCAAAGAATATTTTGGGCAGTTGCCGAAGGTACTGTGGCTGCAGTTCTGCTTATCGGGGGAGGTTTACAGGCCTTGCAAACAGCTTCTATAGCCACAGGGTTGCCTTTTGCTTTTATTCTCCTGTTTATGTGTTATTCGCTTTACACCGCCCTTCAGGACGAACATCGGCAATCTGAAGAGCGTAAAACACAAAAGGAATGGGAAAGCTATGAAGAACGGCTCGCGGATATCATCAAAAAACGAGGCTCCGCAAAATCAAACCCTAATCTTTAATTTTAATTTTCATGAAGAATTATAAAAATATACTCGTTGCCCTGGATCTTTCAGACCTGGATGAGATCCTTATTAAATACGCTTCTTTTCTTTGTGAACGGCTAAAAGCAGAAAAGGTGTATTTCGTCCATAACATAAAAAAATACGAGATTTCTGAACTCTTTGAAGAACAGCTTAAAGATGTTAATCTTGACCAGGTTATTGGAGATGAATTGAATGAGAAAGTACAGGAGCATTTTAAAGCAGCTATAGATTGGGAGGTTTTAATTTCTGAAGATCCCTACAGTGAGTCCCTCATCAAATACGTTGTAGATAAATATGCAATTCAGTTGGCCATTGTTGGTAATAAAAAGCACGAAAAAGGTACCGGACTCGTGAGCGGTAAACTGCTGAGGCTGCTAAGGTGTGATATTTTAGCTCTACCGCGTATAGCCCAACCAGACATCGAACTCATCTGGGCCGGGACTGATCTTTCTCCTGAATCACGAAAAGTATTTAATGTCACCAAAGCTTTACAGGAGCATGATGGCACTTCTCTTAAACTGGTGCATGTCTATAGCGTACCGGTGCAATTTTCACCTTATGTTTCTGCTGAATCAATGGCTCCCAAGGTAGAAAAACATGTGAAGGAGAAAATAGAAAAGTATATCAGGAAGATAAATTATTCTGAATCTATTGAGCCACTTTATTTCCTGGGAAGGGAATCTGGTGCTGCCCAAAAAATTATTGCCAATATTAAAAAATCCAATGCAGACCTGCTAGTGGTCGCAGATAAAGGGGGTAATACTTTTTCCCCTTTCGCAGTAGGTAGCGTAACAGAAGAACTATTTAATGCCAACTTTGGTGTGCCTCTATGGGTAACAAAATAGAACCTACAATGGAATTCGCGGATAGTTATGGATTTCTTTCTCCTCCCCATCTTTCACGTTAACAATTCTGCTTGGCCTGTTGTGCACTGCGATCTCTCTTGCTTTGTTGCCAGCATCAAGCTCTTCCTTAAAGGCCTGAATGAATTCCCTGTCGTGATTAAAAACGTGCCATTCTTTTTTTTCCTCATTCCATTGCACCCGGTAGGTCCTTTCGTTTATAACGTGACTTTTAGCTCGTAAAAGATCCAGAATTACTTTGCCATCGCTGTAGTTTCCACCTGGATAAGACATAGGAAGAAGAGCAAAAAAAATGTAATAAAGTGAAAAATAGGTAAACTGGTATGTGAACATATTTGTATCCATCAATTCCTGTTCTACCAGGATCATTACAGCCATTACTCCGAAAATATTGAAAAGACTACCTCCAAAAAATATAAGGATATTGCTCCACCTTCTATTAAGTCGTAGGTTCTCAAAGGTGCATAGGCCATACCAGAAGTAATATTTACGTACCTCAATCATTCCCCAATTAAAAATGGGCTTTCCGGTACCCACACTTACTTTAATGTTTTTCCCACCCATCAACCAGGCGAAAAAAACATGACCTCCTTCATGTAAGATAGAAATCAGTGGCATTACCAGAAAAAATGCTAAAAAAAACTTCGGTAAATCGCTGATTCCAAACATTCCAATTTAATTAAGGAAAGTTTCTCATTGAACAAGATGTTCTGATTTTGTTGTTGAAACTTTCAACACATATTTACAAAGATTAAGAATTTGTATAGGTTGAAAAAAATCTTTAACAGGTTTTAGGAGTGTGATCTTCCAAAAAGGAATTTCTGTACAATTTTTGACTTTCTTTCTATAAGGGAGAAAAGAAGCGGAATCAATGGTTTCCTTTAATACTATTTATAGTTTAGTATTACTTTTGGTTGAAATAAATATAAATGCATTCGGAAGATAGCATTTGTGAATTGTAAAAATTAGTGAAGAACAAAAAATGAGCAAGTAGAGAACAAGCTGTGGTCCTCTGCTGAACAAGCTCTGGTACAGTTGGCCCCGGAAATTAAACAAACGCGCTATCGCGCCTAATCTGATCAAACTTTGGCCAAAAAGTTCTTTATTTTTAATTTCTACACAAACCTTTCCTTTATGTTTTCAGTTTTTTCCGCTATTTAAAAAGAAAAAGAGGTGAAATAGTGTCAATTAACTGGAATCGGTAATTCCCTTTGGTAAAAGACATTATTGTCTCTCTTATCATTGTAGTCTAAACACAGCTCCATAAAGAACAAAGTTTGAGCGACAGCCTTAATCCTGATAAGGAACTTTACCAGTAATGGTAACAATGACAATATAGATCCGACAGAAGAACCTATAGGAGGATAGTCATAGTCGTATAAAAATAAAAAGCCGCAATCCCTAAGGCTTTTTTCTAATTTCGTGACATTTATATAAAGGTGAAACCTATAACTCTCCTTCAATTGAAAAGATTTTGAACAAAAACATCCTATCAACTTTAAACGATTTTGAAATAAATATGGTAAAGTACCTGGCAAAGGGCTTTTCTCAGGACGAAATTCAGGAAAAACTAAAAAGTCAGAATATCAAACCTAATAGTAAAAGTGCTATCGAAAAAAAGCTAAAAAGCTTACGAGAAAATTTTAACCTAAAAACCAGTCCCCCATCTTATATATATTATGCAGGATTTGAAGTTAATATAATAATATGCCAGACATAAGAAGTTAAATTGAGTAGGGTCGATTTTTACCGAAGAAGGCTTGCATATTTCTTTTATATAACTCCGGAAAACAATTTTTTAAGATAATATTATAGAAGAAGAAATGGAATTAATACCTGAATTACTGCTTGATACCCAACTATTAAAAGTTGTTAAAGCGAGACCCATTTTTCTGCCGTTTTGTTATTGAGGTTGAAATAACAATGGCGCCAGTTCGTATAAGCTACGACGCCAGGTATGGAATTCGTGGGCTGTTCCTTCAGAAACGTAGGAAACCGCATTAAAACCTTCCTTTTGCAACTCAGAAACCGCTCCTTTTACGGCATCAGGTCTTTCTTTACTTCCGGTACTAATAAAAATTAATTGAGGATTGGTTCTATCCTCGAGTTCCTTCGGTTCATAAATCCCTCCACTAAATAAGGCATAGTGCGAAAACACATCAGGCTTTTTTAGAGTGATAAGTTTTGTTTCAAAAGCTCCCATAGAAAGGCCTGCCATTGCGCGATTTTCCTTATTTGCCTTTGTTCTGTACTCAGTATCTATATAAGGAATTAACTCATCTACCAACACCGTTTGAAAAGGCTCGATATCAAATTCTCTTAAACCTCCAAATTCTATCTCATTGGTCATCCCATAAGTCATAACTATAATAAAAGGTTTTGTTTTTCCTTCTGCCAGCAGGTTATCCATAATAAGATTGGCGCGACCCTGATTGGGCCAGGAAGTTTCATTTTCACCATATCCGTGTTGTAAATATAAAACCGGATAGCTTTTCTCTGGTTCCAAATCATACTCGGGTGGCGTATATACAAACGCCCGGCGCGAAGTATCTGTACTTTTTGACGGAAAAAAGATCTGTTCAACTTTACCGTGCGGAACATTTTTTAAAGCAAAGAAATCCTGATCCTGAGCTGGTACTTCAATTCCACTGCCCCATCGATTTGCTCCGTAAAAATATAAGCTTCCGGGATCTGGAACAGAAGCTCCATCTATGTTTAGCTGATAATAATGAAAACCTTCATCCTGAGGTGCCGACTCACCTGTCCACAGTCCTTCTTCATCTTTTTCCATATCGTATTTCACCCCGCCAATATCCAGTTGAACCTTCTTGGCTTCAGGAGCAGATATTTGTGTACGAACCTGTCCCTTTTCGTTCACCATAGGATATTCACTGCCCGGCTGATTTACCGGGGAGGGTTTAAACTTTTCCTCATTGTTTACCTCTTGATCCTGTGCAATACCAATGTGAGATAAAAAGCTTAAGCTTAAAAAGAGTATTAATTTATAGTGTTTCATAATAAGTAGTTTAAGTGTTAATAATTCGATAAGCCTCTCCAGGGAAATTTTGTTACTTAAACAAAAGGGGTGCAAAAGAAAACAGGTTGTGCCGCCAAACAGGCCAGGTGTGGCCACCGGGATATTCGCTATAATCATACTTTATTCCCATTTCATCAAATTTGGCCATCATCGCTTTATTATTATTGTATGCTATATCTTCCTCACCACCCATAGAAATCCAGAAAGACTCCAGGTTATTATTAATTTTCGCTGCATTTTCTTTCATAAAAGTATATTCCGGTTTAGTAAGTTCTGGATTGTCTGTAAACCAGCCAGAGCTAAAAACTCCTAAATGGGAAAACATTTTGGTATTTCGAATACCGCCGTATAAAGTTTGAAGGCCACCCATGGAAAGTCCGGCCAGAGCCCGGTTTTCAGCTCCCGGTGCCACGCGATAATTACTTTCCACAAAAGGTATAACACCATGTTTTAATTCCTGCTCAAATGTATGAAGAGATTGTTGAAAAGAATCTCGGGATCCCAAGTTTCCATCCATCATTACCACCAGCATAGGTTCAGCTTTGTTTTCCGCAATAAGGTTATCCAGAATCAAATCGGCCCGTCCCTGTGTAGACCAGCCACGTTCATCCTCTCCTCCACCGTGCAATAAATATAACACAGGGTAATCTTCGTTTGAAGCGTCGTAACCCGGAGGAGCGTAGACATACATTCTGCGCCAGGTATTTGTTACTTCAGAAAAATAGCGCTGTATCCGTACATCTCCATGCGGCACATCTTTCAAGGCATAAAATTCTCCCTCCCGGGATGGAATTTCAATTCCGCTTGCCATTCTACCCATTCCGTAAAAGGTTTCGCTGGCAGGATCGGCCACTGCAACGTCGTCAATAACCAAAGAATAATAATGAAAGCCCTGACCAATAGAATCCGTAGTAACCGTCCAGGTTCCACTGGAATCTTTTTCCATATCATATTTGCGCCCAAGATCAATCTGCACCTTCTTCGCTTCCGGTGCATCTATGCGAAATCTGACACGATTGTCAGGAAGTATCTGCGGATAATCTGCGGAACGAATATTTGTTGAAGCCGGAGTCCCTAACACAGTGTATTCTGAAAAAGAAGACTCATCTACCGGTTTAAATAAAAACTGACTGAACATAAAGAGTCCATTCTTCCAGACTTTAAAATCGTGGCCACCGGGCTCCAGGTAGTAAATGTGCGGTACTCCTTTCTGAAAAAGATAATTATGAGTTCGCTGACTTACATTAATAAGATCGTCCTTATCGCCACAAGAAATAAAGAGCAGCTCAAGTTTCTCCTTTGCCTCCTGTAGATTTGGTAGCAGTGCTTCTGGTTGTTTGGTATTGGGTGCGGCAGAAAATGCGCCTATCCAGGCAAATTTATCGAGATTGCCCAGGCCAAAGTTGAGAGATTGACCACCGCCCATTGAAAGTCCGGCAATAGCTCGATTCTCGCGATCTGTCAGCACCGGATAATTCTTTTCAATAAAAGGAATCAGGTCATTTAATAAATCATCTTCAAAACGGCTAAAAGCTTCAATTTTATCCGGTGCAAAGATATTTCCTTCGGCACGGTCGTTTTTCATCGCCCTTCCGTTAGGCATTATCACCAGCATCGGTTCAAGCTTATTTTCAGCATAAAGGTTATCAAGAATTACCTGCGGATTAGCTCCTTTCAGCCATTCTTTTTCATCACCGCCAATTCCGTGAAGCAAGTATAACACAGGATGGCCTTTCTCTTTTGAAAAACCAGGGGGAGTATAAATTAATGCTTTTCGGGTATTCCCTATCGTTTTAGAAAAATAAGTAATAGTGTCTATTTTTCCGTTGGCAATGCCTGTTCGTTCCTCATCAAAACCCTCTGGCATTTCTTTGGCGATCTCCTGAGAACACACAGAAGTACCTATTACCAAAAGAATGATTAAAGACGTAATATACTTTATCATAGAAATTGAATTTTATTAAATTTAAAAAAGTAGAGAAACATTTAGAAAATAAATTATTTTCTACTTTGGCTACTGCTAATTTAAAACAGTAAGATTACGAAATAAACATTTCGAGCCCGTCCTCCGGAAATTAATCTGGCGGCCCTCTTCTTCCCTATTTGCTGATGTTCTACTTGAGCTCTGACACAATACAGATTTATAGGTCTACTTCACTTCCTTTACAAAGATATTAGGAAGCCCGTAAAAAAAGCCATCGATTTGTTACACGTTCTTTTCATCATGTTACATTGGAAATTTATTATTAGAATATCGTTTATTTTAAGTATTCTGCTCCCGTATCCACTTAAATTTAAAATATCAAAAGTCTTTAAATCGACCAGTATATTTTTTTTACCTTCGATCGTATTCATTTTTTCAACGTTGACTTCACATAAATAACCAGACACGAATATTACCAAACACCTTTGTTAAAGGTGAAGGTTTTAAAAATAAAAATTGATGAATTTCTATTTTTAATCGTATAAAATTGCGAAATTCCGACTGATTTAATAAACTTGTGGTCACTTGCACTATTAGTTTATAAGGTACTTTTCTAGAAATTATAGCAGGATCATTATATTCCTTTTAATACTAATTTTTTGATTATTTCTAATTCAACCTTTAGCATTTGAAAATAAAAGAACTACTTATAGTCCTCATACTTTTCCCTTTATTAGCAGTGGCTCAATCGGGCAGGTTATTTTCAACTGATTCTGAGTTATCCAGCAGTCTCGTGAATGATGTACATCAAGATAGTAAAGGATTTATTTGGATAGCCACAGAAGATGGTCTCAACAGATATGACGGCTCAAAGTTTACCATCTTCAAACAAAACCGTAGTGATTCCAAATCCCTATTAAATAATTATGTAAAGGAGATTTTCGAAGACAGCAAGAATAGACTTTATTTTGGTTTTTTTAACGGACTTCAAATATATGATCACGCCACCGAAGATTTCGAAGAAATCCCTTTATTACTTGAGAATAATGATCCTTATAAAGCACATGTATTATGTATCCTGGAAAGGAAAAACGGACAGGTTCTTGTAGGAACATCTGGCGAAGGAATTTTCGAAATTGACTCTTCAGACTCAGCACCTGCAGCCCATAGCCTACCAAATTTAATTTCAAGTCCATTTATTTTAAAACTTTTTGAAGACAATGAAGAAAACCTATGGATTATAACACAAGATCAGGGAATTTTTAAAATTGATTCGAAGAACCGAGTCAGACAATATCTTTTTAATGAGAAATATCAAAACAATATTTCCACTATAATTCAGGACGCAGATCAAAATATTTTTATAGGAAGCTTTAATCACGGACTTCTGAAGTACGATAATGCTTCCGATGATTTTCTTCCTATTTCATCAACCGAAAATACATCTATTACATCCCTGCACTTATCAAAAGAAAACAAGATTTTAATTGGTACTGATGGAGAAGGCTTAAAAACCTTTATCCCTTCTCAACAGGAGGTAAACGAAACGAATATTAATTTTCCAAATTACAATTTCTCTAAGGCTAAAGTGCATTCAATTATTGAAGACAAAGTAGGAAATCTATGGCTTGGTCTGTATCACAAAGGGGTTATGCTAATTCCTGCAAGAAAAAACAATTTCAATTACATAGGATATCAGTCTTTTAAAAATAATATTATTGGTTCCAGTACCGTAATGTCAGTATTTAAAGATGAAGACGAAACATTATGGGTAGGAACAGATGGTGATGGTTTGTATGGAATTTCTCCCGGGATGAAAAAAAAATATCATTACTCCAATAATACGAAGGACTCAGGAAATTCATCGACTATCATGTGTATTTTTGAGGATTCTAAAAATAATTTATGGATCGGAACTTATCTGAATGGATTAGCTAAACTTGATAAAGAAAAGAACCGATTTGATTATGTTGAGGGCTTAAGGGATGAAAAAAAATATCAGGTCAATCGGGTTTTCAGTTTAACTGAAGACAATGATGATCGTCTTTGGATTGGCACAATGGGTTCGGGGCTTTTTTCCCTTAATTTAACTTCTAATGAAGTAAAGAACCACAATGTCATCAAAAATGGTGAACCAAATAATGTCCTGGATAACGAATGGATTAATTGTCTCCTTTTTTCTGAAAGCGATAAACTTTATATCGGCACTTTTGATGGCCTTAGCATTTTAAATTTAAAGACTTATAGTTATGTGACAGAACAAGGTAAGAATAAATTCTTACGGGGAAAAATTGTCTATTCACTCTTTGAAGATAAGGAGAAAAACCTTTGGATTGGAACATCAGAAGGTCTATTCCTTAAACCAGAAGGAGAAGAAATTAAGAGAAAATATACAACTGAGGATGGTCTTCCGAGCAATATAATAAGCTCCATCGTCAGTGATGATGAGAATAATTTATGGATTAGTACCAGTCATGGCATTTGTAAATTTATTCCAGCGAAAAATCAGTTTTTTAATTATTTTTTTAATGATGGCCTTCAAGGCAATGAATTTCTCAAAAACGCTTCTTATGCTTCCGAGAATCAGTTATTTTTTGGTAGTACAAATGGTGTAACCTTCTTCGATCCCAGTGAAATAATAGAACAGCGAATAATTCCTAATGTAGAAATAACCGGATTTTATCTTCAGGATAAATCTGTAAAAAAAGGGACGAAATCTGGAAGTTATGACATTGTTGATAAAGCTATAATTGACGCCGACACCTTCCACTTATCACATAAGGATAATGATTTTAGCATCGAATTTTCTTCGTTGGAATTTGATAATCCTGAAAGGGTGAAATTCTTGTATAAATTTGATGGAGGCGAGTGGATTAAATTACAACCTGGTGTTAATAATGTCACCTTTAGTGATCTCCAACCAGACTATTATTCTTTTGAGGTTAAAGCTGATGATCAAGGTTATTTTTCGGACATTAGAAGTCTAGAAATTATCGTTCATCCTCCATGGTATTTCTCGACCTGGATGAAATTTCTTTACACCGTTCTTTTTATCATCTTTTGTTACTTCATCCTTCATCAAATTCGTCAACGTCAAGAAACCAGGAAGAGGCTTCGAAATTACAAGCAGGCTAAGGTAATTAATGAAGCTAAGCTACAATTTTTAACAAATATCTCCCATGATATTAAAACACCTATTTCTTTAATTACCAATCCTTTAAAAAAATTAATTCTTACTGATGATAATGAGGCAAGACAAAAGAGTTACCGGATAATGCAACGTAATTCTGACCGTATCTTGCAGTTGATCGACCAATTAATCGATGCCAGAAAACTGGATAAGGGTCAAATTGAATTAAAATTTCGTCAGGTAGAGCTAATCTCCTTTATACAAGATATTTACTCTCTTTTCGAAGATCAAGTTAATGAAAAGAACCTCCGCGTTAAATTTTACTCAGAAGTTGAGGAACTTCAAGTTTGGATAGATCCTAAACATTTTGATAAGATTATACAAAATGTACTTTCTAATGCGGTGAAATTTTCTCCAGAAAATGGCCTTATTAAAATAATTATTACCACTAAAAACCTAGGTAGTACTGCAGTTAAATCTGGAAAGAAATATTTTCATATAATAATTAAAGATGATGGAGTTGGAATAAATAAGAGTGAGATAGAAAAGGTATTTGACCGTTTTTATCAGGTAAATAACAATCTACGTCGTTCTGAAGGTACAGGTATAGGTCTTCATCTTACCCGGTCTATTGCCAAATTACATCATGGAACTATCTACGCCAAAAACAACAGAAATGGAGTTGGTTGTAAATTTATTGTAAGTATACCTTTAGGTAAAAAACACCTTAGTCCAGAAGAAATTGACCATGAAGTAAAGCATAATGAAAACTTTAAACCAGAAAATAAAAGATTAATCTCCCCAATTTTAAAAGATGAAGGTGATTCAAATACTAATAATAAAAACAAACCTAAAATCCTGGTTATAGATGATAATCAGGATGTAAGGAATTACATCTGCCAGGAATTACAATTACAGTACAATATTGTTTCAGCATCAAATGGTAAAGCAGCCTTACCAATAGCTTTAAAAGAAAATCCCGATCTCATTATTAGTGATATAGTAATGCCCCAGATGAATGGTATTAAATTTTGCAGAAAACTAAAAAATAATATTAAGCTCAATCATATACCAATAATTCTATTGACAGGTAAAACAGATGATGAAACAAAAGTACAGGGACTAGATATAGGTGCAGACGCTTACCTGGCAAAACCTTTTAATATTGAAATCCTAAAAAAGACAGTTAAAAGCCTTATCAGGAATAGAAAAATTCTTAAAAATTCATTCGGAGGTAATCAAACTCATAATGATAAAATCGAAAAGGTTCAAATGAAATCTGCTGATGAGAAGTTAATCCAGCGTTTCATGGATGTGGTGAGCAAAAATCTAAATAGCACAGATCTTAATGTCGAAATGATTGCACAGGAATTAGGAATTAGCAGAGTACATCTCTACCGAAAATTAAAGCAATTAACAAATCAATCTGCGCGGGAGCTTATTAGAAACGTACGATTAAATCAAGCAGCCGAACTGTTAATTTCTAAAAACATATCTGTTTCGGAAGTGGCATACGCTACCGGCTTCTCAAGTGTATCTAAATTTTCAACCAGTTTTAAAGATTTTTATGGTGTTTCTCCTTCTAATTACAGAAAAAAGAATTTAACAAAAAATAGCATAAGTTAATAATACCCGAAAATGTAAATTATACTTGAATGTGCTTTTGGTTCTGCTAGTTCAAAAAAAATTATTTATTGAACGGGATAAAACTAATAAGGGTTTGAAATCTATAATCCTGATTTATTATTATTGATTTTGATCAAATAATATCTGGGCATATTGATATAAAGACCTGCGCCAGGTTAACCACTCATGGGCAGTTTCTGGCGACGAATAATAAGTGTAATCTATATCCTGTTTTTCCAGCATATCCCGAAATGCATTTACGGTATTGAAGAAAACCTCAGCCTCTTTAGTCCCCAATCCCAGGAAAAGAACATTAAGTTTTTGCTCAACTTCTTCGGCATTGCTAAAAGCACCATTTAGAAAAGTATATGCATCCAGTTCTTTATTGCCGGGAAAGTTGGCTGTACCACTAAAACCACCGTAATACGAAAATTGGTCCAGGTTATTCATAATAATGCTCATGGTTTGACTGGCACCCATTGAAAGTCCGGCAATGGCACGGTTATCCCGGTTTGGAATTGTGCGAAACTTGTTATCAATTTTAGGAATAACCTCTTTTATAAGTACTTCTTCAAAAGAAGACTTTGGCCGATTCTCTCCCGCTTCTTCAAGGTCTTCAGGTTTATATGCATACCCGTTATCCATTACGATAATCATAGGTTCTGCATTACCTGAAGCAATTAAATTATCCAGAATTAAGTTGGCGTGACCCTGGGAGGACCAGCCGGTTTCATCCTCATAACTCCCATGCTGAAGGTATAGTACCGGATATCTCTTTTCGAGGTTTTCAAAATATCCCGGCGGGGTGTAGACGAAATTACGCCTCCATTGCTGGGTTATTTCTGAAAAATATAAGTTTTCAGAAACGTTTCCGTGGGGAACATCTTTTAAAGCGTAAAATTCTTTATCGCCAGCCGGAATTTCAATCCCGCTGCCCCAGCGACCGGCACCATAATAATATTTTGAACCAGGATCTGGAACTGAAGCACCATCAATATTCAGCTGATAATAATGAAAGCCCTCATCTTGCGGGGCAGATTCTCCTACCCATAAACCTTCTTTATTTTTTTCAAGATCATACTTTACACCACCAATATCTAGCTGAACTTTATTTGCTTCGGGTGCTCCAATTTGGACCCTTACCCTTCCTTCTGAATTTACCTTTGGAAATTTCTTTCCGGACTGATTCACTGAAGAAGGTTCAAAATCTTCAGCGATCTTTTCCTGTTTCGTTTGAGCAAAAGAAAATGATACTGAAAGAATAAATAATAACAATAATTGATTTCTCATAATTTAAAGTTTTTAGAAAGGAGATAATAGTCTCCAGAAGAAATGCACTCTCTACTCATTCAGTTTATAAAACTATTCTACGGCTTCTACTCCTTCCTCCGTTTGTTCTACTTTCTGAATAGTACCATCTTCGTTATAATACATATAATCTACGGTTATTGAACGTCGATAGCTTCCTCCGGTTGGCAATACCCCGTTATGGTAAAAGAAATAATCTTTTCCTTTGTACTCGATAATACCGGGATGAATGGTAAAACTATTGGGAGCGCTGTCCGCAAGTATTCCACGGTATTCCCAGGGACCTTCGGGACTATCAGAGGTAGCGTATTCAACTCTTTCGCGTTCTTCTCCCTTGCTCGCATAAACTAAATAATACAGGCCCTTTCTTTTGTAAACCCAGGGACCTTCTATAAAATTCTTTGGATTATAATATTGGATCTCCCCATCTAATTCGGTCATATTATCTTTCAATTTCACCATTTTGAGACTACCATTGCCCCAGTACATATATGCCTGCCCATCATTATCTACAAAAACCGAAGGATCAATATCATCCCACCCGTGAGGATTATCGGTGGTCATTTCATTATAGATTAAAGCTTCTCCTTTTGCATCCTTAAATGGCCCTAAGGGTGAATCTGCAACCGCTACTCCTATTGCAGCACCTCCATCGCTCCTGTCATCATCTTTATGAAATGTAGAGACATAGAAATAAAATTTACCGTCTCTTTCTGCAACCTCAGCGGCATAAGCATCCCCGGTTGCCCAGGAGAAATCTTTTGGCGAGAGTTTTGGTCCGTGATTTTTCCAATTCTTCATATCAGTTGAAGAAAAAACCAGCCAATCCTTCATTTCATAGTTGGTGGAAGATACCGAAGCTGTATCGTGGCTGGTGTACAAATAAACCGTGTCGTCATAAACCAGCGGTGCCGGATCTGCGGTAAAAACATCTGTAATAATAGGGTTTTGAGCTTTTGTAAGCTGTGGTGCAAGCATTACCCCTAATCCTACCAATACGAGCATTTTAATTTTTAGTTTCATAATTTTATTATTTATCGGTTATAGTCATTTTGTAATATTTAATGTATACTGTTCTCCTTCAGAAGTTTTTAAATCGTATTCATAACCCTTCTGAATTTCAACCGGGTTTAAATCAGATTCTTCTGAAATAAGCGGGTTGCTTTCATCCAGGTGGGTTTGGTAGATCTCTGCTGATTCCTTTTTTTCTATTGCTGAAAGATATTCTGCCGCTTTAACTTCTTCATCAATACTTAGATCTTTATAGTTTTTAAAATTTGAAGCGATGGAAATATATAGTGTAGCACTATTGGCATCCTGAATTTTAAGAGATTTATTTTCTGAAGTAATTTTTCCGCCTTCAGTCTGAATTTTAGTGATCGCCAGGAATTCAACTTTACCTTCTATTCCTTCAAGATCGCTGGTTTTACCCTGTAGTTTTAATGTCCCATTTTCAGCTGAAACTTCAGCATCTCCTGGGCGGTCCATCGTAGCTGTAAAATTTAAAGCTCCGGGTTTATCTGCTGTAATTTGTACCACGATCACCTGATCGGGATGGGATGCGAAAACTTTAGTTTCATAGCTAACACCTCCAACTGTATAGCGGGTTGTGGTAACCGCAGTTTCCAAATCCAGTTCCCGGTAATATTCAGTATAATTTTGGTGATTCGGAAAAGATAGTTTCAGGTTCCCTGCGGTTTGATAAGGCATTCCGTGGGAAGTTTTGCTTATGAAATGCTGATTGACAAGCTCCTTTGCTTCTGCGCTTTTTCCTTCAAACAGAAGTTTCTGCACTTCGGGTAAATAGGTTTTGGCTTCGGGATAGTCATTCCGGTTAGGCTGTCCTGCCCAGATCGTATTTTCATTTAATTGAATGATCTCTTCCTGTGGATCTCCATAAACCATTGCACCAAGGCGTCCGTTTCCTAGGGGAAGTGCCTCTACCCATTTTTCAGCAGGCTTATTATACCAGAGTTTTAATTGGGAATTTTGACTCCAGGATTGAAAAGGTGAGATCAAAAACAGCATTCCCAGAATTACAGAAAACCCATAATTGAAAATATAACTTTTTGAAATTTTAATCTTACCAATGCTCATCCCTTCTATTTTTCAAATAGCACCCAGTCTACTTCAACTCCGGCACCACTTTTAAGTTGCACGATAAGATCCTGAACAGCTGTTGCTTCAGATTTTACAGGAGCCGAGAAAACATCCCATTCTCCGCCTTTTTGGATGGTTACTTCAACAACATCCTCATCGTTCTCACCTGTCAGTTTCAGCACTACAGTACCGCCGGTTAAAGATCTTGCTCTTATTTTGGCAATTTTCGGCCTTTCTGTCCCAAAATCGACCTTATTATATCTTACCCAGGCATCAGGTTTATTTAAAACCACTTTCCAACCCTGGAAGGGATCAAGCCTGTCTAAAAAAACTGAAGCAGCGCCATAGTTGCTCTTTGCGCTATAGCGGTCTACCTGGATTTCAGAAGTACTAGAAGTAATTCCAACTCCCCGTTTAGTTGGAGTCACTTTCCTTATGTTACCATTCTCTTCAAAGAACAAACTATCGGCACGAATGGAGCGGTTCTTATCAAAATCGGGGGAAAGATCATTATCGTGATAAAATAAGTACCACTGATCTTTATAATTTACGATGGAATGATGATTGGTCCAGGTACCCGAAGCCGATTCATCCATAATAACCCCCTGATGGGTAAAAGGCCCCATTGGATTATCTGAAGTTCCATATTCCAGCCTTTCGGTATTATTGGGAACGTGGGGATAGGTCATATAGAAAGTCCCGTTTCTTTTGAAAACAAAAGGTCCTTCAATATGCCCTTTTTGAGGGATCTCCTCGAAAGTCTTTATTTCTGAATCCAGCTCCAGCATATTATCCTTCAGTTTTGCACCATAAATTTTTCCACGGGACCAGTACAAATAAGCCTGCCCGTCTTTATCAATAAAAACATTGGGATCTATGCCTTCCACACCTTCAATGTGGTTTGGCTGTGGCTTATAAGGTCCTTCAGGTTTGTCGGCAATGGCTACCCCGATGGAAAAACCTTTTTCCCCGTCTCCGGCGTCTTTGAGTCTGGTGGGAAAATAGAAGTAAAATTTGCCATTTTTGGATACTGCATCAGGCGCCCACATACTGTAAGCCTTAGGATCTGCCCATGGCACATCTTTTTGATCCAGAATTTTCCCGTGATCTGTCCAATTGGTAAGATTTTCCGAAGAAAACACATGGTAATCGGCCATATTGAACCATTCGGCACGGCCTTCGCCTTCCGGCGGCACAATATCGTGGGAAGGAAATACATAGAGTTTTCCGTTAAATACCCTTGCCGTAGGATCTGCTGTGAACTGATCCATAATCAGCGGATTCTGTGCAAAAGCATTTACTGATAGGAAAAATATAATCAGACTAAGAGATATCGTTTTCGGGATATTTAAATTTTTCATTTTAATTATTTTTTTCAGCTTCAATTTTAAAGTAATCGAAATCTACGTGACCCCCAGATTCTTTGGTAGCGTAGTTGAACAACGCAAACCTGTACCCCATAAAGTGCGGAAGCGTGTAGGACATTTTAAGTTCGTTGCCTATAGCTTTCCAGTTTTCACCATCAAGACTAAAGTAAAATTCTGCTGTATCTTTCCTGTCTTGAAAATCACCAACAGCCTTAAGGTAAAGCTCCTCCTGATTCAAAGGAATACTTTCCACCTCAACGGGTTCTTCGGAAGCTCCATTGACCATAATAATGTGCTTCTTATTATTTAGCATTTTAGCTCCTACAAATCCAAAATTATTCTGAAGCAATCCAAGTCCAGCATAATCCCCGTCCTTCATTCCTGAAAGATCAACTTTTGTAATTGCAGAACTTTTGGGACCAATGGTTCTTTGGGTTAAAGTGTTTCGGGTATCTAAAAATGAAGAATCTACCCTGTCGGTAGTCAATCTAAGATAGCCTTCGCGGTCTTCTACCGTCCAGAATTCCGGCTGCGGATTGTGGTTCCATTGCCAGACCAAAGGCAAATTTCGATCACCGGAATTTCTATTGAAATCATCTGAAGCAACAATCCCCGGAATTAATCCTTCACTTGCGGGTAGATCCAAAGTCTCAGGTACCTTGCCATTTTTGCCTAATATCGGCCAGCCATATTTCCATTCCACCGGAACCAGATATGGAATACGCCCTACTGCGCCATAATCCCGGAATAAATAAGCATACCAATCCCCTTTAGGTGTGTCAAGTAGACCGCCCTGTGCCACCCCTTTATCCTGAAAAGCGAGCTTTCCTTCGTAAGGTCCAGTAATTTTATCGGCCCGGTGAATAATAACTGTTCTCATCCCGTCTCTCGGCCAGGCGATATTAAATAAATAATACTTTTCGTTAACTTTAAATATTTGAGATCCTTCGGCATGTAGGATATAGTCAGAACCAATCGGTTTAGTAGCATTTTCAATTATAACCCGCTCTGTACCTTCTTTTACTCCTGAAAGATCCTCTTTAAGCTCTACTATATTCAATTTTCCGCCACCCCAAATGAGGTAAGTTTTCCCGTCTTCATCAAAAAATAAGGTGTTATCGTGAAAAGAGGGTGCAAAAGAAATTTCTTCCCAGCTACCATTTTCAATATCATTTGTTTTAAAAATATGCGTTTTTCCTGTAGTGCTTGCAAAAGTTGAAACGTAAAAAGTTTCGTTGTGGTAACGTAAACTACTCGCCCAGGATCCGGCACCATACGCATTTTCTCCATTTTCTAACTCAAGCGCATTCTCATCTCCCAGAGTATCGTAAGCATAATTAATTATCTCCCAATTCACCAAATCGGTAGATTTCATTATTGGTACCCCCGGACTCATATGCATCGTGGTACTGCTCATATAATAGTTTTCACCTACTCGAATAATAGAGATATCGGGAACATCGGCGTGGATTATGGGATTTTGAGCCTGCTCTTGTGCAACAATTGGATTTCCCAGAAGCAGACTTAAAATTATAAGGACTACATGTACTTTATTCATTTCGATTCTAATTAATCCTAAAAAACCAACTAAACAGCCATTCAATTTGTAATTATAAAGCCACCCTGAGGTTGAATTGTTACTTCAAATTTTCCCTTTTTTGATTTTATTTCTTTCTTTTCAGATTTCCCTTTTCTATTGTCATTAATAATACCGAATTTATTTCCTTCAAGTTCCGGAAGGGAAAAGCTCACTTTCTTTGCTTCTTTTGAAGCATTGATCCCGGCTACATACCACTGCTCCTTATGTCTCCTTGCTATTACGCTGTATTCGCCCGGATAACCATCAATAAAGATAGTTTCATCCCAGTTGGTAGGAACATTTTTCATAAATTCTACGGCAAATTCAGGAGCATCTTTAAGGTTATTCGGTGTTAAAGCGAAAAACTGAACCGGCGTCTGGAATAAAACAGCAGTTGCCAGCTGAAAAGCATCAGAAGTTTTTCTTACATTTCCACCGTCATTGGTTCGATTATACCTTTCGTTGAGAACGGTACCTCCAAAATCCATACTTCCCACGGTATTTCTTATAAATGGATGAATTGCAGCACTTCGGGCTTCCTGGTCGTTTGCATACTGACTGAACATCAGGTTTTCTGAAGCAAGAACCGCTTCAGTACTTATAAAATTAGGGTACAGAATTTCCCATCCTCTGGGTAAAGTAGCGCCGTGAAAGATCATCATCAATCCGTGGTCATTGGCATCGGACATAATATCCTCATAAAGCTGAATGGTCTCCTGCTTATCACCACCCATAAAATCAACTTTTAAACCTTTTACGCCATTCTCCTGCAACCACTTCATTTCCTGTTTACGGGTAATTGCCCTGTGCATTTTATGCCTTGGCGTCATAGGCGCGTCATTCGCTACGCCATTGGAATTATACCATAAAAAGACATCAACGTTTTTACTGTTGGCGTATTCAATTAACTCCTCCATCCTGTCGTACCCGATTTTCTGGTCCCAAAGAGCATCTATAAGAATGTATTCATAACCCATTTCTGCAGCAAAATCGATGTAGGTCACCTGATCGTCATAATTCATACTTGCATCCTGCCACATAATCCAGCTCCATACGCCGCGTCCGAATTTATAATCCTGAGATGCTTCATAAAGCGGCTCCACCACATCAAAAGGAATGGTGGTTTCTACAATGGGCTTTAAACTTTCTCCAATCGTAATAGTTCGCCAGGGCGTACTGAATGGAAGGGAAATGGCCGCACCTGTACTTCCAAAATTATTATTTTCGGTACTATCGGGAAAAGCGATCGTGTATTCCCCTTCAGCATTGGGGTCGCTGAGATGAGCACCCACATAAGTTCCGTCCACTCCTGTTTCGGAAAGCAGGATCCAATGATCTTCAGTTTTAAATAAACCTGGAAATGTATAGCCCATATTATGAGCTGAAGCTGCGGTGATCTCCTGATCTAAATAATAACCCTCTTCGTAACTGGGCTTGGTACGCTGGAAACCAACCATAGATTTGGACTGAGGCGTAAGAAAGCTTTTTGCTGTATTTGGGAAATTGAATCCGGTAAATTCTTTCGTCACCACGTGAGCTATGGTGTCGCTGTATTTATGGAGATGGTATCTAATAGCAATATCATTATTACTTACCCGGAAAATTACATCCATTTTTCGCCCTTTTTGAGTGGTAAAAGTGGCGGTTAGTTCCTGTGCATTGTAATTTATTTCTGAATCTTTCAGCTTTTGGGATTCATAATTCTTTTCTATAGAATTAGTCTTACTTCCTTCAAAGTTCAAAGCGTCGGAATAATCCGAAATATTAGTTTTAAGGCCCAGCCGGGATTTTTCCAAAACCACTTCATTATTATAAAGCACGGTATATGTGGGTATTCCTGATTCTATGTATACATCTAATTTTAAGGCATCATTAGGACTCTTAACAGTCGCTTCCTGTGCCATTACAAATGGAAAAACGCCCATTAGGCAGATAACAAAAAAAAAGTTCTTCATTTCTAAATTAAATTTTGTAGGGTTATTTTGTTGAAGCCAGTTTTACAAGGGCATTCACAACAGGTTTTGGATTATTCTCACGATCAAATAATAATGGATAATCGGTTCTGCCTCTAACCGGCCAATTGTTCTTCCAGGAATTACCATCGTTTACCCCCCAAAGCGCAACTCTGGTAATTTTATCCTCATGTTTTAGAAAAAGTTTAAAAAACTCTACATATCTATTAACAAATTGCTGCTCAACATTGCCGGGCAAACCATCAGGAAAGGGATTCATTTCATCTTCATACTCGTAACTGTCTGAAATCTCTGCCCCGGCATCCCCCCAAGGTGATGGTAAAACGCTCAGGTCCAATTCTGTGATCATTACCTTTCCCAGCTTCCCGTAATCTTCTATGCTTTTTTCAAATTCCCTGATATCAGGATTATTGAGCCCTATATGACCCTGCATTCCTATCCCGTGAACAGTAACACCTTCACTTTGGAGCTTCTTTACCATTCTAACTACTCCGGCACGTTTTCCAGGAATTGCCATAGAGTAATCATTATAATAAAGCTCCGCGTCGGGGTCGGCTTCGTGGGCAAATTCAAAAGCCAGCTTTATAAAATCTTCACCTAAAATCTCGAAAAACTTACTTTTTCGGTAACTGCCATCGTCTTCAATAGCCTCATTTACGACATCCCAGGAATGAATTCTGCCTTTATAACGTCCAACTACCGTATGGATATGATCTTTCATTCTTTGAGTTAGCACTTCCTTGGAAACCGTATTTCCATCCTCACCTTTAAAGAACCAGTCAGGTGCCTGGGAATGCCATATTAAAGTGTGCCCATGGATGTGCATATTATTTTCTTCACCGATCTTCACAAATTCATCGGCAAGTTCAAAATTGAATTCCCCTTCATTAGGCTGAATTCTTGCACTTTTCATAATGTTCTCGGCAACAATGGAATTGAAATTTTCTGTGGCAACCTTAAGTTCTTCAGGCTGTCTCCCCCTAATTTGCCAGGCATTTAAAGTAGTCCCAATCAAAAATTTATCTTTATAAGCTTCCTTCAAGCTTATTCCTTTCCTGATTACTGTAGAGTCTAACCCCCCGGCTTCATTATTTGCCATTATAAGACTGCAGCTTAAGAAGAAAAGCAGAGTAAGTAGTTTATTTATTTTCATAGCTGTATTTTTCAAGACCTGTATCCAACATAACTTTATTATTATAATATTCAGAAATTTGGCAATCTACTAAAATGTCTTCCAGATCCCCCGGGCAAATCGGTTAAATTTAATGAAGGAATTGTTTTATTAAAGAACTTCCAATCCGCAAAGAATAACAGAGATCTACCGTGATCTTAAAATATAAATAGTATAATCCTAAAATAGTACTAAAGAATAAAGCTTTTCATTTGCTTATTTAAGCAAATTTAAACTGTTGATTCTTCGTGAAGAAGAGAAGTCTGCAATTTACAAGAAGCAACATCACAATCTATTTCGTTTTCAATCCTATTTATGAGGGTTTTTATAGCCAGGACCCCCTGCTCAGCAGGTTTCTGATCAATAGCAATGAAAGATGGAAAGTAATTTTCTTCAATTAAACCAGTAGAAAATCCAGTAATAGAAATATCCTTTGGTAAATTATATTTCCACTTCTGTAAATTTTTAATTAATTGAATAGCAGTTAATTCATCAGAAATTAAAATTCCATCAATTTCATTTGATTTAAGACTTAACTTAAAATCCTCAAGAAAAACCTTTGTATTACGGTACTCTAAACAAGAAGACTTGCCATTTAAATTTAAAACTGCACTTATATATCCATTTTTCCGCTGTTCATTACTACCTGTTTCTGTTGACCCTGAAATGTAAAGAATTCTTTTTCTACCGGACATAAATAGTTCCTGTGTAGCTTTATAAGTTTCCCCAAAATCATCAATATCAATTTTATCACAAGTGATATTATCAATCGTTCTACCGAACAGAACCATTGGCAGTTTTAATTGCTTCAATTTATTTAAATGAGTAATATTAGCCGAAACCTGTGTCTCATAGGCAGGAGATATAACAACCCCATCTACCTGTCTCTGGATAAGAAAATCAATATTCTCTCTTTCTTTCTTTACCGATTCATCAGAAATACATGCTACTATTCTAAAATCGTTCTTATTAGCTTCATTAATCATGCTTTCAAGTGCCTGAGAAAAAAAACTTATTTGCATAGTGGGAATAATAACTCCTATTGTTTTCCTTTTCTTAATTTTTGGTTTTGGCGTATAATGATTTGGAACATAATTGTAAAAAGCTGCAACTTTTTTTACTCTTTCCTTTGTTTCAGAACTTATTTCGCTACTATTACTTAAAGATTTCGATATAGTAGCTGGAGATAATCCTAATAATTCTGAAAGGGCTTTTAATGTTATTTTTTCTCTCATAATTTTTAATTGTTCGTAATAATTATCCCTTTTTAATCAATTAAAAAAGCGGAATGTGTTTCTGAAATCTATTTTTTAAAGTAACAGGTTGCCACATCATAACTGAATAAGATTATATACATCGTAATATGATTGATGTCAGAACCAGTAAATTCCACTTAACTTTTCCTAACTAAAACACATAAATAGCTTATTATATCTTCCTCTTATTTCTATGACAAAAACAACCTGTTTTGCAAGTTCTTCTTAATTTAATTTATATTTTTATTCAGTAAAGCTGAATTCTTAGACTTAAGAAAACTTTTTGAAACACCCATGCACGAATGTACTTCAATCATTGATACTGTGGAGGTTGAACTGTTACAATTTCTTTCTGCTATGTTACATTTTGAGGAAAAATGATCCGCAGGTTAAAAAAATGTATGATATCAATTTTATTCAGAAACTTTATTCATCCTGAAATTTTTTGAAATATAAAAGCACTTTATTTCCTGCAGCGACGATAATTCATCAGATAATGATCAGGACAAAGATTATGTTATACTTAATGATCAGGAAATACAGGAATATCTGTCCATAAATAATCTTCAGGCAGAGAAGAGTGATTCCGGACTTTATTATATTATTGAAGATGAAGGTACTGGAGAGCAACCAACAGCAACAGATGATGTTCGTGTGGCCTATAAAGGATATTTTATTAATGGTGAGATATTTGACCAAAGACCTGATTAAGGAATTGTTTTCAACCTACAGCAAGTAATCAAAGGCTGGACAGAGGGAATTACTTATTTTAAAGAAGGTGGAAGTGGAATGCTCCTCATACCCTCCCATCTTGCTTATGGTTTTCAGGATTACAGGGGCATTCCAGGAGGCTCAGTATTAATTTTCGAAATTGATCTTATCGAGGTAGTAGATTAATATTAAACTGGATCCGCAAACCAAAATTTACAGGCCGATAATTGCCTTTTTCAAGTTGCCATAAAGGTCTATATCTTCTCCTAAAAAAACCTCTCGATTGACTTAAGATGCTAAAACGAATGTCCCATAACCTAAAAATTAACATGAAACTTTCTTAAAAAATTAGAATAAATCCAAGATATTGCCAACGTATGCCGGAAAAGGTTAATAGGACAACAGACCATAAACATTAAACTAAAAAACAGTTTAAGAAACCTGCTTTTTAAGTTTATCAATTTCTTTAGTCAGATCTTCTTCAAAATGGGCAGGGCGTACCACCTCGTTCCAGGATATATTTCTTGCCAGCTCAATTTCAGTGCCGGCGATCTCTTCGAGTAATTTTTCATTATTGCGTATATAAGCTTCCAGCCTTTGTGTGATTTCCTTTATCTCAGCAATAGATTGTGCTCTTTCTTCGTTGGAATTGGTCTTTTTCCCCATTGCCCTGGTTTTCTTAAATTCATCAAGTAGATTCTCCAACCAGACGGTAGCCTGTTCTATTTCATTTTTCTTCATAACATTATTATTTTCTGCTATTATAAGGTTTGTAAGAACAGGACTTTCACAAGGTGCAGATAAAATTTCCCTAAATAGTTTTAATTTCGGTTTAAACACTTATGATTGTCCCTATTAAAGGTGTATGGATTATGAATTAGAGTATTAAGTTTTTTAAATAAATTCCAAATTAAAAACATAAAACCCTTTTATTGCTGATAATTGCCATTTTTGAAGCTCCTTACTAATATTAAAGCCTTAATATCAGTTAAATGCCAGTCAGGTTTTTCAAAAAAAAAACCGAAAAATTTCTTTTTCAAACTGGCATGAGCAAAAAATTACATATCCTGCCCCACAACGTCTTTCCAGTTAAATCCTTCGCTTCTCAACAACCTTTCTAAAATACGTCTGCGCTCTATTAATTCTTCTGAATTTTTACCATTCAGGATATATGGTAAATCAGCTGAATTTACTGAGTCTCCCACCCGGGGCAGACTCCGGGAAAAATTGGTATCCATATTCTTCAGAAAGCTCGTTACAGAAGAACGCAGAGGTTCTAATTCTGCCAATAGATTCTCATCCTTTTCAGAATTAAGTAGAATACTTATTGCTTCATCTAACCTCGTTATATTAATGGAGAAACTATCTGTTTTATCCTTTTCAGTATAAAAATGGATAACAGGATAGGAATTATGATTTACAGAGTGTTTACTTACCATCTCCTGTAAATTTAAAAATTTCTGGTAGCTAAAATATGGATCGACTGCGCGAAATTTCTCTGCAATGCGTTGCGGGGTATTTCCTAAACTATAAATTCCTTTAGAGAGCGATCTTTTGTTCACCAAAGAAGAGGAAACAGAGAGAAAATAAGTCATTGAACTGGTGAAGAAAATAAAACCGAAAAATGAGAAGCAGCTGGTCAAAATTTCAAAAAATGCGGTGGTAGGCTTAAAATTCCCCATACCGAGCGTAGATAAAGTGTACCCGGTAAAATAAAGGCGCTCCCAGTTATTCGCAACCCTACCACTACTATTCGTTAATCCTTCCGGGTTAGAGGAATAAATCAGATGCAATCCGCCCCAGATTAATAACAGCCAGGTAGAAAGGATCATGAGATTAACAAATAATCCCTGGTAATTGTAAGCATTTCTTCCGGTAAGCTGTACAACAACCTGGATTACTTTATCTGAAAATATAGAAACAATTTCAGCAATAAAACCAGCGCCACTTCCTGACAGAGTAGTATAGAAAAAATCATGAATCGCCAGTAATAAAATAAGGCTCCCACAGATTAGTAAAATTTCGGACATCTGATTTCTCCTTTAGGGTTAACAGCTATAGAACTTAAGGAGACTTGGCAGGAGTGGCAAGTTTTTAAGTTAAAAATAACAACCTTAAACCCTAAGCGAACCACGGAAACCTCTGGCTGCATAATAAGATTCCGCTCCGTTGTAGGACATAAAAACCTGATCATAACGACGATCACAACTTTCAGCCGAGAAGTCGTAAAAAATATATTCGCCCGATTTCTTATCCTCACCAACAACATCGGGTTTCCCACCAGACTGCTCCATTTGATAAAGCAAGTTCAGCTTTTCATTATTTCCCTGCAGCTTTTTCTCGATTTGGGACCAATTAAGACCCTCATGGCGGTGCATATTTCTATTAAAACTAAAGTGTAAAACGCTGATGCCTTCTTCCTGTTCTTCTGCTGATAATGCCAGTTCTTCTTAAGTTGATTTAGGGACGATAATTGACATTTCGGAGCATTCATTTTAAAACTGAAACAGGAAGCAGGAGGCTACAGTGAGCCCGTGAGCAAATCACCACATTTAAAAAAAGTTCAGAGTTTTGAGTTCAGAGTTGACTCCGCTCAATATTATATATTTGGTACAAAGAATGCTACAGCCAGCCCATTAGCAAATCTTCAAATCAGCACTTTCATCTAGGAAAAAGATTTACAGGCCGATAATTGACATTTTGGAGCTGTCGCTTTGTACTATTCAAATATAAAAAATGAAATAAATTCGCTGAAGCCAGCCCACACTTCGACAGGCTCTGTGTGACATTCGGTACAAAGAATGCTACAGCCAGCCCATTAGCAAATCTTCAAATCAGCACTTTCATCTAAGGAAAAAGATTTACAGGCCGATAATTGACATTTTGGAGCTGTCGCTTTGTATTTAACTCGAATAAAATAGTAGCAAATCTTCAAATCAGCACATTTTCAAATCTGTACGTTACTGCTGATAAGCCATTACCCTTTCCTTCTTCTCAACCTTTACCTGACTTTTCTTCGTTTTAAATGTTCTTCCGTACCACAACAAGAATCCGGTTACAGGTAAAGAGGCACAGAATAAACTAATAAAAAATGCCAGTACCTTGCCGGGTATACCTCCAATGGCACCTACATGAATGTCATAATTCATTCGCAGTACTGTTTCAGAAAATCCTGCTTCTTCATATACCCCATAAATACTTTCTGAAGGGACTTCTGCTAAATTATTTTGATCATAGAACCTGTAATCGGAGTCATAGTAGATTCCGTCACTATTGCTTACCTCTACATAAATACTGTAGTTTTCATCATAGGGATAATGGATCTCATAATCTTTTGCATCTGGAAATCTTTCCTGTAACATAGGCATTAATTCCCTGATGGGTTCTTCTCCCTCCTTTGTGGTTAAAGCTCCCGAATTGTTAAGCGGAACAGAAAACTCTATGCCTTTTTCCCCTCCAATAGCTTTATAAAAGCCAGCACTAAAGGCGTCAAAGGTCATAATTAAACCGGTAAGGATAAAGAATACCGCAATAAAACTCGCGTAAAAACCAACTATCTGGTGAAGGTCATAATTCTTTCTTTTCCATTTAGTACCGGGATTCCAGCGGAACCAGGTTCTTTGTCCTCTCACCTTTTTATTTTTGGGCCACCACAAAATTATACCCGAAATAATCATTAAAAAGAAAATAACGGTACTCCAAGCTACGATTTCGCTGCCGATCACTGGCGGTAACCAGAGGTGCATATGGCCATCCAGAATAAAATGAAAGAAACCTGTAAGATGATTTTCAATATGAAGTACTTCTCCATCCCAGGGATTTAAAAAAACCGAACTGTAGAATTCTTCCGGTTCCTCTTCATAAAAGATTACCTGAATAGGATTTGCTCCTCCTTCATAAAGCGTTCCGTGAACATGTTTTCCGGGGAAGACAGTCTGAGCCATATTCTTAGCTTCAAGAGGGTCAATTTTTTCCGCGTTTTGAGGTTCTACCTGCGGCACACCTGAGGTAAGTTCGTTAATCTCTTCCTGAAAAACCCAAAGGCACCCGGTAAGTGACACAATAAGAACTACCAGGCCTGTAGCTAAGCCCAGATAAAGATGAATTTTCCTGATCCACTTCTTTGTAGTAGTTGTACTCTTACTTTTTCCCATGTTGTCCGGTGACTTATCAATAGATTAAAGACTTTACATCCCTCATTGTCTCTATACTAATTTTGAAACATAAGCTTCAATTACTGTTTAATACTTTATGTATACTTGTGCGGCAGTACTACCCATAAACACATCAAAGACGACAAAAGCGGTAAATAAACTCATTTAGAATTAGTCCAAATAAAGACGCTAAATTATGATAAAAAATAAATAATCCAAATTTTATTTAGAATGGTTTTAATTTAGAGATGATTAAATAATACCCTTCTATTTCAGAAATCCAGATAAAAGAAATGACAGTTCTTACTTCAGTATTAAACATGTTTTTATAGGAATTCCCAAGTATTAATTTTTGAAAGATTCAAGGTTAAATGACTTTTAATCTGCCTCTGTAATAACCAGACTCACGATTCTTGTTTTAAGCCATTATAATCATCATGTATAAGGGCATTCCAAAAGTAATATTAAAAGGAAAAGTTACAGCCAGGGCCATTGGTAGGTATAGTCCGGGATTTGCCTTGGGAACCGCCATTTTCATAGCTGCAGGTACCGCAATGTAAGAAGCACTCGCCGCTAATATTGCCAGCATAAACCTGTCTCCGGTACTACCTGTTACCAATTTACTTATCCAGGCCACAGTACATCCATTTATTACAGGGATAACAACGGCAAAGAGCGAGGTAAACCAGCCACTTCTTATAAAATCTGCCAATTTTCTCCCACTGATTATTCCCATATCCAGAAGAAAAATAGCCAGAAAGCCTTTAAAAATATCTGTGGTAAACGGGGCAATACCCTGGGCCTGACTTTCACTTGCCAGAAGACCGATAATTAAACTTCCTAAGATCATTAGCACACTACCATTAGTAAAAGAATGACCAATCAAATTGCTGAATTTTGGCGAATTTTCATCTTTTTTTCCGTACAGCGAAATCAACGTTACACCTACAATTATAGCAGGAGCTTCCATTAAGGCCATTAAGGCCACCATATGCCCACCATAGGAAATTTGCTGAATTTCAAGAAAGGAAACAGCGGTCACAAAAGTTACAGCACTAATTGACCCGTAGGCTGCTGCAATGGCTCCGGAATTTTCGATACTCAGCTTTTTCTTAAGAAGAAAAAAGGTGTAAACCGGAATTGCAATCGAACTAATTACACCAAATAATACAGTCCAGATCATCTCCATGGAAAAATGACTGTGGGATAATTCGCGTCCCCCATTAAACCCTATGGAAAATAAAAGATAGAGGGAAATGAATTTGGACGAGCTTTTCGGGATTTCCAGGTCACTCTTTAACTGAACAGCAAGGATTCCCATTACAAAAAATAGTAAGGCAGGACTCGTTAAATTATCTAGGAGTAAATTAAGATTCATAAATGTTCTTCTTTTATATGTTATTTATTTGTTGAGTAATAAGAGTGAAAAGTGTTGTAAATCATCTGCTGATAGTTCTATCTCAGCTTTTTAAAAAGTAGTCTTTGTCCTTTTTTATTATTAAATATTTTCCCGCCCTCATAAACAAGGTTACCGTTTACGAAAGTATGCGTGACCCTGCTGTTAAACTTCTCTCCCAGAAAAGGGGACCAATTGCACTTATAGAGAAGATTATTTGTGGTGACATTCCATGGAGAATTTATATCTACCAGCACCAGATCTGCGAAATATCCTTCACGTATATATCCCCTTTCCTTTATCCGATAAATCTCTGCCACATGGTGACTCATTTTCTCAACCACTTTTTCGAGACTTATTTTTCCCTGGCGACTAAGCTCCAGCATAGATACCAAAGCATGTTACACCAGAGGCCCTCCCAAATTCGCTTGAAAATAATTACCTGATTTTTCTCCTATGGTATGAGGTGCATGGTCTGTAGCTATAATGTCCAGCCTGTTATCATTTAAAGCTTCCAGGAGTCCATTTCTGTCACTTTCTTTTTTAATTGAAGGGTTCCATTTTATTCTGGAGCCAAGGTTTTCATAATCTTTTTCAGAAAACCAAAGGTGATGGACGCAGGCCTCGGCTGTTATACGTTTTTTTTCAACCGGGGTGCTGTTTTTAAAAAGGTTCGCTTCTGCAAGAGTAGAGATATGGAAAAGGTGAAGGCGATTATCATACCTGCGGGCAATGTCCAATACTCTCCTGGTAGCAACCACACAGGCTTCTTCGCTTCTTATCTCCGGATGGCAGGAAAAGGGGATTTCTTTTCCGTATTTTAATTTATATTTCTCAAGGTTTCTCTTTATAATTTCATCATCTTCAGAATGTAGAGCAACCAGGGTTTCGCATCGGGAAAAAAGCTGATCCAAGAATTCGGGATCATTTGCAAGAATTCCTTCTTCATTGTGAAAATATAGTCCGTCATCTGTAATTCCGCAGACAGTTTCAGTATCTGTTTTTAAGGCCTCTTCGAGATTATCTTTTCTTATGCCCATAAAGAAGGAATAATTGGCAAGAGATTTTTCTGAAGCCATTTTGTATTTATCCTCCAGTAATTCCCGGGTAAGGGTATTGTGAATAGTGTTGGGCATATCCATAAATGATGTCACTCCTCCAGCAACAGCTGCTACAGATTCTGAAAAAATATCAGCTTTATGAGTTAGGCCGGGATCTCTAAAATGCACCTGGTCATCAATAACGCCGGGCATAAGGAATAATCCCTCTGCATTTATTTCATGTGAGTCGTAGGTGACATCCACAGATGTCCCTATTTTCTCAATTCTTCCATTTGAGATGCGAAGGTCAGACACAAACCGTTTGCCTTCATTAACAATTGTAGCATTTCTAATAATGGTTGTAGACATTCCTCTTAAATTTTTCGATTAGTGGCTCTTCTTAATTTGTCATTTATGGTAAGACCAAGGCCTTTCTCCGGAAGCTCTTCAAAAATGAGAACATCAGCGTTCTTTTTATCCAGACGATGCATTGCGGCATATAATTTATTTGCAGCTTCTTTAAAGTTTCCTGTTTCCGATAGTACTTCCTGGTGAATAAGTGTGTGATCTGGCACTCTTTTGCTAAATAGAAGTAACCCGATTCTTTTTCCGGGAAATGATGTCATGGCCTTTATTACATCAGTTGTCAAATAACTTTCTGTAGCCGGTGAGTAATGCCGGGAAAGCATTCCGGGAGCATTTGGTTTATCTTCATTGTGCGTAGAAAACTTTAGGCTTCCAACCACCTTTTCCAATTCTTCTATAGAAATTGCACCGTGTCTTAATATTATGGGTTCTTCACCATTGAAACCCACGATAGTTGACTCTATTCCTCTCTCACACTCCCCCCCATCTAAGACAGTACTTAACCTGCCTTTAAAATATTTTTTTACATGTGCCGCTTTTGTGGGGCTTATAGATCCAAATGGATTTGCACTTGGGGCCGCCAAAGGAAACTGCAGTCTCTGCAGTAGCTCCAGTGTGAGGGGATGATTTGGTACTCGTACCGCAACTGTTTCAAGACCCGAAGTCACCACACCCGGAATTATATTTTTCTTCTTTAGAACCAGAGTAAGGGGCCCCGGCCAAAAAGATCTGGCCAGTTTAAAAGCCGTCTCCGGAATTTCTTTTGCAATCTTCTCCAGATCATCTGCTGAACTCAGGTGCACAATCAGGGGATTATGAGCAGGCCTCTTTTTCAATCTAAAAATTTTCTTTACAGCATTTTCGCTGAAGGCGTTTCCGGCCAGGCCATAAACAGTTTCCGTAGGTATAGCTACAATTCCGGTATTATTTAATTCTAGGATCGCCTTTTCGATGTTTGTTTGCATTTAAATTTTTCAGGGATTACATATATCACAATACATAGGATTTTCCCGACGTATGCCAAATGGATGTTCCTTTTCTATTGTATAAGAGCATTTTCCACATTTATAGACATGGCTTAATGTAGATTTTGTGGGTGATCCACATAATTCACAGGGTAGACCGGTTTTTGCCGCGGTCACACCAAAACCGGGAGAATTGCAGTGAGGACAACAGGATTTAATTTTCTCTACAAGCACCTCTGCTGCTTTTTCAATTACTTTCATTCTTGTAGGATTGTACAGGGCGCGCATATCTGTTTCAACAAAAACAGTATTGCTGTCTTTTTGCAATTTCTGATAACGGGCTTTTAGATGATCCCAGTCCGTTATACCTTTAGTAAGCACATTACCGGTCTCTCCTGAACTACGCAATAGAAGAGCATGTGAGGGAAATTGAGCCTCGTTTGCGAAATCCACCAGTTCTTTCCAGGTCTTAATTTCTTCTGTAGAAAAATTGGTTTCAACCTCAACTTTGTTAGCAGTAATTTCCAGATCATTTTTCCTGTCAATAAATATCACAATCTCTTCATTGGCAGGTAGAAAAGGAATTGAAGGATGGGAGCCGAAAGATCCTTCACTGGCAATACCCAGGTCGTAGCCATAAATTCTCATAGCTTCCAGACATTTGTTGCGTACCGTAGACACCGGCCCCTCTTTCCTTTCAATTTCTCCGGAAAAAGCTCCGAAGGAATCTGTATCAAAATTTTCGGGTACAAAGCATTGTACTCCCAGGCTCTTTTCAATTAAAGGTGCGAGAACGGTCTCCTTCTTATGTTTTGTCGCAATTAATAAGTGCCTGCTTTTGAACATTATATTTTCTCTACTTCGTTTTTTGCGGTGTAGGATATGTTCACTGTGGATTGCAGATCAATCATCTGGTTCTGATTTTCAGCATCCTTCATTAAGGTGATAATTTTTTCCCGAGCCTCCTGCAGCTCCTTTATTCTTTGCTGTGAGTTAATTGCAGGTTTACCGTCACGAATTTCTGAACTAAATTCTTTGATACGGTGAAACTGAATTTTACTGCTAATCATGTTAAGCAAAATCTCCTTTGCTTCTGTTGGAGTAAATTGTCCGTCAATGAATTTTACATTTTCCATGTGTTTGTTATTTAAAGGTTATTTGAATTAGGTTTTAGAAAGCGGAACAGACTTAAAAAGGTTATTATTATCATTGCTTTAGAAAGCTCTTCCAGAAGAACATTATCAGAAAAAATGAAGATGGCCAGGAAGATGCCGCCCAAAAACAGGCTGAAGAATAGCTCCAGATTTAAGGTTGAAGTCCAACTGGATAATTGTTGCACAAAACTTACTTTTGAGGTTTCTGAAGAAAGGTTTCTCTTTTTACTGCTGCTTGAAATCATTTGGTTCTATTTTGTGCTGCAAAGTTTAAAAATTGGAAGTATAACTGAAAATATATATATTTGATAACTCACATAAAAAAACCTTATGAACTACACCTTGCATCAGTTAAAAATTTTTTTAACGGTTTCCAGAACTCTCAGTGTAACCAGGGCATCCAAAGAACTACATATGTCCCAGCCAGCGGTGTCTATGCAGCTCCGAAATTTTCAGGAGCAGTTTGACATTCCTTTAACCGAAATTATTGGAAGAAAGATCCATATCACCGACTTTGGCAAGGAAATAGCCACGGCCGCCGAATATATTTTAAAAGAAGTTGAGGCAATAAATATGAAGAATTTTGCCTACCAGAACCAGCTCGTGGGCCGCCTGAAAATCGCTGTGGTCTCTACCGGTAAATATGTAATGCCTTATTTTTTATCTGCTTTTATGCGGGCACATCCAGGAGTAAATCTTTCCCTGGATGTAACAAATAAGAACTCGGTAGTAGAAAATCTGGAAAATAATGAAATTGACTTTGCACTTGTTTCGGTGCTTCCAGATCATTTGCAGATTGAAAGTATCGGCTTGATGGAAAATAAACTTTTTCTTGTGGGAGGCAGAGAACAGGAGTTGAAATTAGCACATCACAGCAGGGAAGTTTTTAGAGAGATTCCTCTAATCTACAGGGAGCAGGGATCCGGGACAAGACATGTAATGGAAAGCTTTATGAAACAGCACAATCTGCCTATTCTCAAAAAAATGGAATTAACTTCAAACGAAGCTGTAAAACAAGCGGTTATAGCAGGATTAGGATATTCTGTTGTGCCGATAATCGGGATTAAAAATGAGCTGCGGAATGGAGATCTGGAAATTATACCGGTGGGCGGATTTCCAATAAAATCAAACTGGCAAATAATCTGGATGAAAGGCAAAAAGTTCTCCCCCGCTGCCTCTGCCTATCTTGAATATGTAGAAAAGGAAAAAAGTAAAATTATTAAAGAAAAGTTTGGATGGTTTGAAAAATATTAGCTCCTGTTTTCTTATAAAAAATTTTAAAGAAAAAGATTTATCACTCCCATAAGAACTTCTTATAACCCCTCATGTTTTTTAGTAATTTTCGATCAGATTTATTGATTGTTTTAAGGCTTGTCAGTAGTGAGTTATCGGTTGTTCTTTTTCACGACTACAAACTAAGACTTTTTGCATTGCCGGTAATTGCCATTCTTAGAGTTCGACTTTTATATAAAAGCTTATATCAACTATTAACCTACTGTCACAACGTAGTGGAAATGCTTACACCTCAAAAACTACGAACTTTTAAAAGAAGTATTTATACTTGTCGATAATTGCCATTTTTGAGGCACAATCTTGAATGTGGTTGTGAGTTGTGGGTTTTTCCTAGCGACTGGCAACTTTCAAATAACCCAAAAACTCCTAAACAAACTTCCTGATCCACTTAAAGTGTTTAAAAGGTGCATATTTAAAAGACACATCGATCCAGGTAGGGGTTTTCACCACTGCTCGTTGATTGCTGAAGGTTTTAAAGCTTTCCTTGCCGTGGTACTGCCCCATTCCGCTGCCGCCTACGCCTCCAAAAGGCAAATGATGATTGGTAATGTGCATGAGCGTATCATTAATGCAGACTCCGCCGGAAGTGGTTTTGGTCAGGACCTCTTTGGCATTCTTTTCTTTTCCGAAGTAGTACAAAGCCAGCGGTTTTTCATTCTGATTAATAAAAGCGAGCGCTTCTTCCATTTTCGAATATGAAAGCACCGGAAGAATAGGACCAAAAATTTCCTGCTGCATTACAGGATCGCTTTTCTTTACATTATCCAAAACAGTAGGCGCAATAAACTTCTCCTCTCTGTCTGTCTCCCCACCAGATTTTACAGTCCCATCCTGCATTAATCCTTTTAACCTGTCAAAAGCTTTTTCGTGGATGATACGCGGATAGAATTTGCTTTCCTGTGGCTCATCCCCGAACATATCTTCAAACGATTCGGTTATTTTTACAATCAGTTCTTCTTTAATGCTTTCGTGCGCGAGCAGATAATCTGGTGCTATACACGTCTGGCCGGCATTAATGGTTTTCCCCCAGGCGATCCGGCGGGCAGCAATTTCAAGATTGGCAGTTTCATCTACAATACATGGGCTTTTACCTCCCAACTCCAAAACTACCGGAGTAAGATGTTCAGCAGCTGCTTTCATTACAATCTTTCCAACGGCGGTGCTTCCGGTAAAGAAAATCAGGTCCCATCGCTTTTTCAGCAAAGCCTCCCCGGTTTCCTGCGTACCCTGTACCAGCGCGATGTAATTGTCATCAAAAATTTCAGCAATAATTTCCTGCATTACCTGTGCGGTATTCGGAGTAAATTCCGAAGGTTTTAAAACAGCACAACATCCTGCAGAAATAGCGCCTACCAAAGGATTCATAAGCAGCTGAAAAGGATAATTCCACGGTGCGATAATTAAAGAAACACCCAGCGGCTCGTGGTGTAAACTACCCCTGGAGGGTAAAAGGTGAAGCGGAGTAGAAACCTTGTGAGGTTTGCTCCACTTTTTCACATTTTTGATATGGTTTTTAAGTTCCTGAAGTACAATACTCACTTCGGTTAAATAAGCTTCTTCATAAGATTTATGCAGGTCCTTGTGAAGCGCATCGGTAATTTTCTTCTCATTCTTTTCAATGGCCGATTTAAATTTCTTAAGCTGGTTTAACCTGAAATCAACCGACTTTGTTTCGTGCGTTGCAAAATAATCCCGCTGTGCTTTCAGGATTTTATCTATCGTAGCTTCATTCGTTTCCTTCATTTCTGTCTTTTTCAAAATTAAATTTTTCAGCAACTCCAACTTTTTTCTTCAGACAATCAGCCATCATTCCCTGCTTCGGAACAATGCAAGATGCTGAATAAGCGTCCGACTCTCAAGACCTCCCGCCAATGCTCCTGTTGTCACTCCTACGGTACTAATAAAAACCGCCAGCCGGATTTTATCTTCTAGAAGGATTTCGGGTTTGTTAAGTGTGGGCCAGGTTTGCATCAAATCTGGGGGAAATACATAAATTTCAATAATCATCATTAGCCCGCCCACCAGCAAAAATAAACCGATGCAGGCCAGAAAGATGCTGAAATAAATTACGCTGTTTGCCACCGCCAGATGTTCTGTAAGTATCCTTTTTTCTTTTCTGGGAAGAAAAAGCGACTGCACCCGCACGAGATAGAAGCTCGCCAGCATTATACTGATAATTGCGAAAAAAGCAGCTGTCCCGTTAGTCATTCCAAGGCCAACATCCCAGATTTCTGCCGTAAAAATAAGGATGATTGCCGGCGCTACGGCTGCTGTAGCCAAACCGGGCAAAGATAATGGCAGCAGGAGTGCCCTGTTTTTAAGCAAAGGTTTTATAAAATCCTTCAGGTGCCTGAAGGTCATTAAAACATGAAAAATAAAAGTTTCCAGATCATTTGCGTCTTGCAGTTCCCTGTCGGGCGCTTTTTTCGCGTTCTTCTTTAATTTTTCTTTTTCTTCAGCAGTAAAAGAAGGAATTTTAGGAATCTCCTCATTAAAAGATCTGGCGCCC
This sequence comes from Autumnicola patrickiae, assembly GCF_031846525.1. Classification (NCBI taxonomy): domain Bacteria; kingdom Pseudomonadati; phylum Bacteroidota; class Flavobacteriia; order Flavobacteriales; family Flavobacteriaceae; genus Autumnicola; species Autumnicola patrickiae. Next base: position 138,606 of record NZ_JAVRHM010000002.1, read on the forward strand.
ATAATTTTGCTCACAGCCGGCGAGGTATGTTCCAGCCCCAACAAATGCCCTACCTGATGAAGAAAAATTTTAGCGCTGTTAAACCTCGTCCTGGAGTCACTAAGCTCCAGCCTTGGCTCATTTCTTCCGGTAGAAGTAAGTTTCCTGGTAGAAAGCACCACAATTCTCGTTACCGAAGAGGAAAGTCCTGCCACTAGGTTATTTTTTCGCGACATAAGCCCAACATCTGTTATTACCGTGACAAGATCATAGGGACCTTCTGCCATTCTAAGACTGGCACCGTCAAGAAATTCTGAAGGAAATCTTGAGCGGTCATTTTCCAGTTTTGTAGAATCTACAATATCAAAATACCAGTTGATCCCGGTGCTATGTTTTAATTCATCTTTCACATCCTCAACCAGTTGTTCTGCATACGCAATAAGCACCTCCTTATTCTGAACTCTGCTGAAGGCAATAAGGATCCCCACCTCCATTTCGGGTTTTGGCTGGGGGCCCTGGGCTTCCTTTAATGCACTAAAAAATCGCTTTCCAGAAGTTATAGCCCTTATCACCCTGGTAGAATTTATAATCCTTACCGACTGTAGTATTCTAATGGCATTTAATATTCTAAGAACCCGTAGAGCGGGAATTAAAAGTGCCAGAACTGTTATCCAGTTCTTTTTAATAAAACTGGCTTTTCTGGGTGCCAGTAAAACCTTTACTAAAAATTCAAAAATAAATAGTCCCCAGATAATGTAGATAAGCGTTTCCTGAAATGACGTTAAACCTCTTACAAGTTCTATAATGAATAAATAAAGCCATACCAGCGCCAATAAAAACATGGGTATTTCCAGTTGCTCCTCAAGTTTGTAAAATGTCCTGTAAAGTCTTCTGTTTCTTTTCATTCTCCTGCTGTTCTAATAGCTTCTTCACAATTTAGCAATTAATGAGTGACTACTGGAGATGAAGGTATATAAAGATTTTAAGAACCGCAGTATTAGTTGTTCCGCTTCCACTTCTTCGGAAGAAATTTGATCTGGTTTATTAATTACCAGTGTGTAAATCATCTTCATTTTTGCAAAATATCCTAACTAAGCACTGTTCTTTCACCTATTAATCTGAATTTTTAAAGGCTTATATTGCAGTTTAATTTACAGAAAGATGAAAACAGGAATTTCAGTAGAACAACGGCTTGAAGAGCGGGTTAAAGAATTAACCTGTCTCTATAATGTATCTTCTGCCATACGGAAACATTCTGATTCTGTAACTTCCACACTTACCGAAATTTGCCAAATTACAGGGCAGGCCTGGCTTTATCATGAAGATGCTATTGTGGAACTTAAGTTAAAAGATTATCACATAACCACCGCTACCATTCCTACCCAAACTGTAACCCAGCAAAGTAATATTGTGATCTTTGGAGAAGAATCTGGCGCTCTTATAGTTCATTATAATGCTGAAAAGTATCAAAAAGCACATTTTCTAAAAGAGGAGCAAAAACTGCTTAACAAGCTTGCTATCGAGATAAGCGAATTTTTTGAAAGACTGGAGGCTCATCATAAAGAAGAACACCTAAAAAGAATTGCTGAAAGAAATGACAGGCTCTCCATCCTGGGCGAAATTACTGCAGGGATTGCACACGAGCTTAATACGCCTTTAGGTAACATTTTAGGTTTCGCAGAGCTTATCGCTTCCAAATCTGAAAATCCTCAAATAAAAAAAGATGCCTCCAAAATAATTAAGTCGGCAATTTTTTCCCGGGAAGTGGTGAAGAAACTTATGTTTTTTGCTTGTGAAATGCCACAGGATAAGAAAGCGATCCAGATACAACCAGTAATCCTTCAGGCACTTGCATTACTCGGTCCAAATTTCGAAAAAGCTAATGTTAATCATAAATTTCATATAGATAACCCGAAACTTGAAGCACAGCTGGATTCGATTCAGTTTACGCAAGTTTTATTCAATCTTCTAATCAATGCAATCTACGTCTCCCCTCCAAAAAGCACAATATCAATAACCGTTACCAGCAACGAGAAATCATTTTGTTTAGAAATTGCAGATGAAGGACCCGGAATTTCTTCCGAATTAAAAGCTAAAATCTTTGAACCATTTTTCACCACAAAACCTATAGGCGAAGGTGCTGGTCTTGGTTTGAGCGTAGTCCACGGAATTATAAAAAGTCATAAAGGGGAAATCGCGATTTTTGATAATGAAAACGCTGGTGCCATTTTTCAAATTCAACTCCCTCTAAAGTTTTAGATGATGCAATTTAAAAAAGAAAATATTCTTATTGTTGATGATGATTATGATATGCTGGAACTGCTGCAACGGCAGCTTCATGAACAACAATACTATTCTTATAAAGCCACTTCTGTAGTTGAAGCCATAAATATCCTTAAATCCAATTCCATAGATCTGCTCATTACAGATTTACAAATGCCCGGAATAAATGGGATGGAGCTCGTTAAATATGTAACGGAGCATTTTCCACGGGTTCCCAAACTGGTAATTACAGGCTATCCCTCTGTAGATGGAGCCCTGGGCGCAATAAAATCTGGTGCGTTAGATTATCTGGTCAAGCCTTTTACTGCGGGGGAACTAAAGCAGGCTGTGGAAAAATCCCTTCCGGAAAAAGTAGATAAGGTTAACATTGAAGCTTCGGATAAGCCAAAGGTTTATGCCGGTATTGTTGGGCAGTCAAAAAAGACTGAAGTTCTTATTGATACTATAGAACGTGTGAAAAACAACAGGGCCACAATTTTAATTGAAGGAGAGAGCGGGACAGGCAAAGAACTCGTTGCCCGAGCCATCCATTATAAAGGTTCTTTTGCCGCAAATCCTTTTATAGCGGTGAACTGTGGTGCAATTCCTGAAGATCTTCTTGAAGCAGAACTTTTTGGTTATAAAAAAGGCGCTTTTACGGGAGCTATTGAAAACAGGATTGGTTTCTTTCAGGCTGCAGAAGGTGGCACTATTTTCCTGGATGAAATTGGAACTGCCTCTTCCACAGTTCAAACCCGGCTGCTCAGAGTTCTTCAGGAGAAAGAAGTACGGATGATAGGGGAACAAAAATCGCGGAAAATTGAAGTCCGCATTGTGGCCGCAACCAATAGCAATCTTATAAGGATGGTCGAAAATGGCAATTTTCGGGAGGACCTTTACTACAGGTTAAACGTGGTAAACATTGCTACTCCCCCACTACGGGAAAGACCGGAAGATATTCTGCTTATAGCAGAAACATTCCTGAAAAAGTACGGACTGGAATACAACAAACCCGGAATGCGGTTAACTGAAAAGGCCGCAGAAGTTCTCCAGAGACATCCCTGGCCAGGAAATGTTCGGGAACTGGAAAATATCATCCAGAGATCAATAATTATGAGTGAAAAACAAATTGATTTAGAAGATCTTCCGGATTATCTGAAATATCCCCAGCCCGTTTCCGAAAATACCCTAAAACCCCTTCAACAGGTAGAAAAAGAACATATTTTAAATGTTTTACAAGCCGTTGACAACAACAAAACCCGGGCTGCAGAAATTCTGCAAATTGATAGAAAAACTCTCCGGAACAAATTAAAATAATGAATATTTCGGACCGGGTCATTCTTCCCCGACCGGTACATTCCTCCCCGCCTTTAGCACCTCCTTACAATTTTTAATTATTTATAATCTAATGTATATCAGTGTTTTATAATATAGTTTTTCATTATAAGCTTCCCCGGCATATCATTTGACTTTTAGAGACCTAAAAGATAAATGATGGCACCGGAAGTATTAGAAAAGAAAAATTCACCCAAAAAAAAGCAACAGCCTATAATGAATCTTCAAGTTACCCAAGAGATGTTAAAGGGTCTGTGCTTTAATTGTGACAACAGACGATCCTGCGTTTGGAAAGAAAACAGGAAGTTATACTGTGAACATTTTGAATAAAAAAATATGCTAAAGACAAAAACTATCAGCAAGCAAAACATGTATGATACTGTAATGAAGCAGTTTAACAAAACTGCAGATATCATCGAGCTTAACCCAAATATCCGAAAGATCCTTGGAATTACCAACAACGAAATTATTGTTCATTTTCCTGTGAAGATGGACAATGGTAAGGTAGAGGTTTTTACGGGCTATCGGGTACAACACAATAATGCCCTGGGACCTTATAAAGGCGGTTTACGTTACCACACCACGGTAGATATCGATGCTGCAAAAGCACTGGCAATGTGGATGACCTGGAAAACCTCCCTTACTGGACTTCCTTACGGCGGCGCAAAAGGCGGAATCCAGATAGATCCACGGGATTATTCCCTGGCTGAACTGGAGCGAATAACCAGAAGGTTTACTTATGCCCTTGGTGAAAATATAGGACCGGAACATGATATCCCGGCGCCAGATGTTAATACCAATACCCAAACCATGGCGTGGATTGCAGATACGTATATGTCTACCAAATCCACTTCAGAGCGTTCCCACAATCAGCACGTAGTGACTGGGAAGCCGGTTGGATCTGGCGGCTTGGAAGGTCGGGACCGGGCAACAGGTTATGGTGTTTATCTGAGCATTAAACTCTTGCTTAAAACAAAGGGAGAAGATTTAAAAGGAAAAACTTTTATAGTCCAGGGATATGGGAATGTTGGTTACTGGGCTTCACATTTTTTAATTGAAGACGGTGCAGTGCTAATTGCTGTCCAGGATGCACATGCTACGATTTATAATGAAAACGGAATTGATTCTGAAAAACTGGCACAACATACCGAACCAAGAAAAGGTTCGATAAAAGGTTTTTCTGAAGCCAATGAAATAGACGCTACAGAATTCTTTGGCCTTGACTGTGATATTGTTATTCCGGCAGCCCTGGGCAACCAGATTACCGCAGAGAATGCTTATAGAATAAAAGCAAGCATAGTCGCAGAAGGAGCAAATGGACCTACAGATAATGAAGGCGAGGAGATTTTACTCCAAAATGGGGTAACTATACTGCCAGATATCTTTTGTAATTCCGGCGGAGTTATAGGCAGCTATTTTGAATGGTTACAAAACAGGAACGGAGAGCTATGGCAATTAGAAGAAGTTTTACAAAAGTTGGAGAAAAAAATTACAGAAAACTTCTATAAAATACATGCTGAAGTACAGAAACGGGAAGTCGATTGGCGTACAGCCGCATACATTTTGGCGATCACCAGAATAGAAACAGCCTATACTCAAAGAGGAATTTTCCCATAGTTATTACCTAAGAAAAACGAATATGAAATACGGAAAATTAATTATAGAAAAGAAAGAAAAAGAATTTTTAAAGCAGGTAATGTCCCTGGCGAAATATTACAAGGATAATACTTATAAAACCTCTATTGAAAAGCTGAATGAGGAGCTTAAACATGCACAAATTGTTACTATAGAAAAGATGCCACAGGATGTAATAAGGCTTAATTCCCTGGTGACCATCGAAACACCTTACGCGGTAAAAAAGACCTATCAAATCGTCACACCGGATAAGAGTGACCTGCGAAAAGATAAAATTTCTATTCTTGCACCAATGGGCCTCGCTCTGTTTGGTTATGCTGAAGGAGATGAAGTTAGCTGGCAATTCCCGATGGGGGAAAGTTCTATAAAAATAATAAAGGTTTTACAAGCAGAAAAAATTGCAGTCAATGGAAAATTTAATAAACAACATTCAGAAACATCATAATGAGGAAGAAATAAGGGATCTGGGAATGACAAAAGAAGTCTTCAACTGGAGAGAAGAACTGGAATTTACCAATGAAGAAATTCATTTTTACACTACTCTCTTATCGTCCAATCTTATTGAAAGGACAAGATCTAATTGTGAGGACGCAAATTACTTATTTCAGCAACTTCAGGATTTAAAAGATTCCAACGAGTCACATATAGAAACCTGTATCAGGTTTCAGAACTCTTTGGAAAATATGAAGGAATGCGATGATGTACAGTGTGATAACCAGTACCTCAAAGAACATCTTTATTTAAAAGAAATGTTCGAAAAACATTTTATGGAATTCAGAAGAATTAAAGCATCCGCTTTTCGATATGTAAAAGCGGGTATCGACAGCTATCTTTTAAAGTAGTTAGGTTTATTTATTAATTGTTTGGGTCCGGATGTCCGGTATAGAAGGTAATACGGACCCAATTTTAAAAAAATGATTTTATGACCCTCCCTCTTCTTATATTGAACGTTCTTCTTTTTTTCGCCACTATGTTATTTCTGTATCAGGGTTTACTAGGAATATTAAGAAGAATAGCAAAGGCAGATAATGTGCTCGATACAATTTTTGTTATAAAATTGTGTAAAAGTATGTCCCTGATTTTGGGAGTTTATAGTATCAGACTTATTTATCTCCATAAAGAAAATATCATGGAATTTCTTAATGAGTGGCTTGTGATGGTGATCTACGCCGATGCCGGAATTATAGGAGTTGCCTTGGTTATATCTTATAATTTATTCATTAAAAAATTTTCTTTTTAGAAAGAAAGTAAGCTTATAATATAATCTAAAGCTCTGAGGCTTCAAATAATGTAAAGGTAAAAACAGAACCTTTACCCACTTCACTTTTTACTCTTAGAACTCCGTTATGTCGTTTTATTATTTCATTAGCGAGATATAAACCTATACCAAAACCGGAGTAGGTCTCTTCATTATTGCCATCTACACGATAAAACCGTTTAAATATTTTCTTTTGATTTTCCTGTCCTATACCAATTCCAAAGTCTTTTACACTTACTGAAACCTTATTCCCCTTCGCTTTACTTATCCTTACCTCAATATCACGGTTAAAAGGTGAATATTTAATAGCATTGGTCACCAGGTTGATTAAAACCTGGCCGATACGGTCTTTATCCCCATGAATATTACAGTTGTAGTCTTCGGTAATATAGATATTATGGCCGGTATTTGTATAATTAATATCCTGAACGGTTTCTGCTACAAGACTGTTAAGGCTGAAAGTTTCCTTCTGAAGGTCCAGTTTATTTTTTTCGATCCGGGATAAATCCAGCATTTCTGAAATAAGCCTCGTCAATCTGTTAATCTGATGGTCCACACGTACCAGGTACATTTCATAAGGTTTTTCGGAAAGCTTTTGCTCCTTCTCCTTTTTTAAAAGACTTAACAATAATTGAACGTAACCTTTAATGGAGGTAATGGGGGTTTTTAATTCATGGCTCACCATTTTCAGGAAATCTTCCTTGCGTTTTTCCTCCAGCTTTATTTTCTGAATCTCTGTGGCAGTGCAAATCCACATCTTGATTTTTCCACTCTCGTCTTTTACCGCTTCTGCCCTGCTAAGGTGCCACTTGTATCTGTTCTTTTTATTAAGGTAACGGAATTCCATTTCAAAATCTTTGCCCGATTCCAAAGAATTTTGCCAGCTTTTGAGATATTCTTCTTTTTCATTGGGATGGATGAAGTTCACCCAGCCCTTTCTTGTAAGCTCCTCAGCTGTAAATCCTGTATACTCCAACCATCCCTGATTAAAATAAATAAAATTACCATCTGCATCTGTATTGGCTACTTTTTCAGGCATTAAATCGGCCAGTTGTCTAAAACGGGATTCGCTCTCCTTTAGAAGCTCCCTGGATTTTACCATTTCGGTTACATCTACAGCCATATTTAAAATTCCGTAGATCTCACCTTTTTCGTTACGTAAGGCTTTATAAGTAAAATTAAAATAACCAGACTGCAATGTGCCATCTATCATCAAATTGACCGGATCCTCTTTACCCCAATAAGTCTCCCCGGTTTCATAGACTTCCTGAAGCAAATCGTGAAAAGGCTGCCCCTCCAGTTCTGGTAAAGCCTTTCTCAACGTTCTTCCTACTACCGAATGATCTTTACCCCAAAGCTCTATCATGGCATCATTGGCTATTTCAATTTTCATTTCCCTGCCGGTATAAAGCGCGGTCGCCACATTTGCTTCCTCTATAATAGACCTTATACGATGCTCCTTTTCCCTTATTAGCTGTTCCTTTACTTTTTCCTCATGCACATCTACCACAGTTCCTATCATTCCCAAATATTCACCACCCGCATCATAATTTGGTCTGCCGCTATCAATAACCCATCGGTAATCCCCATTTTTGTTACGCAGTCTAAAGCTTATACTAAAAGCCTCCTTATTGTCGTTTGCCTTTTTAAAAATTTGCCTCACCCGGGGTTCTTCCTCCGGATGCACCGCCTTTAACCAACCAAAATCTGTACTCTCACTTTCAATTTGGCCTGTATACTCATACCAGTTTTTGTTGAGATAATAATTTTGTCCGTCGGGTCGGGTGATCCAGATAATTGCCGGTACTGTGTCTATTAGTTGGCGTAATTCATTTTCTCTTTCTTCAAGTTTTTGCCTTGCCTCCACCTTCTCGGTAACATCTACGGCGTGCACAAATATCCCGTTTACTTCATTTGATCCCGTTAATATTGGCTGGTAAACGAAGTCTACATAAGAATTTTTAAAATTGTTATCTTTTGTATACATTTTTATTGGCATCTCATTGCCTGTAACAGATTTACCAGAAGTATACACGGTGTCAAGCAGCTCAAAAAATCCCTGATTCTCTACTTCGGGCAAGGCCTCCCTTACCTCCTTACCTAAAATATCTCTATTCGCAACCAGTTGAAAATAATTATCATTAGCCAGTTCAAAAACATGCTTAGGACCGCGTAAAATACAAATCATGGCAGGGGCCTGGGAGAAAATATCCCGGAAGTTTTCCAAGTCATCTTTATCTGCCTTTGTTTCCTGATTTTCAGAGTTGATTTTATTAAATGAAATAAGAATTAAATCTGACGAATTCTTCTCCTTATCCAGAGTAGCGGCATTAACAAGGAATTTCTGCTCACCAGCTTGTAGAATATTGAAAGATACCTCAAGATCCTTTATACCTTTCTCCTGCAATTCGTCATTCTTGAGGAGTTCGTCCAGCTCCAAAAAAATCTCTCTTTCGCCTAATGCTAATGCTGAATTTTCTTCTTTTTGCAGTTTAAATGTGGAATAAAAACCATCATTGGCTTGTATTACCATTCCCTGCTTATCTACCACTACTACCGGCTCTTTGACGGTATAAACAATAGATTTTGCCAAGTTAATACCTGCAGTTCTATCTTTTAGCGGGCTCTTAGCACCGTCTATATTATTCTTCATGAAATTTTTTCTTGTGGTAATCCTGACAAAAAAATCATTATCAAAATTGCTACCATTTTTATTCGGAAGCGTTGCTCCTGTGCTAATTAACTATATTAATTTCTTTAAAAAACAAGAAGAAGTTTTATTTCACAATTTGTCCTCTCTGAATTAATCATAGCTGCACCATTTAAAGCAGTACCTTATTTCCTCTTTTTCCTCCAATCTGCTGCTAAAATTAATAGTTTTCACAAAAGAACATATTTTTCACTAATTCCCATGTTTTTTTGCACTCGGGTCCCTTTCAAAATTCTTCATCAACCGGAAAAAGTTCAAATAACCTTTTAAAAAATCATTACTTTTTGCTCTCTAAAACTGTTTAACATTTGGATTTCATCAGAAAAAAGTCTGTGCCCAAAAAATGGCAATTATCGACAGGTAGATATTTGCCATTTTCAGCACTGTTCCTTTATTGGGGATAAAGAATGAACCTCCGTGATTTGTGTTGACCGGTTGAACTCTCCACTCTTAACGCTATAATAACGGATGGTACCGAACCTTAATTTATACATAACCCCCACCGGCAAAATCGCCATTACTTTTGAATAAAATAATTTTTAAATCAAATATTATGATTTTAGAAAAAGAAAAAAGGCTTATTCGTGAGACCATCGAGTTTCCTGTTCAATACGACAGGGTACAACAAACAATAAAAGACGCAAAAAAGATGATGGTTTGTGATATTCGAGGTTGGGGAAAGATCCAGTTTATGGACAAACCTGAACAGCGGCAGGATGCCATTGGGGAAGTAGTGGCGAAACTACTAAACGAGTATCATTTTAAAGAAAACCTGCGTTGTGATGATGAGCAATTAAAAGAGGATATGGTTTTTATTTAAAAACCAGCTCCTCTTTTTCGTTCTGCAAGAAAAAACAGGGCTTTTAAAGTGACAGTGCAAAATGCCAATTTTGTACCCTCCACATATTGAGCCTTCAGCATGTTACTATACTATAATTCTTTCTAATGTTCTTGGGGAGAATAATGGATTTACTTCAAAAGGCAAGCTTCAACCACATTAATTCAGCTAAAAATTTTATTTTTGGCTATTATGGAGAATTTTTTTCTAACAATCCATTCATTCAACTAGAATTTAGGCTTTAAACCTAAGTATTACGATTAAAAACTTCTCATTTTCCCGAAATTTTCTTCTGAATGCTACAATTTCCGTATAAACAGAAAAAATTATCAGTTTGAAGAAAATGAGTAGGAAAAAATGAGATTATTATAAGAATTTAATCTAAAAAAACCTTTAAACAGATAATTCTACCTTTCAGCGAATAAAATTTTAAGTATTGATCTTTATGCTTAAATTAATAGTATACAGAGTATTAACTTAAAAATTATCGCCATGGAAATCTTTTCTGCTTTTGCTGATAATTATAGAGTTACCATGAAGGGCATTAATCCTTATGTGAAGTTTTTCTTCACGCTTGTCCTTGCTTTTATTCTTCTTACAGTGATTAGCGCTGTTGTGAACGTAATTGTAAATGGAGCATAGAACTTTATAATTTCTCTACTAATCTTTTAAACTGAAGCCTTATCTTAAGGTCTACAGCAGAGTTCTTTTTGGATGAATTGAACCTGATTATTGAACTTGAAATTTGGTGATTAAAAATTTGTCAAGGAAAATGCCTTTGACAGGCTCAGCCAGACTAGAGTGGGTTTTATTCCAGAGACTTGTTACGCCTAACAAAGGTTTATTTTTTTGTGAAGAAATAAAGAGGCTGCCTGTAAATGGCAAATATCGGCCTGTATGATCAACTGTGTCATAATTTACTTGTTTCAGCATCATAGCTGAAAAGTTTTATGATCCTGGAATTTGAAATGTGCTGCTAATCTTAATAAGTTCTTGTTCGGAAGATATTTTTTCACCGGTTACTCTATGGGTTCACCTCACGCCAGACAGCCCTACACTGGAAAGAATGCTTAATAATTTCCCTCAGGGCTATAAAAATGACCTACCACTTAAAATCCTGATTATCTTCATATATAGTTCCGCCTCTCGTGCTATTAGGAGAATCTACTATTCGCTCTTGCCACTTCACCCCTCCTACCCTCTGATTTGCCCCGCACGGCTATTAAACAGATCATAAAGTTTTTCCTGCCAGATAAAGACCTGTTGTTAACTTCCAAAAAAATAGTAACTTTAGGAAATACCGATGTGTAAAGAATTAAGAACCTGGAACAGTGGGTAATAAAAGTAGCATTTTCATGCTACAGAAGCTCCTGTTTTTATTGAAGCTGAAATTATTTTACCTCAAACAATTTTTCCGGCAAAATCCGGCACATTTGCTATAAGGTCACCATTTCTATTATGGCTGCCCCTACTCTTTTTTTGTATTATTAGCTGCTCCCCAAAACTGCAAAACGTAGAAGCTCCCATTGAAGAAGCAGAAGCTTTCTCCTATACCGGGACCGAGGCTATTCCAGAAGAATGGTGGACTGCCTTTGATGATCCTGACTTAAACAAACTTATTGACAGCGCCCTTACAGAAAACCTCAACCTTGCAGCCACATGGGAACAATTTCAAGCCGCACAAGCCATTGTGAGGAGGGAAAAATCTTTTTTATGGCCAGATATAGATCTTGCAGCCCGAAGCGCCATAAGCCGGCCGGAACCAGATTTTGCAGGTGGTGAAAACTTTCAGGCAGGTCTTGCTGCAGGATATGAACTCGATCTTTGGGGAAGGATTCGTTCAGGAATTCAGGCGGAAGAATTTAGGGCAGAAGCTTCATTTTATGATTACCAGGCTGCGGCTATGACCCTTTCCGCAGAAATTAGCACCACCTGGTTCCAGCTGCTCACTCTGGAAAAGCAACTGGAACTTACCAATCAGCAAATTGAAACCAACGAAGAAATTATAAGGCTTATCCGCGCCAGATTTACTAGCGGACAAATACGGGCCGTAGATATCCTGCGCCAGCAGCAGTTACTGGAAAGTACACGGGATCAAAAGATATTCTTTGAAACACAATTGATGCTACTTCAAAACAGACTGGCGTTGCTTTTAGGACGTCCACCTCAAAATTTCACTATCACACCAGAAAATGAACTTCCGGAATTACCTCCTCTTCCCGAGACCGGCCTTCCATTGAAGCTTATCAGGCGCCGGCCCGACGTTAAGCAGGCTTACAACTTTGTTTTGGCTGCAGACCGGGAAATGGCTCAAGCTATAAGAAGTAAGTATCCGCGTCTCTCTTTTGACCTAAGCGCTCAATCCAGATCCAATAATTATAACAACCTTTTCCAGGATTGGGCATACACTCTGGCCGGAAATCTTGTGGCACCGCTGTTGTATGGCGGCCGCATTCGTGCAGAAATTGATCGCACTGAAGCTTTAAAAAACCAGGAGCTCTACCTCTATGGGCAAACGGTGCTGGAAGCTTTTAGGGAAGTGGAAGATGCCCTTATCCAGGAACAAAAGCAAAAAGAGAGAATTGAAGTACTGGAACGTCGACTGGAACTTGCGCAAAAAACAAATAGACAATTGAGAATTGAATTTCTTAACGGACTTAGTGAATACCTGGATGTACTGCTTTCGCTGGATCAGGAACAGCAGTTACAGCGGGATATTCTGGAAGCACAGCAAACGCTCCTGGAACACAGGATCACTTTATACCGTGCGCTTGCTGGCGGATTTGAAACTGAACGCACTGATACCGCTGAATTTTAAATAAACAGAAAGGCACTTATGAGCACAAAAAAAATATTGATGATCTGCCTTGGCATCCTGCTTCTCGCGGTGGTAATTACTTATTTTATTTTTTCTACCGAACCCACGGCAAGTTCTGAAGGTGCAACCAAACAAACTGCAATGCTGGTAGATGTTGTAGAGGCAGAACATGGCAATTTCCAGCCGGTAATTCAGGCAACTGGTATGGTACAACCGGTAGAGGACGTAATGCTGAGTCCGCAGGTGAGTGGACAGGTAATACGCAGGTCTCCGGAATTTATTCCGGGAGGGTTTGTGCAAAAGGGAGCGGTTTTGTTGCAAATCGATCCTTCAGATTTTCGGAATACCCTGGAGTTACGCAGAAGCGATTTGCTACAGGTACAAACCGATCTTAACATGGAAATGGGACGGCAGGAAGTTGCAGAACAGGACCTGGCACTTGCCGAGGTCGATTCGCTCTCTGCAAACCAGCGCTCCCTGGTACTCCGCAAACCTCAGCTGGATGCTATACGAGCGCAGGTGAAAGCTGCCGAAGCAGCTGTCGCCCAAGCCGAACTTGAATTATCGCGCACAACAATAAGAGCTCCTTTTGATGCCCATATTTTGAGCCAGAATGTAACGGTGGGATCACAGGTCACACCCGGTGACGAGCTGGGAAGATTAGTGGGCAGCGAACAATACTGGATTACCCTTACAGTTCCCGTAGATAAGCTGCAATGGTTATCCTTTCCGAAATCTGATGATGAAACCGGATCCCCGGTAGTAATCAGGAATTCAGGATGGCCAAAGGATGTTTTCCGGACAGGTTATCTGGATAAACAGGTAGGCGCACTCGATGACCAGACCCGTCTTGCACGTGTTCTCGTGAGAGTTGATGATCCATTGGCAAGAGAAGATACTACCAACGCTCAAAGGGAACTTATGATAGGAGGTTTTGTAGAAGCAAATGTACAGGCAAAGGAAATTGATGATGTGGTAAGATTAAACCGGGATTACCTTCGGAATAATCAAACCGTGTGGGTAAATGAAGATGGGCAACTCTCCATCAGGGAAGTGGAAATCATTCTTACAGATTCGGAATATGCATATATAAGCTCCGGCTTAAGTGAAGGGGAAGAAGTGGTGACCACAAATCTTAGCACTGTTTCTGAAGGGGTCAAATTAAGAACGGGAGAATCTGAAAATGCTTCCGGAAACAACAACCAGCAGGAACGAAACACGGAGGAATAAAAGAAATGGGGAAGCCGGAGAATAGAAAAGTGCGGAAAGAAGGAGCTATAGCGTTTATGGCCAGGAATTCTATTGCTGCAAACCTATTAATGATCATTTTAATAGGTGGCGGGATTTGGACGATGTTCAATATTCAAAAGGAAGTATTTCCGCAGTTCCAGCTGGATTATGTAGAGGTAAATGTGGTTTATCCCGGTGCTGCTCCTGCTGAAGTGGAACAGGGGATATTACTTCCGGTAGAAGAAGCAATCCGCGGCATTCAGGGCATCAAAGAAATTACTTCCACCGCTAATGAAGGTTCAGGAAATATTCTTATTGAACTGGTAGCCGGTACAGACCGGATGCAGGCTTTTCAGGATATAGATCAGGGAGTGCGGCGCATACAAACTTTTCCCGATGATATTGAGCGGCCGCAGGTAAACCTCCAGTCCCGCCAACGGGATGTAATGGAAATTGCCATTTACGGGGAAACAGACATCTGGACACTTCGGATTCTTGCTGAACGGCTCCGCAACCGACTTCTCAGCGATCCGGAAATTACGCAGGTAGAAATAGGAAATGTGCCAGATTATGTCACGCATATTGAAATCCCGCGGCATAATCTTAGACAATATAACCTTACTTTGGGGCAGGTGGCGAATATTGTCGCCCAGTCCAGCGAAGATGTGCCGGCGGGTGCAGTTGAAACCCATTCCGGGGAAATTTTGCTCCGCATGCAGGAACGTAAACAATGGGCTGAAGAATTTGGAGATATTACTATTGTCTCCTCTGCTTCAGGCGCACGGGTTACCCTGAAGGATATAGCAACCATCACCGACGGATTTGAAGAAACCGGATTTCACGGACAATTTAATCAAAGCCCTTCCGTAGACCTTAGTATTTACCGCATTGGGGATCAGTCCCCGCTGGATATTGAAGAAACGGTTCTGGAAATTATGGAAGATTTTCAACTACCTCCGGGAGTGGAATTTCGTGTAGACAGTAATAGTGCCGAAGATTACCGCGAAAGGTTAGCCTTGCTTACAGAAAACGGAATTATGGCTATTGTAATTGTACTGGTAATACTGGCGCTGTTCCTGGAATACCGGCTGGCGTTTTGGGTGATGATGGGAATGGCCATTTCCTTTATTGGCGGCATGATATTCCTCCCCTTGGTAGGACTAAGCATTAATATGATCTCGATGTTTGGTTTCCTTGTAGTTTTAGGGATTGTGGTGGATGATGCCATTGTGGTAGGTGAAAACATCCATGAATACAGGCAAAAGGGAATGAACCCTATAGATGCTGCCATTGCAGGAACCAAAGATGTCTCGAAACCGGTAATTTTTAGCATCCTCACTACAATAATCGCTTTTGTACCGCTGCTTTTTATGCCCGGGGAAACAGGGAAATTCTGGTGGCCGCTGCCGGCAGTTGTGATTGTTATTCTGGCTGTTTCCCTATTAGAAGCCCTTTTTATACTGCCTTCGCACCTTGGGCATCTTAAAGATAAAAAAACAAAAGGGTGGGCAGCCAAACTGGAAAAAATGCAGGAATCTTTTGCTGAAGGTTATAACCGTGTTATTGATAAATATTACCGCCCCCTGCTGGACCTTTGTCTTAAATACCGGTATATCACATTGAGCGCTGCTGTAGCACTTCTGCTAATCGTAGGCGGATACGGCTACAGCGATCATATGGGAATGATTATGATGCCTGAAGTGGCAGCCGATGAAATTGAAGCCGGGGTGCGACTACCTGTAAGCACAACTCCTGAACAGGCTGCCAAAGTTGCCGAAGAAATTACTGAATCTACACGCCTAATGTTTGAAGAACATAACCTCTTCGAAGTGGCAGAAGGAGTGAAAACCAACGTACGCGGACAAAATTTTATTGATGTGGAAATTGTAATGCTTCCACCCGATGAAAGGGATATGTCTGCACGGGAACTTATCGAATTATGGCGCGACAATATTGGAGAAATTGAAGGTGTGGACCAGATTACTTTTGAAGCAGAACGCGGGCCAGGTGGCTATCAGCAGGATATTAGCGTAGACCTTAGCCATTCAGATATTGATGTGCTGGAACAGGCAAGCACAAAGTTTCTTGAAGAGATGGAAGCTTTTGAAAATACCCGCGACCTCAACGATAATTATGACAAAGGAAAACTTCAATACGATTTTAAGCTTCTACCAGAAGGCAGGAATCTTGGTCTCACCTCTAATGAAGTAGGCCGGCAGGTGCGAAATGCCTTTTTTGGGGCTCTTGCCATGAGACAACTAAGAAGCACCAACGAAATTGAAGTGCGGGTTAAACTGCCACTGGAAGAAAGACGGGATATCGATAACCTCGAGAATTTCCTTGTTCGTACTCCCGCCGGAGTTGAAGTTCCACTTTTAGATGTGGTAGAGGTGGAACAGCGGGAAGCCTTTACCAGTATAAACCGTCGGGACGGACGCAGAGTGGTAAATGTAGGAATGGATGTAGAACCTTCTAATGCCGTGAGCCAGGTGCTGGAATCGGTACAAAACGAAGTTTTACCTCAGCTGAGAGCAGATTTTCCGGGGCTTACCTGGAGTTTTGAAGGGAGCCAGGCAGATATGCGTGAATCTACAGATTCGTTATGGAGCGGCTTTGCTATGGCTATGTTAATTATTTATGCACTTTTAGCCATTGCTTTTGGCAGTTACACCCAGCCCGTTATTGTACTTTCTGCCATTCCTTTTGGAATTGTGGGAGCCGTAATAGGACATATTCTACTGGGTTACGATCTTTCTGTAGTAAGCTTGATGGGCGTTATTGCCCTCTCTGGTGTTGTGGTAAATGACTCTTTGATAATGATAGATTTTGCCAATAAACAACGGGAAAAATTTTCGGTTTATGATTCCATTCATGAAGCGGGGCTTCGGCGTTTCCGGCCAATTATGCTTACCACCCTCACTACTTTTGGGGGCCTCACCCCTATTATCATGGAAACTTCAAGCCAGGCAGAATACCTTATCCCAATGGCTATTTCGTTGGGCTTCGGAATTATCTTTGCCACCTCCATTATTTTGGTTATTGTACCCTGTCTTTATCTGGCGCTGGAAGATGTTACGCTGCTTATTAAAAAGGGTAAAACTGTAAAACGAAATCCAGAGACTTCAGCAACATAAGTGCAATTAATAAAAATACCAGCTTCCACTCCTTCAGGTTGCCCCTACTCAAACTGAAGGTCGAAAACTGGCATTTTTAACTATAGACTAAAACAAATTAAACTAAGAATAGTTGTCTTTTGTTAAAATTGAAATTAATACTTCTGAAGCTACATATCAATACCCAAAATATGGTATTTTCACTTATAAAATACTTATAATGAAGTACCTATAACCTTTAAATTTAACATTTTCAGCTAAAAATGCTTCTTAAGAAGAATTCCTTCTGCTTTCCACACGAAAAACAGTGAAAAAATAACAAAAAGCGCTGAATGTTACTGAATTTAAACTATTTCAGAAGAAAAAGGCATTATTTCAGCGGGATACAGACAATCGTTTCCACTCCCACGTTGTTTTCCTTGTTACGAATCTTAAAAAAGAAATCACTTCCGTAGAGATTATTAAGACGATCCTTAATATTTGCCAAACCAACCCCTTTTTTCTGTAGTTCAACTTCAGACAGCCTAATTGGCTCTCCGTTATTTTCCACTTTTATTTGCAGGTGATCCCCTTCTTGCTGTACCGATATGTGAACCTCCAGATCTGTATGCCCGTAGGAATATCCATGTTTAATTGAATTTTCGATAATTGGCTGCAGGATAAGCGCCGGTACTTTCTTGTTAAGTAACTCCTCATCGATAACCTTTGTAATCTTTAAATGATCTGAAAACCTGATGTTCAATATATTAAGATAATATTCCAGTGTTTTTAATTCCTTTCCAAGGCTAATTTCATTTTCGTCGCTGCTATACAATATTTCCCGCAGAAAATCGCTGAGATCTGCAATAGTATCCTTCGCTTTGCCGGCATCCAGATCTGCCAAAACCGAAATGCTGTTAAGCGTATTGAACAAGAAATGCGGCTGCAATTGGGAAGAAAGCATCTTCATTCTCGTATTCACCAACTGAGTCTCTAACAAGCTGTGGCGTTTCTCTGCTTCTTTTACTTGCTTTAAATAATAGTAGGTGTAAATGATGAAAATCATCGCGAAATAGATCAAAAAATTAAGTTCCATTACCGCCACAAACCGGTGAAAACTCTCCTGTAATTCATATTCTGAAGGATCTATATGACCGGCAAGGATCCCAAAAATATCAAATATCATCCTGATAATTAATCCGATTAATATCGAAAAAAGCGTGTGGATGGAAATAATTTTAACCCACGAATAATTTTTATTCAGCAGCTTTTTGGTGTTAATGGCGATAAGCGTCATGTACGTTACCACCACTACCCAATCCACCAAAATATTGTACAACAGGAAGTCACGCCACGGGAACTCCGGCATCCTTGGGAAATAATGATGCATGTAAGCCGCTTTAGCCACATACACGATATTAAAAAGTGCATAAAACCCGGTTAAAAGCAGGATAAGTTTTACGTCCAGGTATTTTTTAAGATGAATTTTCATGTTAAATTCCTATTTTTTCCAGGAATTGTTTTTTATTGGATTTGCTAATATGTAGCAGTTTATCATCTGTCATTCGGGCGTCAATTTCAGAGTAATCTGAATGCACAATTTCCTTTACATGATTAAGATTAAGAATCGTAGACCTGTGAATCCTAAAGAAAATATTAGTATCCAGCATCTCTTCTAGATTATTTAAAGATTCCCGGAGAACGAACTTTTTATTGCTAGTAAAAATTTCGGCATAACAACCGGAAGCGATGATGTAGCTTATTTCTGAAGGATCCAACAGCATTGTTTTATTTCCCTGTTTTACCGGAATTTTAACCGGGGAAGACCCACCTTTTGTTTCCCTGGAATAGATGTTGAACAATTCCCTTATTTTCTTTTCAAAATTACTATCGGCTTCACTGCGGGAAATATTCAGAATTTTACTGATTGTTTTAAAAAACCGCTGATCTTTAAAAGGCTTTAAAAGAAAATCAAAAGCATCCACATCAAAAGCCCTGCTGGCATAATTATCAAAAGCAGTGACAAAAATCACAATTGGCTTAGGAGAAATATTTATTTTCTGTAAAACTTCAAACCCATTCATATCCTTCATATTAATATCCAGGAAGATGAGATCGGGCTTAAGATCGTTTATCTGTTTTATGGCTGTTTTACCATTAGAACATTCCCCTGCAACTTTAATTTCCGGAACCTCCTCCAAAAGGTTTAAAATCCGCTTTCTAGCGAGTTCTTCATCATCAATTATTAACGCTCTCATAATCAGTAATTTTACTGCAATTTTATACTTTTTATGAATATGTTATTCCTAAAAGCTAAAATTTATCTCCTCTTATTTCTTCGGAAAAGCTTCCAGCCCGAAAAATTATGAAATAAAATTGCCGATAATTAAAAACTGATGCGGATGGCCTGAAATACGATATGAACGACTTAAAATTGAGATTAATACAAAACTAAAAAAGAAAAATTCAATAAAAACAGAACAAAAAAAACGGACTAAAATCAATGTCTCTGATCTTTAGTCCGTCCCGAGTTTTGAAGATGGCTATATTTTAATTACTGGCTAATTCAATGGGTGCCACTTCAGTCCTGTCTATTTTAATATTCTGTATTTTGTTGCCGTTCTCCAGTTTAAGACGATAAAATTCTTTGTCTATGTTACCGTTTCTACCTTTTGCGACGTAGAGGTTCCTTAAAATGTTCCAGCCTTTATAGTCCCTGTAGATTTCGTGAGAAAGAGCATTGGGCAATTTTATATTCCTGAACCTCTGATAGGTTTTTACCACCTTGCCTTCTCTGTCAAAATCCACTTTTAGAAAACCCTTTAGGGTGACAAAACTCACCTGGTAAGAATCCATATCCTTATCTTTCAGCTCAAGGATAAAGCGGTCTACATCAAAGTTCTTTTCCATAAAAGCTAAAGGATCTTTTTCAAATTCCCCAGTATAAGTTTCACTTACATTATAGAAATATTTATTTCCGCTATTGGTGATATGAGAAGCATTTGGAGCAAATGAAACAGTGGTTTCATTTAATTCGACGATTCCCTGAGCACTTACAGCGCCAGCCCATACAAATAATACAAGATTAAAAATTAGTGTTTTCATGATTGTGAATTTTAAAATGTTGGTTGTTTTTATTGTTTTAGTTGCTATTTCAGATTTACATAAATAAAAGTACCGTATACCTCCCCTACCTAACCTTGAAAAGATTTGAACTGCTGATTTATCGTTTCAGGATATCCATAAGATGTAATAAAGTGATTGAGAATTTTAATTTTAATGAGTAAATCCATTTAAACCAGATTTGAAGTTGTTCAGAACAAAGAAAAAGCAACCTGCTGCAAAGAAGTGACTAGGATTATTATTAATTGGTTATCAGAACCTTAACTAATACAGAAGAAGGTGAAAAAATTGTTTTGTAATAGTTTTCCTGTTGATTCGTCTACCTGTAAAAAAGTAATTTTTTTACTTTCGCTTGATCTAATATTAATTTTGAGTTAAATTTAAAGCTCTCCGTGTATTACTATAGTTTATGAATGAAGAAGAAAGACTTCTTGAGATCCGGCAATTGGAGATATTAGACACTCCCCCGGAAAAATATCTGGATGAATTAGCTGAAATTGCTTCGGCTCTTTGCGACACTCCGGTTTCCCTCTTATCTATTGTAGATAAAGAACGCCAGTGGTTTAAAGCAAACAAAGGTTTTAACCGGATGGAGACTCCCAGATCAGCATCCTTTTGTGCTCACACCCTCCACCGCCCCAATGAAGTACTTGTTGTCGAAGATCCTCTAAATGATATTCGGTTTAAGGACAATCCCCTTGTCCTTAACGATCCTAAAATTCGCTTTTATGCCGGTGCTCCACTCCAAACTGCGAAAGGCAATGTGATAGGAACCCTTTGCATTATTGACAGCAAACCAAAAACTATTACTGAAGTACAAAAAAAGATGCTACAGTTACTGGCAGGCAAGGCCATAGATTATCTGGAAACCCGCAAAGTACTGAAGAAACAGGACGACAAAATAGAACTTAGCTCCGCACGTATTAAAAAGCTTACAGATCTTGCTCCCGCAGTAATCTACCAGCTGGAGCTTACCCCTGACAACAGGCTATACTTTTCTTTTATCAGCAAAGGCATTTCAGAAGTACATCCAAACCTTAACCCTAAAGAATTAAAAGAAGATGCCACAATTTGCTTTAGTGTAGTCCACCCGGAGGATCGGGAAATGGTTAGAAAAAGCCTTCAGAAATCTGCCAGGGACCTAGACATTTGGGATGTAGAATACAGAGTTGGTGCAGCAGAAGGTGATATTAACTGGCACAGAGCTCTTGCTAAACCAGAAAAGCAACCCAATAACACGGTGGTATGGTATGGAACCTTTGAGGATGTTACTCCGCAAAAAAAATATATTCAAACCCTGGAAAAGATTCTTTTTGATATTTCTCATGTGCTTCGCAAGCCCGTGGCAAATATGCTTGGTTTAACTTCTGCCCTGGAATCTGACGAATTGGATGATCATAAAATAAAGCTTTACAGTAAGCATCTAAAAGCAGTTTCAGAAGAAATGGACTCTTTTATACATCAATTGGCAGATGATTATTCAAAAATAAAAATGCAATTCTTTTCAGAAAATCCTGAAGAAAATTAATCTTGTTATGGAAATTGGCTGCCGGGAAATGGTTGTAGTACATTCCATCTTTCCTTTATCATCTTCAACTCTATAAATCCTTCTTAGCGGTTCTAAAACAACCTCCTGAATTTTGAAATTTTTCTTAGATTTGCTGAATGTTCTTGTAAGAAAATTTTTACGATTTGAGGATTGAACTTAATGTTTAAGTAATGAAGAAAGAGAAAATAAGAGTCTTTGGGAAAAGATTTTTTAATCGTTCAGAAGTTTTCGTAGCTGCCTGCCTCGGAATTTTTATGCTGCTTTTTACCGTTTACACCTTCGCTTTTACTGAAGAAGAAACCGTACCTGAACATGAACTAAAATCTATTGTTGGAGAATATTACCACGCCATGAACTTCAATAAAATTGAAACCCTCCCCAAATATCTCAGTCCTAAAGTATGTGAATGGTACGGCAACAAAGATTTTAGCCTTAAGGAGATAATGAAGGAGGCCAGAAAACAGCGCGTGAGATTTCCTTTTTCTCATTCAGAAGTAGACTGGGATTCTTTTAAAGTTGAGCATCTGGAGAGTGGCGAATATATCGCGACCTACCATTTGCTTCACAGAACCAAACGTAATTTAAACGAAAATTACCAGGCTTACCATCTAAATATAAGGACGCATTGGGATGCAAATTATAAGCTGAAATCAATATCAGAAACCAGGCTTAGCGAATAGGATCTGCTTATAAGACTTTATGCTCAATATTTTCTTCTGGTAAATTGTGGTTCCCAGAATCTGTCATCATTTAGTCGATAATTGGCAAAAATCGAGATCTTCTTTTTTTCGCACCATTTTACCGTCTCCCGAATGTGATATTTTAGTTTTATCTTAGATTTACTAAAGAATAAAAATGTCTATAGTTCAAATTGTCACCATTATTGGTTCAATTCCGCTGTTCTCCTTAAGGACATTTCTTCCGGCATTTTTAACGGCCCTACTCTTAACTTATCCTGAATATTTTCCCGGCTTGGAAGGTGTCCCTGCAGTCTCTGAAGAAGCTTTTATTAGCAGAAATTGGGTTTTAATTGTACTTGGAAGTTTAAGCCTGCTGGAAATTATTGGAGATAAGAATACCGATGTTCGTAACCTCCTAAAAAACGCCGAAACTTACCTAAAACCGATTGCCTTTTTAGCTATTAACCTGAGCCTTTTGGATGAGACTTCAGTAGAAGTTCTTCAGGAAGTCCAGTGGGCGGCATTTGATCCTCTTTGGGTAGTATTGGCCTTTGGTGCCCTCATGGTGCACTGGCTCGCCACTTTGAGGAGGGATTTCCTAGATTTTCTTGAAGATATAGATGAGGATGACAATCTTTTTATCGGCCGCATCACCAGCTGGATAGAAGACAGTCTCGTAGTTTTTGGTTTTCTATTGCTTATCTGGACAGGAATAATAATGGTAATCCTTTACGCTACAGCCATTGCTTTTTTTGTATTTATAAGGAAGCGCTATGATAAAAAGCTGGAAGAGCAAAAGCTGAAATGCTTTAATTGCGGAGAAAAAAACCTGCCTTTTGCAGTAAAATGTGTGAATTGCAAAAAACTTCAGCCTCAAATTTATGCTATAGGAATATTTGGGCAAAAGAAAGAAGAACTTATTGTTAATGTTGAGAAGCATCAGTTAAACCTTCTCTCTCATAGAAAATGTGCAGACTGCGGAAACAAGCTCGACAGTAACAGATTGTTTCAAAACTGCCATTTTTGCGGCAACGCCCATTTTCAGTCCCCTACTGTAAAAGAATTTATAAAGAATCAGGACAAGAAATTTTATAAAATTGCCGGACTGTCATTTCTGCTTGGCTTTGTGCCCGTGGTAGGCTTTCTTACAAGCGCTGTAATAGCCAATATCCACCTTTTTTCGCCTTACCGCAGGTATATACCTAAAGGAAGTTCCTTCCTTACTAAAGTCTTTATTAAAATTCTCACTTTCCTGTTCTTTGTGGTTGGAATTGCCCTGGGCTTTATAGCTGCACCAGTTTATATCGTGCTTCGCTATTATATCTGGAAGAAAAAGTTCCAATCAAGAGCTGGTAAGTCTGCCAATTTTCTTTCTTCTGCGGAAAAAACAACCACTTGAAGGAATGGAGGACGATAATTGACATTTTTTAAAGGTGTCTTTTTCGTATTCTAATATGAGGTATGTATGATGTGAATAAAAAACCCGCAGCTTATCAACTGCAGGTTTAATTCTATGTCTAAAAAGTAATGAAGTGCGAAAATTGCCAAAATTTGGCTGTCCTTTAGATCAAAACTTAATTTTCACGCTCTGCTAATTAATCCATGGCATTTAAGCGAAGGATTTTACCGTTTTTATCGTCGGTAAGAACATAAATGGATCCATCTGGAGCCTGTTCAACATCTCTTACCCTTACGGTTAAAGGAATCCGCTCCACTTCTTCGGCTTGTTCACCATTTACCTCCATTCTTACCAGTCCGCTACTTGTCAATCCACCAATGAGGGCGCTATTTTGCCATTCGGGAAACATACTTCCGGTATAGAATATTAAACCTGAAGGCGAAATTGTAGGCGTCCAATGCACCACGGCATCAGCAAATTCTGAATTGGGTTGAGGATCTGGAATTTCACTTCCGTCGTAATTATCACCCCAGCTTTCTACCGGCCAACCGTAATTTTCTCCAACTTTAATCAGGTTAAACTCATCACCTCCAAAAGGTCCCATTTCAGCGACCCAAAGCATACCGGTACCTGGATCTATGGCAGCACTTTCTATATTGCGGTGACCGTATGTCCAGATCTCATCCTTCTCATCGTCCTGATCTGTAAAGGGATTGTCTTGCGGTACCGAGCCATCTTTATTGATTCTTACTATAGTGCCAAGATGACTGGAATTATCCTGAGCGGGTTCAAATTTGAATCTCTCGGCCAGTGTAAGAAACAGCATTCCATCCTGTGCAAAAATAATTCTTCCGCCGAAATGGTTAGGGCCTTCAACTTTTGGCTCCATTCTGAATATTACTTCAAAATCTTTTACCTCATTATCTTCAAATCGTCCCCTTCCCAAAGCAGTTGATGCCGTACTATCCTGGCCAGGTTCAGCAAAAGAGAGATAAATGTAGCTGTTCCGTTCAAAGTCGGGATCCAATGCTACATCTAATAAACCTCCCTGACCCTGATTAAAAACTTCTGGGGTACCCTGGATTGGTTGGGAGATACTATCCTGTTCATCATAAATTCTTAATGTCCCCGCACGCTCTGTAACCAACAGCCGGTTATCGGGTAAAAACGCCATTCCCCATGGATGATCAAGATTCTCTGCCAACACCTCAACCTTAATGTCACCGGCGTCTGTCCTAACATTACTCTTTTGCGCAAAAGCCGAAAATGAAAATGTTAAGAGCAAAAAAACCCCAGTAATTTTAAAATGGCTCTCAGGCACTAAAGACAAAAACTGTCTCTGTAAATGGAAAATAAGTTGTCTGTTTCGAATCATAGCTTTTATTTTTTATTCCTATATACCTAATATAGCAAGAGTTGCAAATTTGGACAATAACTTGGCAAAGCCTTAACAGCTAAAAATTATATAATACGTAGGATTTCACCTTCATTTTAATTCACTTTCCTTTACAACCTCAAATACAAATACTATGGACAAAGAACCATAATTTCCTACACACCATTATAAAAAACCCTTGAAATGGCATATAAAACCTCTAAATCACTAATATCCAATCATTTAATTATCTTACAAAAAGAATTATTTTTACCAAAAATGTTGCACTTAATCTATATTTTATTATATTTAAACCTTAATTCTTGATAGTCATGAAAGAAACTTCTGAGGTTTTCTGTACATATCCTAATCCTTACCTGGTGAGAAATGAAGTCTCTTCTATAACCGTAAGTCGATCAGCGAGCTTAAAAGTCGGTTTAAAGAACCCGAAAAAAGAAGAACAGAAATCCATAGGAATATCTTTAGGTAAAGTAAGCAATAGCCTTGTGAGTTCCTTTTTAAACGCCTGGCAAAAATTAATTGACAGCCCTCAAACTTTTCCAGAACAGGAAGAAACCCCCGTAGCTACCTATGTTATTAACGACAACAGTAAAGAAGAGGAAGAACAAATGTTAAGTGAAGTTCTTTGCAATTCATTAAATCTGGAACCAAACTCTGCCGCTTCATGGGAGGCTATTAAAGCAACCAATAAAATCTACCATGAAGATTTTCCCGGAAGCTATATTATCGAACACAAAGGCGAAAGGCTCGGGATCTTTTTTCTTACTATTAGAAATCGGGTAAATGGTATTTCTGAAGTTAGTTATGAATTTCTTCCTAACGTCAGGAGCTTTAATTACATTTTTTAATACCCTATTTTTGTAAGTAAAAAACTACATTCATTCTACTGACTTTCAGCGATGTAAGTTTAGGATTACAAGAATTATTTTCTTTCAAAAAAAATTTTCGACTATTTTCTCCAGGATTTAATCTTCTTTAAACCCCTTTTGCAATCCTTCTATTGCGGAAAATCCTACCTCTTCTTGAAAAATTACTTATTTGGACATCGCCAGATATTTCCTACGTATAATAAGTCGTTTAATTAGCCACGCATTAACTCGAATTTCCACATGGCTCGTTGGAAAATGAGTTTAAAAAGTAACTTTCAAGCTGTAAGAAAGGTGCCTCATTTTTTATTCCTGTCGTGATCAAAACAGCTTTTTAAATTATTGAAAACCAAAACCCTATACATAAATGGTTTTTCATTTATTATTTCTAATTACGTAGGAAACACCTAAGTTTACTGAACTTTCAAAACACAGAAACTTTATGAGAAAGAATATTCTTTTTCGACCAGGGAGATACTTTTATGTCTCTGAATTTTCAATTTCTACAACCTTTTTTCAAAGCACATTTCCTTCCACAATAGACGTCTAAATTATCCTTAAAGTTTCCCATTTGATATCATAAGAATTTAAGATTACACCCCACCTACGTATTTTCCTACTTAGCACTTAATCGATTATAATGTTTGTTTTATCGGATATTATTTTGATGTTTGGCAAATCATTAACAAAAAGAATAGCAGTAAAATTTGAATGAGTAATCTGCCCCTAACCCTACTTATGAAATATTTGTCCCTATTGCTTATTTTATTCCTACCCCATGTTATCCAGGCTCAGGAAGAGCAACCTGAAGCAAACCCAGGTTATACCATTCATAATGTAATTGTTCCTTCGGGAGGAGATGCTAATGGTGATGGCGGTTCTGTTGCTTTTACTTTAGGCCAGGTATTTTATCTCACTTATGAGGATACCGATAATTCTATTAACGAAGGTATCCAGCAACCATTTCTAAATGCATCTGAAGAAGTTCCTGCTGTTGTAGATGAATCTAATCCTCCCGGGGATGAAACGGATAAAAACCTTCCGCCAAGTATTGAGGTTATAGCCTACCCCAATCCTATGACTGAATTTTTCATTATTGAAATATCTAATTTTAAGGCTGAAGGTTACTCCTACCAGTTCTTTGATTTGCACGGCAGGTTATTGGAACTAGGTCCAATCGAAAATCGCAGAACAAAAATTAGCCCGAGTAATTTAGGATCTGCAATGTATATACTCAAGGTTTTTAAGCAAAACAAAAATATTAAAACATTTAAAATTCTTAAAAGATAAAAGCAATGAAATGGATCCCCATTTTCCCCCTACTGCTCCTGACCATTAATAGCCTTTTTGCTCAAACCCCGGAGAAAATCAGTTATCAGGCCGTAATAAGAGATAACTCCCAGGCACTTGTAACCAGCTCTGATGTCGATCTGAAAATACTTATTCGCGAAGGCTCAGCTAAAGGTACAGCTGTTTATGAAGAAACCCACTATACTACCACGAATAGCAATGGTTTAATTTCCCTCCAAATAGGTACGGGAATAGTAAACAGAGGAAGCTTTGAAAATATAAATTGGGCAAAGGGATCTTATTTTATAGAATCCCAGGTGGATCCTACAGGTAGTAGTAATTATTCTATAACAGGTGTAAGCCAGATCCTGAGTGTACCTTATTCGTTACATTCAAAAACAGCTGAAAATTTTTCAGGTGCAATTTCAGAAGCTCAAATCTCAGATCTTTATCATTATTCTGATGCAGATATTAACGGGTTTGAAGCTGCATTTGAAGGTTGGGATAAAGATGCTTCCGATGATTTTGATGGAAAATATTCCAGTCTCACCGGACTGCCAGATATCTATACTAAAAGTGAAGTCATCCAACTTCTTTCGGGAAATGAAAGTCCAGGTAGATTTACCCAGTCTTTAAACCTTACTGAGAATGAGCTTTCAATTTCGGGAGGAAACAGTATTTCATTTGAGAACTGGGACAGGGATGCTTCAGATGATTTCTCCGGAAATTACTCAGACCTTGAGAATAAACCGGATCTTTTTAGCGGTAGCTATCTCGATTTGCAGGATGTTCCAAGTATCTACACTACTACCCAGGTGGATAGTTTAGTTATAGCAAATACCGGTCCTGACGGAGTAGCGCAATCTTTAAACCTTGATCAAAATGAGCTTTCCATTTCCGGAGGAAACAGTATTTCTTTTGAAGGATGGGATACGGATAGCTCTGATGACTTTTCTGGTAATTACATGGATCTTGAAAATAAACCTGAGTTTTTTAGCGGTGATTTTTATGATTTAAGAAATACGCCCGAAATATACACCAGAAATCAGGTAGACAGTTTAATCGTTACAAGAAGCGGGTCAGAAGGAAACTTACAATTACTAAGCCTGGAAGGCAATCAACTTTCTATTACTGGAGGTAATACTATTTCTTTAAATGAATTGAATGGAAACTTTTCCGGAAATTATATGGACCTTCAAAACAAACCGGAAATTTTCAGTGGTGATTTCAATGATCTTATGAATACCCCGGAATTCTTCAGTGGGAATTTTGAAGATTTACTGGGTCTCCCCCAGCTTTATACAAAATCCCAAGTGGATAGCCTAATTGTAACCAGAAGCGGAGCTGAAGGTGCCGTACAATCCTTAAATTTAGAAGGAGATGAATTAAATATTTCTGGTGGAAACAGTATTTCTTTTGAAGGATGGGATATGGATAGTTCTGACGATTTTTCGGGTGACTACATAGATCTTGAAAACAAACCGGAAATTTTCAGTGGTGATTTCAATGATCTTATGAATACCCCGGAATTCTTCAGTGGGAACTTTAATGATTTAACGGGTCTCCCCCAGCTTTATACCAAAAGTCAGGTCGATAGCCTGATTGTAACCAGAAGCGGAGCTGAAGGAAGCATTCAGTCTTTAAGTTTAGAAGGAGGGCAACTTTCAATTTCAGGAGGAAATACAGTTTCTTTAAACAATTGGGGTGGAGGCTTTTCTGGAAGTTATCTTGAGCTTGAAGACAGACCGGATATTTACAGCAGAACTGAGGTTGACAGTTTGATTATAACCAGCAACGGACCTGGAGGCAGCATACAGTCTTTAAGTTTAGAAGGAAATGAATTGAAAATTTCCGGCAGTAACAGCATTTCATTTGAAGGATGGGATATGAATGCTTCTGATGACTTTTCGGGAGATTATCTGGATTTAAGAAATCTTCCACAACTATATTCAACAGCAGAAATTGATAGTCTCTTAGTTAACAGAAGCGGATCTGAAGGTACCGTACAATCTTTAAATTTAGAAGGAGATCAACTTTCAATTTCAGGAGGAAATACGATATCTTTAAATGAATGGAATGGAGGATTTTCAGGAAGCTATCTTGATCTTGAAGACAGGCCGGAATTGTTTAGTGGGGATTTCTTTGATTTGATGAACACGCCCGAAATTTATACCCGAACACAAGTTGACAGCTTGATTGTAACCAGAAGCGGATCTGAAGGTGCCGTACAATCTTTAAATTTAGAAGGAGATCAACTTTCAATTTCAGGAGGAAATACGATATCTTTAAATGAATGGAAAGGAGGATTTTCAGGAGATTATCTGGATCTGGAAAACAGACCGGAATTGTTTAGTGGTGATTTCGAAGATTTAGCCAATACTCCAGAATTTTTCACAGGGAACTATGAGGATCTACAAGGTCTTCCCGAACTTTACACCAGGTCCCAGGTCGATAGTTTAATAGTTACCAGGGACGGTTCTGAAGGAACTGTTCAAACCCTTAGTTTAGAAGGATCTGAATTAAATATTTCCGGTGGAAACAGTATTTCTTTGGAAGGATGGGATATGGATAATTCTGATGATTTTTCCGGAGATTATTTTGATTTAAGAAATCTACCGCAACTTTATACAACAGCCCAAGTGGATAGCTTGGTTTCTGCTAATGTAGGTGATGGGGGTGCCGTACAATCTTTAAATTTGGAAGAAAACCGACTTTCAATTTCAGGAGGAAATAGTATTTCTTTTGAAAAATGGGACACCAACGCTGCTGATGACTTTGATGGCTACTACACAAGTCTCATTGATGCTCCAGAAGTTTATACTAAAGCAGAAGTAGATGATCTGGTAGCAAATGGAGGTTCTGAAGAATCAGCTGACAGTTCACAATTCCTCACCTTAAATGAAGATCAACTAACCATTTCTAATGGAAATACAATTTCCTTTGAAAACTGGGACAGAGATGCAACAGATGATTTTGATGGCAACTATTCAAGTCTTATTAATGCTCCAAAAATCTACACTCAATCACAGGTAGATAGTATAAAAGCAGATCTTCTGGAAGAGGTGGAACGAAAGTATGCTAAAAAAGCGGAAATTGTTGACTTTGGTTCTTCAAGGACTATTAAAAATACAGATATTGAAAATACGATAGTTTGTACGACATCTGCCACACTTACCATAACTTCTAATTTTAATGATATGATTGTGGGTCAAACTATAAATTTAGAAATTCATGGCACTACCCTTACTGTAAAAGGAAGTTCTGGCGTTACTATAAATGGTAATACCGGAGGAAGCAAAGCACTTGGTAATAATGAAGCCTACACCGGAGGGATATTAAGAAAAACAGGATCAAACACGTATATTGTACTATAAATGAAAAACTTATTTTCCATATTCATCCTCCTCTGCGGGAGTTTAACAGCTCAAAATTATTACTATCCTCTGGATGGCCCAGCTGCTGCTGCAGTGGATCCATCTAATGGATGGTATTTTGAGGCTGAGGATGCAGATTTTATAGGCTCAACATTTGAAAAATTTAGAGATTCAAGAGCCAGCGCTGGTATGTATGTGGTTGCTCCTAAGTATCCTTTTGAAAATCCCTATCCAAATTATAACCATTCTCCCGATAACGATAAAGACAAAATAGAATTTGTCCTTCCCAATTGTGAAGCGGGAAGGTATACAGTTTGGGTACGGGGCAAGGTAGAAATTTCAAGTAATACCTTCTGGGTAGCAGCCAACAACAGTAGCGAAGCATATGAAGGTATCGTGAACGACAATAGTGAAGAATTTTCCTGGACATCATCCCACGGCGGGGCAGGCATTTCTTCTCCCACAAATAAGCTTGTTTTCGATTTTAAAGAAGGCACCAATACTCTCCAATTTTATATACATGAAAAAGGTTATCAACTTGACAGAATATTTATTACAAAAGAGGAAGATGAACCTGCAAACAATGTGGAAAATAGAAATATTGTAACCACCAGCGCTGGTGTTTATAATAGTGAAGAAGTATTAGTTAGAACGCTATGGAACAATGTACCCAAGGATTATGAGAGCACCCGGGAAACACCCGAATGGGATGGGAGGGATGATGAAGGAAGGGATGTTCCTCAAGGAGATTACCATGTAAAGATCACCTCCAACAACGTAAAATACGAATGGGAAGGTGTGGTAGGAAACACATCGGACGACTTTGCCGGAGGGAGATTTTACATTGGAAGTTATGCCCGTATTATGGATATGACCATAGAAGGAAACTATGGTTATTTAACTCTTGGGTATAATGAAGGTGAAAACAATCCTTCCTCATTTAAAATAAACTTAGCAAATCCATATGACAGAATAGAATTGCATAGTTTGAACCCCTTTAACAGAGGGCAAGAGAGTTGGGTAGTTTGTTCTGATGCCAATACAGTTTACTGGGGTGGCTATGATCCTTATGCGGATAGGGAAAATTTTGTTTTTGGCACTAAAGTGAGCGACGACAGTTTTCGGATATTCAATTCCGGCTCCTCTTATCGACCTCCTTCCGGTAACACAACATTTCCCAGTATTATTAGCAGAGTACAGGATCAAAATGGAAGAATTACCGGAATGGATGTACAAAGGAATGGAAACTATCTTTTTGTCGCACACAGGGATCTAAATCTTATAAAAGTTTATAATAAAACCACAGGTGCTCTGGTACGTGATATTTCTTCATTCTCAGAACCTTTCAGAC
This sequence comes from Autumnicola patrickiae, assembly GCF_031846525.1. Taxonomy (NCBI): domain Bacteria; kingdom Pseudomonadati; phylum Bacteroidota; class Flavobacteriia; order Flavobacteriales; family Flavobacteriaceae; genus Autumnicola; species Autumnicola patrickiae. The sequence continues at coordinate 170,791 of NZ_JAVRHM010000002.1, forward strand.
TTTCTATTGATACTAACGGAAATGGAGATTTATGGGTTGGCCATAGTTCTGGAGTAGAGAAATTCAGAATTAATACAGATGGGTCATTATCCTCTACCGGAATTATTATTGCTGGAAATGAAGCATTGGCCATAGGAGGCGAGCATGATGGAAACACAGTCTCTATTATTGATGGAAAAAGTCAACAGGTGAAAACTTATAATACTTCTGATGGTTCTCTAACTCGTACTTTTGGACAATTAAATGCTTATGCTGAATCACCAGAAGTCGAGGATACCAAGTTCATGTTCGGTAGTAGTCAAAATGAGCACCAGCCTCACAAAGGGATAACGTTTGTAGCATATGAATCTGATAATAGTGTTTGGTTAAATGACACCTGGAATCACAGAGTACAACATTTTAATGGTGATAAATTGGAACACAGCCTTATGACTCAGGATCCATTAAAGCAAGTAAGTATAGACCCTAATCACCCGGAGCGACTATTTTATTATTATCATGAATTTGAAATTGATTATTCAAAGCCCTTTGCAAATTTTAATGGATCATGGAAATTAAAAAGGAACTGGAGGGGAAATTTAGATAGCCATGAGAGAGATGGACTGGCTGAAGGTTTTAAGAGGATCGCAACCCTTTCAAATGGGAGGACGTATGCCCAGATAGAATCTACAACCAAGAATGGTAATGATAGATTCTTTGAAATTGTAGAGTTAGATACCGAAAAAGGGATAAGATATACCGGTCTATTCCAAAGTCGTTTTGGAGAGGTCTTGAATTATGATGGAACATTAAGACCAAGAGGTTCAAAATCGGGAGATAATTCCATCTGGTATAAACGTGAGGTCACGGGATTTGACGCTGAGAATAATCCAATTTGGGGAGGTAAAGAAACTTTGGCAGTTGTACAGAATATTACTCTTGATGAACCTTACAACTTTTCATCTTCATATATCTCTTCTCCCTTACCCGAAGTAACACCTGAAGATGTTATAATAGCTTATAACAGTGACATTCCCTCTAATGGCGGCACGAATTACCATTTAGGCGGAGTAAAGGTTGGAGACAATAAATATTTATGGAAGACTTCAAAAAACACCCCGGAGGGTTATAGTGGTAATTATCCAACAGATGGAAGATTTGACATAGGAAATGGAGTAAATCAAAATTCCGGAGGAGTTTGCGTCACGATTGAAGACCATGTATTCTGGAACTACAGAGGAGAATTCTGGAAACAGGCTCAAACAAATTACTGGCAGCATTTTAATGCTAATACAGGTGCTATGTTAGGTCTTTTTGGTACGCACGTTAAAGAAGTCCCTGTGAAAGGCCAGGCTGGTAATGCTTTTTCCGGAGGAATAGTTAAGGTAGGAGAAGATTATTACCTATACCACAATGGGGAAGATCATCATTATGGTGTACACCGTTGGAAAATTTCGAATTTGGATAGCGTTGAAGAAAGAAGAATGCCCATCTCTACAGGGAATTAATTAGTCAGAGTAATGCTGAATTCACTTTTACCATATTAAGTGAATTAGAAAAATTATTATAATTCCTTGTGAAAATATTTTAAGCTGAATTCTCCAATTAAAACACGGCGCACAAGTGAAGAAATGATCATAATTAAATGTATAGCAACATAAATGGTAAATAACATACTGAATTTCTGGAAACCTATATGACCAAAATAAACATATGGGGCAACAAAAAACAATATAATGAGGTATCGTATCCAAACATACCTCATTAATTGAATATTAACATATTGAAAATCCAGTTTTCTGCTTGCATATTCTATGGTAAAGAAACACGCTGTTGCTGCTAAAAGGAGAGAAATAAGCGTTAAAGTGGGACCACTTAACATTAATATAAGAAAAGCATAAGGAACAAAACCCTTAAAGAACCTAAGCAGCAGAAAAAGAGGGACCCTGTATTCCTCCTTAAGATTACCATACACCCAGTAAATTAACAAAACTGTACCATATAGGATAATTATCTCGGTAGTTACCCACGCATTAAAGAGCAGAAGAATTCCTGCCAATACTATAAATCTAATTAAAATAGAAAAGTAAATGATTGCATCTGGGACAGGATCTTTATATATAAGCTTTCGGATATTTTCATTTTCTTTTTTTATTGAAATATTATCTGTAAAAATATAACCTATTTCATATGCTACTGAAAAGGCAATAATATGTATAATTATTCCCTGGATCTGGTAAAGGGTAGGGCCTCCCAGGAAATAAATAGCGTATATTGGAATCCAAATATAATCCCTGAACATAGAGGAAAGATAAGCAACAAAGCTTCTACTTACACTGGTTTCATGTCTTATCGTGTATCTTTTTAAAGTGTACCATAGTGGTATTAACAATTCAATTTTCATAAAATCAGGTTTAAAATTCAATTATTGCTACAATTGGGGTAAACTTTATTTTTATACTTCTTTAATTTCAGCCAATAATCAAGATTCTTCCGATCGCAGATCATCGGTATAGTAAATAATAAAACCAGCACCTGAAAAAAATGTGATAAGAAAGGTACAATAGAACCATGATTGGGGCTAATCATCAATTGGGAATTCTTTTCTGCTCCCGAATTTTTATTTGAATTAAAAATTCATAGTAGGACATATTCGCACAATAGATAAAACCTGGTATTCCTTCCATAAAACCCATATTAACAATGTATGCCTGAAAAAACCTTAAAAAAGGCCATCCCGGGAGTTTACTTAACCAGGATTTAAGTGCAGGATTCCTAATGCTTGTATTTCTTGACAGTACATTTTTAAAAGGGGGGATAGCTATTGTTCTGGCTATAGCTTCCTGACTTGAATACCTATTATGTCTTTCTATCCAGTAAGTCCATCCTTTAGAAAATCCAAAATGCAAATACGGCTCCCTAATATATTCGATTTCACCGTCCACCTTATCCTCCTTTTGTCCATGACCAAAATCTGTAAACCTGGCTCTTCCTTTACGCAACAACCGGAATTGCCATTTTGGAAAATTATCACAGCGTTTTAACCACTTTCCATCGAGCATCATCTTCCAACAACAATAAAAACCTGCTATCTCCTCTCTGGCTGTTTCCATTGCCTCAAAAATAGCTGTCTTAAATTCTTTAGTGACAACTTCATCTGCGTCCAGGAACAGAATCCAATCATTTTCAATATCCAAATGATCTAAGGCATAGTTCCTTTGCTGTCCAAAACTTTCAAAAGCATTGGAGCTTATTTTTGCATTATTTTCCCTTGCAATATCTAGTGTAGCATCTGTACTGCCTGAATCAAGAACATGAACATCGTTACACCATGCTATAGCAGTTAAAGCTGCAGGAAGATCCTTTTCTTCGTTTTTTGTGAGAATTACAATCGATACCATTTTTACTATTTTAAAAACCACAAATTCATTTTTCCAGAACTCTTGGCTTAATGGGTTTACAGGGATGTCCTGAACAAACCATCCATGCAGGCAAGTTCTTTGTAACTACAGATCGGGCACCTACTACGCTTCCTTCTCCAATAATAACCCCGGGATGTACAAATGCTTCTGCTGCGATCCATGCATTAGCTCCAATATCTATAGGCATCGTTATAAGGGGGAATCCTGCCTTAGTATAGTCGTGGGTTCCGGCAACCAGATGCGCTCCCTGGGAAATTACAGTTCTTTTTCCAATCTTAATTTTTCCCTGAGAATATATTGTAGCTCCATTCCCAATTCCGCATTCGTCTTCTAATTCAAGATTCCAGGGTGCCCAAATTTTAACGCCGGGATAGACATGAACCCCCTTGCCTATTTTAGCACCAAAAAGGCGTAGAAGGAAACACCGCCATCTATGTAAAGGGTTTGGAGTATATTGAAACAAAAAAAATGCAGTGACATTCCAAAAAAGCCGACCTACTCGATTTTGGATACTAAATGATGGTCCTACAAAGGTATCTGTATTATGCATAAAATGATATTCTAAAATTTCTCTTTAAGATACAATCTCATGGAGATAAAAATTTTATCCTGAAAGTTTAGTGTTTCTTCATTGTGTGCATCTATGGTAATTGAATTTGGTTTAATATTTTGCAATAGATACTCCTGACTCTTTTTAAACATATATTTTCCCGGTCCTGCAAAATGAAATATGGACCCTCCATACAGCAAAGGTTCAAATTCCTTATAATTTTTTATCATTTCTTTATTCCCGAAATATTTATATGAATTATTACTGATTTCTTTTGCAGACCTTTGGCGCATTCCTGAAGTAACCCGTACCTGCTCCCCAGAAAAAACAAATCTTCTTTTACTTTTTCCGGCTAGACACGCCCATGCAGATTGCTCAGACCACCAATAATTTTTACATCCTTGCAAATAATTTAAAACCAAAGATTCAAGATACCCATAATCAATAATTTTAGGATCGACTATTACAATTCCTGCATTTAAAGCAGGCACCATTTTCTCTTTCCAAACCATATTCCATTTTCCTCTGTAAGCAGGAATATCTTCTCTCATATATACAATATCAATGTCTTTAAGAGGCAGGTTAATTTGATCCTTAACAAAAACATCTGTATCGATAATTGTAATTTTTTCAGCCTCTCTAAAAATTATTCCCACATCTATAATTTTACGCCAGGTCGCATCATTTTCCCTTATAAATTTTAAGGCAGGATATTTATTAAGAAACTTATCTATTTCTTCATCTGCATTTGTAGTCTTAAAATTTAATTCAGAAAATGTTTTTTTTTCTGTAGCACTCAGTGTTTTGTCTGGTAACACATAAAAATCTGAATGGGATATATTTAAAATGTTTTTCCAACTTTTCATACACGGAATCGTCCAGTCATTCTGGATATAATTAGGACCATACAGGGTCACTAAAACATTTTCATGATTTCCTTTCATTTAAAACTTTTAAGTACTAACAATTTGCTTAAGTTGCTTATTTTCTGGGTCAGGGCTCCCTATAGTTTCTTTCCACTTTTTCAGAACAGAACCTACAGAATAATTTTTTCTAAAACACACTTCAGCGTTTCTGGAGATTTTTTTTCTTTCATCAGGAGAAGAGTTTACCCAGCTTTGCAGGAGGTGGATAGTTCCTTCCAAAGTGTCGCTCCCGATAATTCCCCCTCCACAGGCTTCAATTTCTCTCCAAATATTGACCTGATCAGAAATAAGAACTGGTTTCCCACAAGCAAGAGCTTCTACAACAGCAATTCCAAAATTTTCCTGATGACTTGGAAGAATAAAAGCTTCAGCATTATAAAATGCTCCCCATTTTGCCTCCTCCTCCAGCATCCCCGGAAAAAAAACATTTTCAGATAAATTATTATTCTTTTTTACCATCTCCTGGATGCTTTTGCCATAAGCAGAATTAAGTCCAGGCCCTGCAATAACTAGTGCAGGTAATACAGATGATTTTTTCTGAACATCCACTGAAGAACTTGTTGATACAAAATCTTTATGCACAGTTTCATTTAGCACCTCCGCATAAGCCTTCACCAAAATATCCACTCCTTTTTTTTCATGAATTCTACTGATAAATAATAAATATGGACGGTTTTTTAATCCGGTGCACTTCTCATTAAACGCTTTAGACATAGACATTTTAAATGATGGAGGTGCTTCTACACCCATCCCCACTACAAGTTCCTTTTTTGGTTTATACGACCCGAAAGTTTTGCGTGCTAATAATTTTTCTTCTTCACATGTAAATAAAAGACCGTTTGCGTTATTTATAACTTTAGATTCTATTAGCCTCCAGTATATCTTGTTCCTTAACGCCTTCAGTTTCCTTTCAGGAGCTTCTTGAAAATATGGATCAAGCATTCCATGAGGCATCACAAAAAGCTTAGGTAATATATTTTTTTTATTTTTTTGAAGTTTGGAAAAAGCAATACGGGTGGCATGGGAATTATACAACCACAAACCATGAATAATAACCGCATTAAACTTCAGACTATTAGCCATAAGCCATGGTACAAGTTTCTTGCTGTAGCTCCAGGGATTCTTAGCTGGCCCTAACGCATAGACAGTAAGATCTTCCACAGAGAAAAAACCTGCTTTTGGATCATCTAAACTTACCACTGCACTTTTTATTCCATGAAGGTGCAGACCTGCAGCCATTGTGCGAACAGCTTTGGATACTCCTCCTAATTCAGGATCCATCTCACTTACTACATGAAGTACCTTCATTAATTTTTGGTTTTAGAAAGAACCATTCCGTAAATTCTTTCAATTTCATCAAGAGCCTTATCCTGATCAAATCTCCTGGCATTCACAATACCTTTTCCAATGTATTCTTCCCTCTTTTGCTGCGTAAGATTAATCACAGTATTTAACACTTCCGCAGAATCATTTGCCCAGTTTTCTATATTAACTGAGTTTTTAGGCTGTCTGGAAATTAAAAATCCGGCTTCTCCGGCTACTTCTGTCATAGGCGCTTCATCTGTTGTTATCACGGGACAACCTGAAGCCATTGCTTCAGCTATTGGCCATCCAAAACCTTCAGCCAGAGAAGGGAATAGAAAAACAGTAGCTCCGGAATAAGCTGTTTTTACTACCTCATCAGGCACCTTAGTCAAAAAGTGTATATCGTTCTTGTAAGGAGAGTCAACATGTTTTTGTTCTAAATTCTTATCTGGTGATTGACCAATTAACAACAAAGGGATACTTTGATTGTATTTATGCCGCCAGGAATTGTAAATTTCGATGACACCTGAGCGGTTTTTATACCATTGGTTACCTCCTACGTGCAATATATAGCCAGAACTCAGTTCTAACCTGAAGTACTCCTGTAAAAATTGCCTCATCATTTGTGCTTCTCCGGGAGAAAAATCTCTGTTGAGGCCGTTATACACCACTTTTGAAATTTCAGGATTAGCAGGTAGAAAATAATGAAGATCCCGCTTGGTTTTTCTTGAAACAGAAATAAAATTTTTTCCTTTTGTATAGCCTCTGTAAATCATTTTTTGATATTGTTTACCACTCCAGCCAGTAGGATTCTCTGAATTCTGTTTAACAGCAGAAAATTGTGCCAGGAAATCATGACAATGAATGATGTGAGGACGATCTCTAACAAGTGGGATCCATGGTCCCAATGCTTGATCAGTAAAAACGAAAAGTGTCTTTTGTTTTATTTTTTTTAATCGACCTCTAACTTCCATAGGAAAAAACACATATTGATCAACATAACCAAGCCATTTTTTAAGTGAGGCAGGAAACGGAAGATTAAATGCAGTTGGTTTAGGAGCCCATATCTCTATTTTATGCCCTCGCTCTTTCATACCTCTAGCAAGCATTCGGGTAAACCGTGGCATACTTTGATGATTTAAAAAGTCGGGATGAGTAAAAAAAATTATATGCATCAGGAAGGTTTTTCATCTGAGCTAAAGGAATTAAGACTTGCCAGCACTAAACCACCTATTAAGGTACTAAAACCCAGGGAAGTTGGCTGCGCCCATTGTCCTTGTGGAATAATAAGCAACGCAAAACTTAGTAATAGCCAGGGTAACAGATCCCCGATTTTTAGCCTCTTATAACTATTTATCGTTAAATACAAACAAAATCCCAGGCGCACCACTATAACTGCCATTCCTAATAAAAATCCCATCTCCCCAACGAGCCGCGCCCATTCATCTTCCGCTATTAAGAAAGCCCTGTCTCCGGTAAGCATTGCGCTACCAGCATTAGTCCCCATGCCTAAACCATAGCCGAAAAATGGCAAATTATTGGTCTCAGTTATTGCGGTAAACATACCTCCAAAATAACGATCCAGTAATGATCCAGATAATCCTCCTTCTATTTTGCTGGCTGTTTCAAATCGCGCAGTAAAAGCTTCGGTTGCGGTTTGGAAAAATGCAGTCTGGGCAAGAATTCCTACTGAAAGTACTGTAATTATTACAGCACCAAGTAATTTCGAAAGATATTCAGGTTTTCGGGATATTGCAAGAAAGGTAAAAACTAAAGCAACCCCTATAGCAAAGAATAAATAACGACTTATCGAAAGTGGCACAGAAGCCAGAACTGCAACTGTTCCCAGCAATAAGAGCACACGATTTACTTTTGTACTACTTACCCAAAAATAAAGTACAAAACAAGCTACAAGATTAAAAAATAGAGAATTTCCAGATGTAAAAGAAAACGTTCCTGATGGTCTAAAATAGCCCATTGCTCCACTAAACCCTGAACCCTCCATATCCCCACCAACACCTCTGTTCACCCAGGCTGATTGAGGACTATAAAATTGCAGAGCAGTTAAAATAACAAGTGGAATCGATAACCAAAGGAGTACTTTTCCTACTTTGACTACATCCTCCCTGTCAAATACTTCCCCTATGATAAACATTAGCGGAAAATGTAAGAGTAAAATTCTGGTGCCGAATAATGCAACCGCTAAATTTTGATGACCAAAAATTAAGGTAGTACCCATTCCTATTATCCCTATGATTATCATAATTTGAAGATATATCGAAGAAGGAAAAATATCTTTTTTCCAAGAAGAATATATCAACCAAATAGCAAGAGGATCTCTAACTACTAAAAGTGGAGCAGAAAGACCAGGAAGGCCCCACTTTCTTAAAGCACCTTCAAAGATTAACAAGAAAAAATATAACCATATTCCGGTTTTTAACGCCTTTAAACTCTTCTCTTCCTTAACATGAATGGCAGTATTATCCATTGGTATTTCCTCCCAGGAGGAAACCTCTCTATTTAATGTATTATACTTATAACTCTCCATTTTTATCTTTTAATTCAGGTATTTGGAAGTAGCTTCTGCAAGTTCTCTACCATACACTTTCCAGGATCTTGAATGAGCAGTTTCCAACGCTGCCTTTCCGGCTTTGGCCACGTTTTTCCGATTAATCAGAAGTTGTTCAATACATTCTTTTAAAGCTATCGTAGATCCTGGTTCTACTAACCAGCCATTCTCTCCATGACGAATAAGATCTGGACCTGCAGTCCTGTTTGTGGTAATAACTGGAGTTCCTTGTGACATAGCTTCTGTAATGACAAGGCCAAAACCTTCAAACAGTGAAGGAAAAAGGAGAACATCATTTTCCCTCATCAAATTCAGGATATCTTTATGTGGAAGACTGGGTATCCAGTGATGTTTCCTGAGTTCAATATCCAAAGCCTTACAATTATTTGAAGTCTTTTGTCCTACTACTGTTAATTTTACATGAGAATTAAAACTTTCAACAGCAGCAAACATATTTGCAATTCCTTTTCTTTGGGAGAGCCCACCCACAAACAATAGTTTAAGTGGAGCTTCTTCTACCACACTGTGTTGGGGGTTCATACTGGGTTTGGGAAAACCATAAGGAATTATCTCTACAGGCCCTAACTTACCAGGATAATCTTTTAGAGTATTCGCTGTAAAACTACTGGCTACAAAAATGACATCTGCCAAACCTAATTCTTTATCCTTGCGCTCCAGTTTTTCCTTTGAATCACGAAAATTAATTAGGGTACTTTCCCATTCTGGCCACTTAAGTTGTTCATCTTTAAGAATATTAAAGGCTGCTCTCCAGTAGCCAATAGGAAGATCATAAAAATTTTTTAAACCTAAACTCCTGGATTTCTGAAAAGAAAATAAGCTTCCATCCTCATAGCTATAGATTGCACTAGCACCTCTTAGTGATGCACGATTTAAGTTCCTCGTTACTTTTTTATCAAGATTTTTATATACATTATCAATATTTAAAATTCCGGCATTATGGGAAGTTAGATGTGAAAGACCAAATTTTGGTGCTATTTGCCTTCCAATCTCAAACCACGGTTCCATCTTTGTGTAGGGACCAAGACGTGCATCAAATTTACGTCTTCCCAGTTCTTTAAATGGCCTCAAATTACTAATTCGATCTAAAAGACTATCGGGAAACAAGGCTAAGGAAGTGTGAAATTCATATAATAGATTTGCTTCCAGGAAACCTTCTGCTGCAGCCCTGACATTAGCATTAGCTGTCGGGTGAGATATTATTACCATTTAATATTCAATTACTTGTTCAGAAATTAAAAGTTACTGTCTTTGCTAAATAACTCCAGCTTCAAGATTTTTAATAAATTTTGCAGTAATACTGGAAATATCAGAAGGAATTTCTCTCTGTGTATCTAATGCAGCCCTTAAGCAGGAGTTGAAGTTGCCAATTTTATACTGAATTATACTACTATTAGATGGTATATAAGTATTTAACCTTGGCTGCCAGGCACCTGCAACACATATAACGCGTAAATCATGTTCCCGTAAAGCAGCAACAGAACCACTTTTTTCTATTTTTGGATAAACAGTTGTTGCTAATCCTACAGATGAATTTAGCATTGCGTCTGAAACATCTGGAGGAGATAATTCACCTAATAATTCTACTTCTAAATTATTTGATGCCCATATCTTTCTCCAAAGTTCCTGTTCCGCATGTGCCCGTCCTACAATAATTAACTTCAATTTAATTCCTTTCTCTTTTTGAAATTTCCGAGCCTCTTTTGCGAATTCTTTAATAGGTGCGTTTTTCTGAATTGTGCCAAAAACGATAAATCTTACTTCCTTCCTTTTTTCTGACTTTCCATTTGGTAGATTTGATTTGCTTTTCCTGATATTTGGAATATTACTAAATAATGGAAGATAAATCGCTCTATAGCCTAAATCTTTTAAATGTGCCTGATAAAGTTTTGACTGCGTGTGTATAACGGCTGGGCATAAATTTTCTAATAATCTTTTTATGAGGAACCTTTGGAGAATTCCCCAAACATGGAATTTTAATTTACTTCCTTTCTCCATTCCCACCCACAATTCATGGAACATAATCTGCCACTTCCTATTCTTTCCAATTTCCAATAAGTCCTTACTTAAACCAAAATGAAGACCTCTGTCGTTAAATGAAAATGGCACATATTGTAAACTTAGCCAATCTGGATCCTGAGTATCCACCCATTCTTTTGCTTTATGAATAAAAGGTTCCTTGTAAGGGAGTCTTAGAATTTCAAAATTATTATGCGGTGTACCTCTTTTTTCCTTAACAATTACATCGGTAAAACGATCAGCAATTGCTAAAATGGATATTATGTAGCCTTGCTTTATAAGTTCATTTGCCAATCTCACAGTATAATCCCCTACTCCATCACAGCCTGGTTCCAGGGAGCCACATATAAAAAGAATTTTCATTATTTACTCTATACAGAAATTAGGAGACTCTTCAAACAATTTTATGTGCTATGGCTTCTTTTTCACTTTATAATTCCCGAGGTAAAGTATATCTAAACCGGAAGTAAAGAAAGTCTGAACTGCATCTGATGGATGACATACATTGGGCTCTCCCTTTAAATTGAAAGAAGTATTCATTACTACGGGTAAACCTGTAATTATATAAAATTCATTTATTAAATTCCAATAACGAAGATTTATATCTTTATCTACTGTTTGCGGCCTCAGAGTGCCATCCACATGAACAACAGCAGGTATTTTTTCGGCGTAATCTTCACTTACATAGTCTGTCAAAATCATATAAGGTGAAGATTTTATATTTTTTAAAACATTTTCCGCCTCTTCTTTTAATAAGGATGGTGCAAAGGGTCTCCAACTTTCGCGGTACTTAACGACCTCATTTACCTTATCCTTCATCTTGGCAGTACCTGGATTTGAAACAATAGAACGATTTCCTAATGCCCTCGGACCAAATTCATCTCTCCCCTGAAACCATCCGATTATTTTTTCCTTAGCTAATTCTGAAGCTGCATCTTTTTCAACTTCATCAATAAATTGGTAATCAAGATGATATTTATCCAGCACTTCTTTAATCTCATCGTTCGTAAATTCTTTTCCGAGGTATGGGTAAAATTGTTCTTTTTTTATAGTGTTATTTAAATGGAATGGATATAATGCAGCTCCAATAGCAGTACCATCATCTGTTGCTGCGGGTTGTATAAAAAATTCTTCTAATTGTAATTCCCTCATTAAGTAGCCATTAGCCTTGCAATTTAAACCTACCCCTCCCGCCATTCCAATGGACTTGATGCTGTAAAGATTGGTATAATACTTTACGAATTTGAGGATTGTTTGTTCATAGTGATATTGGGCAGAATGAGCCAGATCTTTAATGTCTTCGTCATTAATAGCTACTTCATCAGATTCTGGTCTTTGAATAACCTTACCATTTAAAGCCAGTTGTTCTACGTTTAAAAGTGTTTTATGATTAACAGTATGAGAACCAGAAGTTGAAGCAATTAAATGACTCAAATCAAAAGATTTTTTTCCAAATGGCGCTAAGCCCATCACTTTCCATTCATCAGAATATTTTCTAAAACCACACATGGAAGTCATTTCGGCATAATATAAACCTAATGAATTAGGGAAATTAATTCTTTCCAGCACTTCAAGATCAAAACCATTCTTGAGGTATACAGTTGTTGATTCACTAATTCCCCGGCCATCAACAATAAAAATCAGGGACTTTTCACTTTCTAAAAAAGGAACTACACTCCAGGCATGAGCAAAATGATGATCCAGATGAGTTATTTTCTTTGGTTTAAGTTGATAAGATTCTATATATCTCTTAACGTTTCTGGAAGTAAGACTGCGATAATAGTTTAAAGCCTGTCTTGGAAAACTTTCTTTAAGCGCTCCTGTGAAATTTAATTTTATGCTTGTAGCAAAATGTTTATTTAGTTCTGGCCATCCAAATACCATTTCATCTACTTCTTCTATTTTTATTCCTTCAAAGTCCAGGCAGGCTTGAATAGCCTTTATAGGAAATGAGGAATCCTGTTTTCTCCTTGTTAATCTTTCTTCTGCAATTGCAAATTTTAAACTGCCGTCTACGGCTATAGCAGCTGAAGAGTCATGTCCAGGCCCTCCAATGTAGTTAATACCAATTGTAATCATTATTAATTATTTAATCAATGGTTAGTTTTAAATGAAAATTTATTAAATCTTTTGGTAAGTTGCCATGTCCTGTCTAGTGATTTGATAGACATTTGCAACAATTTGCTAAATGGAAAAAAAGGACGTTTTATTTCTTCTTTTGAAAAATCACCTAACTCAGGTTGACTAGTTGTTTGTCTAAAAGTCTCCCAGTCAAAATTCCAAATATCGTCCAATAAAAATCTTCTTGGACCATAATGTAGTAGCAGTTTCAGAGCCTCATAATCATACCAGTAATAATCCTCCTCTGGTGTTAAATGCATTTCAATTCCATTTTCTTCCCACTTTTTTAGCCATTCTTTTGGTGTAGATTCAATGTAGTCCCCTATTTCCAGGATATCGATTTCACTGTTATACATCCTTAACCTCCTTCTCAAATTCCTGGAATTTTTTATATTTTCTAAAATTGAATAAAAACGCAGCTTAGACTTAAATGCACTTAAACGTGTAGTGTTATAGTGAAGAAATTTAATTTCATTGAGATAAAGAGTTGAGGCATTTTCAGGATTTGGAATACGAACACTATGAATTTCTGAAGGTTCATGTTCAGCTCCATCATCTATGTATCCCAAAGGCCACCCCCCTCCATTAAAACGAATTACTTTAGACGTATTTTTATAGAAAGAAGGTTTTTCAAAATACAGAACGGTTCCTGGCTTCCCGTTTACCATATTTTCCCAATTCTCAGTTTGCATGGCATTTGCTGCTAAAATCTCATCTGCATCGATTGCCAGGAGAATAGTATTAGTGCCATAAAGTTCTCGTGCTTTATTTAAAAGTAACAACTGCCTTTCGGCTTCATTAAAATTAGTATTCTCGTTATTTATGAGAGTCACCTTTGGGTAATGAGGATAAATCTCCAAAGATCCATCTATCGACTGCTGATCTGCTATTAAAATGGCATCTGCAAAAATACTGGTTACTCGTAAAAACCGATGCAATATCCAGGCTTCATTTTTTACTGGAGTTAAAACCACTATTTTTCTATTTGAGTTCATTGCTCCTTCATAATTAGTAAAAAGGTGAGAATTTAGAGACAAAATCTTATTCTGTAGAAGGTTGTGCTCTTAGCCCTGCCACACTATTAAACAGATGTAATAAAAAATTAATTCCGGCGGAAAGGATTCCCAAATAAAGAACACCCGTTAATGTGGTAACATCAAATAAAAGAACCCCAAGAACAATACCTGCTATATCTGTTGGAATCTCAAGCATTGGGGTATATTTTATCCATCCTTTACTCAGATTTATGGCATAATTTATACTTAATAATAAGCCTACTGATCCACTGAGGAAGATCAGAAATAATTCATGTTCCAAATGTTCATAATTTTCCCCTAATATCCACAAGAAAGGTTCGGGAATAAGAAATACTACCAACAACACCAGAAAGCACAGTAAAACTGTACTAACCATAGTAACCACATACATCTTATTTAGCTTTCTTAGATTTTGACACCTACCGAAAGCAGGTGAGTATATATTACCAAAAAGAGCTGTAATGATTGTAAATACCAAAGCAAAACGAGATAAGGCTCCTATATCTGCCAATGAACTGGTAGTTCCAAAAATACCGATTAAAAAAATTGAAATTTGTCCTTTAAAGGCAAAGAAGGCGGAATTGTGCCAGTTTATTTTAATATATTTTAAAAGAATCTTTTGGTAACCCTTGTCCACGTCAACAGATTCAGAAATGCCAGTTATTTCCCCTTTTTTTTTTACGTAGATGTATGAGATCCATGCTGACAAACTTGTAATTAGGAAAATAGCCCCAATTATAAAACTGGATTTAAGAAATAGCAACAAACTTATTATACCAACACATCTTATTACATGCCCTACAAGTTCTGAGACCTGAACAATGGCTATTTGTTTTCGTAGTAAAAGAGCACTTCTTATAAAGGCAGTTTTTACTTCAGGAACAACAATTAAGAAAAGGCAAAGCAAGAACCAGCTTATTCTACCTACGCTTATTTCCTGTAAATAAAGAATATAAAACGCATAACCACCAACCAGTAAAAATGCCAATACAATAATGTATGGGGAAATAAGATTCGCGGTTTTTACAAGCCTGGACATTTTAACGATATCCTCCCATACTTCTCCTCCAATTTTCTTAAATCCAATAAAAATGGCAGAGTTTGAGAGGGGAATCAGCATTCCCTGTATAGTTAATAGAACAGTATAAATAGCATAATCTTCCTTAGAAAGTTCTCTAACTAAGAAAATACTAATAGAAAATCCTAAAGCTTTTCCTATGAGCTGGGAACCAAAAACCTGTCCAATAGGTTTTAAGGAAGATTTACTAAAATATGGGCCCAAACGGGCGATTAATTTTTCCAAGAAAGGATCTTTTATCAGGCTGGATTTATTTTATTCATCTTCTGAATTACAATTGAATCTATTATTAAATATTTACTCATTACCATACCCGTAGGTATCTGCTTTAGAAAATTCCACATCATTTAAAACTACCATAGGATACTTTAATTTTTTGTTTTCATAAATATCCTGAATAGTGACCAGGCGAGCCTTATTGGAGTAGTTTCTTCTCACTACAAAAATTGTCGAATCGATATGCGGAGCGAGTGCAAATGCATCAGCTACTTTACCTACAGGAGCCGAATCGATTAGGACGTAATCATATCTTTCTTTTAATTCATTAAGAAGTTTACCTATTCTTTCACTAAGCATTAATTCCCCGGCATTTGGTGGAGTTGAACCAGAGTCTATAAAAAAGAGATTTTCCACAGAAGGAGAGGGAACAATTATTTCTTCCAGCTTAGTATCATGATTTATAATATAATCTGTAACACCAACTTTATTGGACAAGCCCATATCTTGCATAAGTTTAGGTGCACGTAAATCAAAACTTAAAGCAATAACTTTCTTTCCAGAAATTGCCAGACTTGTGCCTAAATTAATTGTGAAAAAGGTTTTACCCTCTCCTTTCATATCTGACGTTATTAGTATTATTTTATTAGTCTTCCCTGCAGATATAAACTTTAAATTAAAACGGATAAGGCGAAAGAGTTCAGCTACAGGTGTCCTGTTCTTTTCTGTGGCAACAATAATTTCTTTGTCATTACTATGAGCTATTTTTCCTAGAACCGGCACATTCGTTAATCGTTGAATATCATCAACACTCTGAATTTTATCGTCTATATTATCCTTTATATAAACAATAGAAAAAGGTAGGAAAAGACCAAAAATTATGGCGCCCAGGTAAATTGAGGTTTTATTGGGACTTACTGGAAAGTTCCCCGACCTTGGCTCATCAATAACACGCGTGTTCGATACAGGGGCAGATAAGGATAATGCTTCTTCTTCACGTTTTTGCAGGAGATATAAATATAATTCCTGCTTTGTACTTTGTTGCCGATTAATTGCAAGCAACTCCCTTTCTGCAGAAGGAACATTTCTAATTTGAGATTCCAGACGGTTGGAATTAGCCATAAGGTTTCTTCTTGTTATGATTAAACCGTCCTTTATATTATTCAGATTTTCCAGAATATTGTTCCTAAGATCTGATAATTGTTCATCAATTTCTACCACCAATGGATTATCCTCTGGAGTTGTACGAAGAAGACTTCGCTTTTCCAATTGCAATTCATTAAACCTGGAAATTAAACCAACTAATGTGGCATCTTGAATATTTAATGAACTTGGTACCAAAGATGCATTCGGCCCTTGTTGTTTTAAGTAATTCTCAATTGAGTTAAGAACATCAATCTGGGTTTGGTAATCTGCTAGCTCACTTTTAGCCTGACTTGCTTTTTGAAGATAAATAGCTGCATTAGAATTAACATCTGTTAAATCATTTTGTTGTTTATATTGCTCCACATTCTTTTCAACACCTGTGAGCTCACTGGTGAGGTGCTGGAGACGATCATCAATCATCTCGATCGTACTGATTGCCAGACGGTTTTTGTATTCAACTGCTTTTCGGGTATAGACTTCGATTAACTTAGTGACAATATCTTCTCCTCTCTCAGGTATTGGATCCAAAAGACTTACAGCGATAAGACTACCTGTTTCATTTACGGGTTCAACTTCAAGTTGTTCACTATAGTACTCAGCGAAGTCCTGAATACTTATAAATTCCATATCAATTGTATTTCCAATTTCTGAGGACAGATCATCAAATCTTGAAAGTACAGTAAATGTTCCGTAGGGTTTTAGTATCTCCTGTCCATAAGTATACGTCTTCTTATTATCCTTTCCTTCCTCTGTTAACTCAAATCTCTTATTGTCCAGCATAGTAATACTTAGACGCTGGCCATGAGAAAACGGGAGGGAATTATTAATTTCGACATATACTGGTAAATCTTTCCCATATACTTCAACTTCATTCACCTTACCTTCAACATAATACCGCACCTGGAGTGATAACTCGCTTAAAGCAACTTCCATTAATCCGGCAGAAGTTAAAATCCCTATCTCATCTTCAATATTACGGGATGGTTTAATTAGACCTAATTCCGCAAATGATTCGAATTTTGATGCACCCTCACCTTTATCCTTATCTTTTATAAGCAGGGTACTGGTGATTTGATATTGAGGTATTGCTTCGTATCTTAAATACAGAAAAGCAGCACCTATAAAGATTATTAAGCCCAATAAGAAAATATACCAATACTCCAGATATTTAGAGAGTATTTCCTTTATATCTTTTTCTTCAGCTTTTTGTGAAATATGGTTTGGTTTCATCTTTGCTAAGAATTAATTTAAGTTTAAAAGTATGAGTGATGCTGTGGAAATGACTGAAAGAACGAGGGCAATATTGTTTCTGGTCATACTAGCCTGCTCTTTCTTGGAATTTACTGGCTCTACATACACAACATCGTTTGGCTGTAAATAATAATGAGGTGAATTCAAAACTTCCTTATTATTTAGATTTAATCTAACAATTCTCCGGACTCCCTCTGTTTCATTAATAACAAGCACATTATCTCTTTTGCCATACACTGTCATGTCCCCAGCCATCCCCAATGCTTCAATTATGCTAATTTTTTCAGCAGGAACCGAAAATGTTGAAGGATTGTTGACTTCTCCTATAACTGTAATTCTATAATTCAAATACCGAATATTTACTATAGCATTACTTAAATACTTCTTTAATGTATCTGTTAATTTTGATTTTAATTCCGGTTTAGTAAGTCCTTTTACGTCAATAGACCCCAATTGAGGAAAATCTATTGTACCATCGCTATTTACAAGATATCCCTCGGCTGTACCTACTGCATTATTGGAGTTTCCCAAAGTATTCATTACAGTGCTGCGATTAAATGGTAAATCTGCTTCAGGATTTAAACTGGTTACAGAAATGCTTAGTAAGTCACCTGGCTGGATAATCACTTCTTTTGCTTCCGAAGAAATTTTCTCAGTATAAATGTCTCCTTCTGCATAATCGCTGAAGTACACAAGGTTACGGGAACAGGAAAAAAACAGGGGCAGGATAACGAGAAGGAAAATTTTATGTTTCATAAGTAGTTAATTTTGTGTTTGTTAAATTAATTGGTTAGTAGTTTACACGGTGATTGCAACTTCTATAGTTATAAGTCTTCTTAAAAATGTACAGGAAGCACATATAGAAGTAAATAATTTATAGGAAAAAAAGTTAATAGGCCTTTTCTTCGCCTTTTAAAGCATTAACTACGGTTTGGTATATAATCATTAGATCTAGTAAAAGTGACCATTTCTCCAGATAAAAAATATCAAGACGTACGCGGTTAATAATATCTGCTTTTCTTAATATTTCACCCCTGTACCCTTTAATTTGGGCAAGACCGGTTATCCCCGGCTTTACAAAATGTCTCACTAAATATTTATCCACCGTTGTACCATATTCTGTTGTATGTTGCTGCATATGTGGACGTGGTCCTACTACGCTCATATGGCCTAAAAAAACATCAATAAATTGAGGTAACTCATCCAGACTGGTTTTACGTAGTATCCTGCCAATTCTGGTAACTCTTACGTCATTTCGTGTAGCCATAGAAGTATTTGCATCACTACTAACAGTCATTGAACGAAACTTATGACACCAAAAAATTTTGCAATTTACACCATTACGCTTTTGTTTAAAATATAATGGGCCTGGAGATTCTAACTTAATAAGCACATATAAAATTGGAGTAATCCACGACAGCAAAAACAGGATGACAAGAGACGAGAAAACAATATCAAAGGCGCGTTTCACAATTCGCGCATATTCTCCGTCCATTGGCGACCCCCTCATATTTAAAACAGGAATAGTGTCATACAACTCTATAGACATAGCCCTGGAAAAAATTTCTTTGTTGTCTGGTATTATTTTCAGCTTTTTCAAATTGTTATCCGCAAAGGTTATAAGAGTTTTTAATTCCTCCTGCGTTAGCTTCGAAACCATACAATAAATTTCATTAACCTGACTATCTATAACATACTGGAAAGAATTTTTAATCTCACCCAGGTATGTTGAACTATTAGAAGCTTCATTGTCAAAATAACCCATATAACGATAACCAAGATCTGGCTCATCAAAGACTTTTCTAATCTTCTTTAGGTTCTTATCCCTTCCAATTACTACTACATTCACAAAGTTCCCTCCTTCGAGCCTATATTTTCTCCTCAACCAGAAAAACAACCACCGGTAAAGCAATAAAAGCAAACAGATGATTAAATATACATTTACCCGATACTGATCCGAATAGACCTGATGGTTTTTAAAAGCAAACAATGCAAAATATGCCAGACCGAAAATGATGTATAATTGCAGCATCTTCATGAAATTTGTCATAAATCGCTCTTTTCTAGCAGTGGGATAAAAATCCAAACTGTAAGTAATCAATAACCACGAAAAATTATAGTAAAGAATACTATTGAAATCCAGGTAAGTTTCCGGAGTAAAAAAATACAAACAGCTATTTATTATTACCAAATGAATAAAAATAGACAAAGGAATAATTAAGACTGACTTTTGCATTTTAAAAAATTTTACAATAGGTGCAGAGATAGCCTTTTACGACTACCCCTTGTAGGGTGGCTGGTTTATATACCAGTTATAGAGTTTTTTAACTCCTTCTTTTAATTCTATTTTATGCCTCCATCCCAATTGATGCAGCTTCGAGGGATTAGTTAATTTCTTCATTGTTCCGTCAGGCTTTTCCATATCAAAAAAGAGATCTACTTCAGAAGCTAATATATCTTTGATGAGACAGGCCAGTTCCTTGATCGAAATATCTTCACCGGTTCCTATATTAATATGTGTATTTCGGAGCTCGTTCTCAGCTATATGGGGGGTGTTATTTCTAGCCAAGGAAACAACATCTTGAAAAGTCACATTTTCCATTATAAAGACACAGGCTTCCGCCATATCTTCGCTCCAAAGAAATTCCCGCCTGGCATTACCGGTCCCCCAGATTTCCACCTTTACATTTGGAGTACCGGAAGACGATTCTTGATAGACTCCATAGTTTTGCAAAACAGCCCGTATTTCTTCTTCTGAATCACTCCCGGAAACACCGCCTATCGGCCGCTTATCCAAATCTTCCCTAATCACCTCCCAATCCTTTTCTTTTAAAGCATTGCCAAGATGGATTTTTCTAATTAAAGCTGGAAGCACATGGGATGTTTCAAGATTAAAATTATCGTAGGGTCCGTACAGATTTGTCGGCATTACAGAAATAAAATTCGTCCCGTATTGAATATTATAACTTTCACATAATTTTAAACCTGCGATCTTAGCTATAGCATAAGGTTCATTAGTAAATTCTAATGGACCGGTCAATAAACTGTTCTCCGTCATAGGTTGGGGGCAGTCTTTAGGGTAAATACAAGTGCTACCCAGAAATAAAAGTTTTTTTACCTTATGTATGTGACTTTGATGGATCACATTATTCTGAATCATTAAGTTTTCATAGATAAAATCTGCTCTGTATTTATTGTTAGCCACAATTCCTCCTACCTTTGCCGCTGCGAGAAAAACATAATCGGGTTTTTCACTGGAAAAAAAGGCCGCTACTGCATTTGCTTCTGTTAAATCCAGTTCCTCATGAGTGCGGGTAATTATATTATGATACCCTAGTTTCTCAAGATTCATTTTAAGAGCACTCCCTACAAGACCCCGATGCCCGGCAATATATATTTTAGATTCCTTTTGCATTCTTTACTTCTACTGTTCAGATAAAAAACATCTACTTATTCATAATAATTGAAAATCTCATAACCTCCATTCTGGATATGTTGATCTTTTTGCATAAGCTTAAGATCACTCTCCATCATTTCTTTTACCAGGTCCTTCAAATCATATTCTGGAATCCAGCCTAATTTTGTATTCGCTTTAGTAGCATCACCTATGAGAAGTTCCACTTCTGTAGGTCGAAAGTATTTAGGATCTACAGCCAAAATCTCTTTCCCTATCTTTAGCTGGAATTGAGAATTGGCACAGGATTTTACTATTCCTTTTTCTTCAACCCCTTCTCCAACAAATTCCAATTTTATTCCCACCTCATCAAATGCCATTTTCACAAAATCCCTTACAGAAGTAGTTTTTCCAGTAGCAATGACCCAATCTTCAGGTTCCTCTGCTTGAAGAATCATCCACATCATTCTCACATAATCTTTGGCATGGCCCCAATCCCTTTGAGCATCCAGATTACCAAGATATATTTTATCCTGAAGTCCCAAAGCGATACGAGCAGCTGCGCGAGTTATTTTCCGGGTGACAAAAGTTTCTCCCCTTATAGGAGATTCGTGATTAAAGAGAATTCCATTACACGCAAACATTCCATAGGCTTCACGATAATTTACTGTAATCCAGTAGGCATACATTTTTGCGACAGCATAAGGACTTCTGGGATAGAAAGGTGTATTTTCTGTTTGCGGAGTTTCCTGCACTTTTCCGTATAATTCGGAAGTTGAAGCCTGATAAACTTTTGTTTTTTTCTCAAGTCCCAATAATCGGACAGCATCCAGGATCCGTAGAGTACCCAGACCATCTGCATTACCGGTATATTCAGGTATTTCGAAAGAAACCTGCACATGGCTCATCGCTGCCAAATTGTAAATCTCATCAGGTTGAATTTTTTGAATGAGTCGTATCAAATTTGTACTATCTGTCATGTCACCATAATGAAGTACAAAATTTCGATTCTCTAAATGTGGATCCTGATACAAGTGATCAACCCTGTCTGTATTAAAGAGAGAAGCTCTTCTTTTAAGACCATGAACAATATATCCTTTCTTTAAAAGAAACTCACTTAGATATGCTCCGTCCTGTCCGGTTATACCTGTTATAAATGCTATTTTCATTATATATATGACTAATTTTAATATTCTAGTTCTTTTTGGTTAGAAGCAATTGTTTTCTGGTATACCTCATTAAATTTTTAAAATGAAAGGGAATGAGAAATTGAAGATAAACTTTCCAGTTCTTATAATTTTTCTGACTTGCCCCACGCTGATGTAACCTGCTTAAAGTATCAGCAAAACGATGAAAGCTAATTTCTTTTGAAAACCAATTTTCCCAAGCTTCTCTTGCTTTGTAGCCCATTTCTTCAGCTTCGTTCTTTCTTTCTTCAAGTATTTGCGGTATCTGGTCAACATCTTTTTCTGCTAGATGAATTGAAAAATCTATCCACTCAGGTCCGTTAATTGGCACCCATTCGTCCGATACAATTACGGGAACTCTACCCATTTCCATACTTTCGAACAATCTATATGTAGAAGGACCGAAACCACGTGGGCATAAAATGAACAGGCTTTTTTTCATAATTTCAGCATAAGACTGTTCAAATTGTGATTTTTCGTTCGGGTTTAGCATCCATGAATTCTTACCGGCTGTATCTTTAAGAAAACAATTTGGATAATCAAGAGCTAAAATATTTGTTCTTACTCTATGAGTAGAACTTGCTCCCACAAATGAAAAAAGATATTCAGGTTTAATTTTCCCAGCTTCATATTTAATAGCTTCATTTTCACAAATTCTTGCAATATAATGCCCCGATGCCATTCTACTATCTCTGTAAAATTTCTTTCTAATGGAAGGGTAAATTCCTGGCATTAAAGGAACGACCCAGTCTCTATCATGGTACAAATAACATTTCTCCTTAAATTTCTTATATATTGGAGAGGTGAGAACCTTAAGAAAATAAGGATCGTTATCTGGATGATGTTCAACAAAAAAAATAATATCTGCATCCCCAGGATCGTCGCATACAGAATGAATTTTGTATGGATCCAATTCTGCCGATTCTCTTAGCCAGTAAGCAGCGAAATTTGTCTCTGAATTGTAAGGATATGCAGATGTTATAAACAGCCTCATGATAGTTTCTAAATTTTAAAAAACTAAATAAAAACTATAGGGGAAATACAAATAAATAAATCCAATTTTGGACCAGCAAGAGTGGATTTAAAAAAGTAGAAGTAGTATTTGAAGTTTTATTTAATAATATTATTAATTACTCCTTTTGTTATTTCTTATACGTCACGCTCTTTAAATGCTGTAATGTCTTAATCCAAAGGCTTTAACAACCTGATCCATTAAAACATTGAAGCTAATTTCTACTTTTTTGAAAAAGTAATCTGGATTATAATAAAGCACTCTTATTTTCTGTTCGCAGTTCTGATATTAATAAACTGCGGAATTAAATAATGTGGTATTTTTCTACCAATCTTAAAGGCAAGAGTGAAATACCCCATTAAATTATGTTTTTTTATAATTTGAAGATCCTCGCCTGACTTTTTCTTTTGTAAACTTGCCGTAGTACTTTTACCTCCAAGTCGCATCTTTATTATCCACTCATTTATAAAAACCTTTTTTATCTCATCATTTTTAAACCACCGCAGAGAAATATCATAATCACTGGCGATGCTATAACTTTGATCATAAAGTCCGTTTTTCTCATAAACTTCCCTTCGAACGTAAATTGTCGGATGAAGAGGTATCCACCCAAAAAGCAAATAATTTTTTCTAAAAGGGTTAGAGGGATAAATTCTTTTAATTTTAGATACATCATTCTGACTTACGTAAATTCCTTTGCCATATAATAAGTCTGCTCCGGATTCTCTGAAGTTCTGCACTATCTTTTTAATGGTGTCTTCATCAAACAAAAAATCGTCGGAGTTTACAATACCAATAATATCTCCTGTTGCTTCTCGTATACCTTTATTAAAAGCACTATAAATACCAGAATCTTTTTCGGAAATGTAGTAAGCAATTCTTTCCCTGTATGGCTCGATTCTTTTTTGGGTTCCATCTGTTGAACCACCGTCAATAACAAGATATTCAATATTCGCATAGGATTGTCTTAAAACTGATTCAATACAGTCCGAAATGCTCTCCGCATTGTTATAGACAACAGTTATAATTGAAACTTTCATTATTTTTTAATTGATTGTAATGATTATCAAAAAATTTCTTGATAAAATAGATCGTTCTATACTGATATTTTCTGTCCTAGAAGTGCATCAAAATATTCAATAGTTTTATATAATCCTTCTTTCAATTCTATCTTTGGCTCCCAACCATTGAGATGTTTCTTAGCTAAAGTGATATCTGGTTGTCTTTGCTTAGGATCATCCTTTGGCAAATCTTTAAATACTAATTTGGAAGAAGAACCAATTATCTCTAAAATATGTTCTGCCAATTCCAGCATTGTAAATTCATTTTGGTTCCCGATATTCACCGGACCAGTAAAGTCTTTAGTAGCCATCATTCTTGTCATCCCTTCGACCAAATCATCTACATACTGAAAAGACCTTGTTTGTTTACCATCACCAAAAATTGTAATATCTGCCCCTTTTAATGCCTGAACTATAAAGTTTGAAACCACTCGACCATCATCAGGATTCATATTGGGGCCATAAGTATTAAAAATGCGGACAATTTTTACATCCACATTATTTTGATGGTGATAATCCATAAAAAGGGTCTCAGCACATCTTTTACCTTCGTCATAACAAGAACGGGGACCAATTGGATTTACATTGCCCCAATAACTTTCAGGCTGAGGATGAATTTCAGGATCACCATATACCTCACTCGTACTTGCCTGCAGAACTCTTGCCTTTACTCTTTTGGCTAACCCAAGCATATTTATAGCTCCCATCACAGAGGTTTTTATAGTTTTTATGGAATTGTACTGGTAGTGAACAGGTGAAGCGGGGCATGCTAAATTGTAGATTTCATCTACTTCAATCATAAATGGAATGGTAACATCATGACGTATAGCTTCAAAATACGGATTGTCCAACAGAGGTATTATGTTCCTTTTGCTCCCGGTAAAATAATTATCCAGGCAAATCACTTCGTTACCTTCTTCCAGCAGCCTTTTGCAAAGGTGAGAACCAATAAACCCTGCACCTCCTGTTACTAAAATTCTTTTCATTTTATTTTTATATTTTAAAGAAAACCTCCTCTATTATGGAAAAGGACAATAAAACCCTAGGTCGCAAATTATCGTATTAAGTCTGGAAAATTTTGTTCCAGATAGGAGTATATTGTTTTTACGTCCTGAGAAGCTTTTTTAGATACAACCAAATTAGCATCTTTGGTTGAAATAAGAATACAATTATTCACTCCTACGAAAAAAGTGGGTTTTATTTCTCCAAGCTGCATATTTAAATTAGAATCGGTGGTATAACCATGGGATTTAAAATAGTCGTATACAGCCTCAAAAGACCCCATATCACTCCATTGAAAATTAGCCGGAACCACCTTTATTTTATCGCTTTTCTCCATCACTGCGTAATCCACACTTATAGAAGGTATTTTCATGGAAATATCTGAATTTAGACACCCTTCTTCAGCAGTTTGCCAAGCCTCATAGGACCTTTTAAATACTTCTGGAGCAAATTCCTGTAACTCATTTAAAAATACATTAGCTTTAAAACAAAACATCCCGCTATTCCACAGAAAATTACCTGCCTTCAAATATGACTCCGCATTCTTTTTATCTGGTTTTTCTCTAAAGGATACCACTCTTTCGCCTTCAAATTCTATATATCCATAGCCGGTTTCAGCACTGGTGGGTTGCACCCCAAAAGTTACAAGATTGTCTTCTTTAGCAAGTTCTATTGCTTTCTCAACGGCTTCTTGATAAGATTCACCTTCTTGTATAATGTGATCTGCAGGTGTCACTAACAAAATATCCTCTGGGTCAGCAGAAAAAGCAGCAAAAGCAATTGCCGGTGCCGTATTTCTGGGTGTTGCCTCTACTATATTCACATAAAAATCCTGTCCAATATTTTTTAATATTCTTTCTGAAAGATCCTTATTGCCTGTATTTCCCACTACAATCAACTTTTTTGAAAAAAGCCTATTTCTCTCCACAGCAAGTTGAAATAAAGACTTATCTGAGAAAATTTCTAGATATTGCTTAGGCTTGGACTGTCTCGACAAAGGCCATAATCTGCTCCCGACTCCTCCCGTTAAAATTACATGTGAAACTTCTGCCATAATAAAATGTTTTAATAAAACTAAAGTGAGGCCAAAGACCTTTTATCAGATTTTAATTACTTATTCGGGTTATAGAATAATTCAACTGCCTAATTTATTACTATTGCTTTGCCAACAAATTTTTGCAAAAAGCCGTTTTTCTAAAATTATGGCTACACAACTCATCTTTCACCAGACTCTTTTTTCAATTCATAACTAGTTCTATAAGCTTCAGAGGGATTTTACTGATAATTGGGGAAGTGCAATCAGGAGTTTTTATGGCTTCGCCGCTGTAAGTCCCATTTTGGTCTTACATATTTAATTGCTGTGTGGGGATAATCTTAAAAATAGGGGATGGAGAATACAATCTTTGGGGTATAAATAATGATCTTTTTCTTCTTTACTAAGATTGGAATTTTTTCCTAAGCTCAGCATTATGAATATGTTAAAATTTTCAAAACAGAAAATTTAGAAGAAGAGAATAATGCCTCTTATGCTGGTTAATTTAAATATTATCTATTAAATATTGCATATTAACAAGAATCATTCAATTATAGTAGCTATTACACTGTTAATAAAAATAGAATAGCAATATGTTAAAATATGAAAAAATGCGCTAAGAATAAGAATTTTAGCATTTGAAACTCTTCCCAAAAACTTAGCTTCCGATGAATGGTAAATTTTCATCCATGAGATACTCAGAAAAATTTAACAGTATTTCTTAAAAACGCAAATTCTTTCAAAACTGAAGTAAAAAAGAACAGATTCTCTTCATTATAACATTAAAAATATATGGGATGGCAGAAGCATTTGGAAAAAATTAAATTCTTCCAAAGTCGATTTATTTTAACCATTCCCCGACAGAATTTTAGAAGCTTATCTTACGTAGTATACTTTAAAACAATTATCATGGATAAAAAAAGTAAGCTTTTCCAGGCTTTAAGAATGGTAACATCAGTAATACGGTAAAGAGAGCTTTAAATTGAGCGGAAGACAAAAAACTAAAAAATAATAGAAGTAACTCTGGATGTACCTTTTAGGCCAATTAAAGTTTCTTTTGAATACTATTTACGGGTTAGTTTTCTATTCACAAATCCGTAGGAGAAAAGATAATCAACAAAAAAGAAGAAAGGTCTTGCTTTCAGAAAGAACGAAAATAGCTATGGGAAGCTAGCTAGGTCGTTTTATGTACCGATAATTATATACGAAGAAGAAGGATCCTGTAACATAATAAATTGAACATAATCCATTCTTTCATAAGAAACAGATGTGGCTTTTAAAACCCTTAATTTCTAAAAGGGCTACTTACAGCTTCAAAAGCTTAAAGGTTTAGAAATAACATCCTCCACTTCTTCGACGAGGATTTGCTGAGCTGTCAAATAATTTAAAACTAAGGCTTAATAGCACATGATGTAATCTACCGTCAAAATTGGCTCGATTCACACCATCTCTTTCACTAACCCCTCCACTTATTGTGCTATCATTTGACACATTTATTTCTTGTAAATCCTCAGAAGCCAAACTACGGGAATAACGTAAATCCAGTTCAAAACGTCCTACTCCGGCCTTTATACCCGCTTGGGCTGCTAAAGGAGAATTTTGTACGACTATAGCATTTGCAGTACCTTCAAGATTACCCTCAATAATATTATTATATGCCGGCCCTGCATACACATCTATGGGACCATAGACGTTATAACCAACTAATAGAGGAATGGTAAGCTGATCAACAGTATAGGAAGACGTAATATTCACTAAAGTAAATTCTGTTTCCGAAGAAATATATAAAGCTTCCGGCCTAATAAAAAAATTACCAAACCTCATTTCTATAAAAGCCCCTCCATGAAATCCAATTGATGATTCTGGATTAAAGGTGTCGGAGCTATATACCAGTTCAGTGTCCACAAGGGATTGCAGACCTACAATTTCACCCCCCATAGCATAATTCAGTCCTCCTTTTAATCCAAAACTAAATTCCTGGGCTTGAGTAAATGAAAAACATAAAAAGAAAAATAGAATAGGTAATATCGACTTCTTCATAAATGTAGGTTTAAAGATCCTGACTTGGGCCGTAAATATATCAATTATTCAAATAATAGGCAGCCTAAGTTTCTTTTTAACGGTAAAAGAAAAACTATAGTATTAGAATATTCTTTTTTCTAATCCTTTAGGAATAATAACCTGGAAAAATATAAACAGAACCAACAGTGTTTCATTTAAAATACTACTTCAGGTGGCACAGGAAAATTTGTGTTTATTCATCTCCTTCCACTTCGCCCTCCCACTCCATAAAACCACCTAGCAGGTTGTATGTATTCTGGAATTCCTTCTGATCGAGAATAGAACAGGCCTGTGCACTGCGCTTTCCGGAACGACAGTAAATGTAATAGTTCTTGGACTTGTCCAGTTTCTCTACTTCATCTATAAATCCCTGTCCTTTATATATATCAATTTTTTTAGCACCGGGAATAAACCCCTCCTCTATTTCTTCTTCGGTTCTTACGTCAAGGATAACAGCATCTTTATCATTTTTTAATTGATTACTCCATTCTTCCTGCGAAAGCTCTTTCATAATGTTTTATTTAAAAATTTTCAGGATTAAAAATACTAAAAGATGCAAAGAAATAGATTATATAATCAGTATTTTTCCCCTCTTTGTAATATCATGGAATTTTAACTTTGTTTTATCAAACCTAAGAAAGATTATTATTTATATTTGTACCTACAAATGTTGTTCTGACAAATGAAAGTTGAGAAGATTATAAAATCAAAGAAACCTTTACCTGAAAAGAAGAAATTGGTGATCAATATGATGTTGGCCACCACCAAGGCTAATACTCTTGTAGCGGAATCTTTAAAACCATTTGGAATTTCGATACAGCAGTTTAACGTTTTAAGAATTTTAAGAGGTCAGCAAGGTAGACCCGCAAATTTGAATACTGTTCAGGAAAGAATGGTCAACAAAATGAGCAATACTACACGTTTGGTAGACAAGCTCCTTGAGAAGAAGCTGGTTGACCGCTGCATTTGTGAAGAAAACAGAAGAAAAGTTGAGATAGTAATTACAGAGAAAGGCTTAGAACTATTAAAGGAGCTAGACCCTATTGTTGAGGAAGTCGAGAACGAAATCGCAGTAAATCTGAGTCCTGAGGAAATCTCTAACCTTAATTATCTACTGGAAAAGATCCGTGAATAAAAAAATTTATATTAACAATTGTATATACAACAGTTATGAGCACATATATTGAAGATCTGGAATGGCGATATGCCACCAAAAAGTTTGACAACACGAAAAAAATTAATTCAGAAGATCTGGACAAAATTCTGAAAAGCATTCAGCTTTCAGCTTCATCCTATGGGATGCAACCTTATAAGGTTATTGTTATTGATGATCCACAGATTAAAGAAAAATTAAAGCCGGCAGCCTGGGGACAGCCCCAGATCACAGATTCCTCTCACCTGGTTGTTTTTGCTAATTATAAGACCATCGACGAAAAGTATGTTGATTCTTATATAGAAAACATTAGTCAGATCCGACATATAGCTGTAGACAATCTTGCCGGTCTAAAGGATAAACTTATAAATAGTATCACCAAACTTCCGGCAGAAGATCAAAACACCTGGGCTCAAAAACAGGCCTACCTTGCTTTGGGCAATCTTCTTTCAGCTGCAGCAAGTTATAAAATCGACACCTGCCCAATGGAAGGTTTTGATGCTGCAAAATTTGATGAAATTCTGGGACTTCAGGAAAAAGGTATGACCACGGCAGTTATAGCAACTCTAGGTCATCGAAGTGAAGAAGATCCGGCTCAGGACGCCAAAAAAGTTCGGAAAAGCGAAGAACAACTTTTCGAATTCATTTAAATATAAAATTGTTCTGAAAAAGAATTGGCTGGAAGCCACAACTGGAACTAAAAAACTTTATAATTATTATTCAAATTTATATACTATGAAAAAAGAAATCAAAACTCAGGAAAGTAATGTAATCTGGAAAGGTAAAAAATTAGCAGGTTCTCACTCAGGAACTATAAATTTTAAAGAAGGATATTTCAACATGGAAAATAATGAGCCTACAGGTGGCGAATTTATTATGGACATGACTTCTATAAAAGTAACCGACCTCTCCGGAAAAAACAAACAACAACTTGAAGATCACTTAAAAAATGAAGACTTTTTTGGCGTAGATAAATATCCTACTGCTAAACTGGTAGTACGAAATGTTGTAAAACAAGAAAATGGCACCTATGGCGTATCGGGAGACCTTTCTATCAAAGAAAAAACCAACCCTATAACCTTCGAACAACAAATAAATGAAGATTCAGCTCTGGCAAAAGTAGTTATTGACAGATCTAAATTTGATGTGCGTTATGGTTCCGGAAGTTTTTTCTCAAATTTGGGCGATAACACTATTCATGACAATTTTGAATTGGATGTAAATCTAAAGTTCTAACAACTGAATATTTTTTAAACCGCGCAAACCCAAATTGCGCGGTTTTTTTTCTAAAAAAGTAAAAAGAGAAAAATCTTTGTCAATTAAAATTTCATCTCTATATTTGAGGCAATGAAAACTTTTACAGTACATACTTGGTGGTGGAGCAACTTACGTCAAACGTCGTGAAGTAACATTGCTATAGTATAAAAATATATACAAAAGGCTTGTCTCACGACAAGCCTTTTTTTATTGCTTTTGTTCCTTAACGTAAAGAGATTGAAATTTGCCGCAGGAGTGAAAATTTGAATAATTCAATTTAAAATTTACCGGTTTTTCCGGAAAATGCAAATATTTATAAATGTACCAGCTAACTACAACCCATACAAAACTTCTTGCCGATACGATCACACCTGTGAGCGTATATCTAAAGGTGCGGGATAAATATCCAAATAGCCTGCTGCTGGAAAGTAGCGATTATCACGCGAGCGACAACAGTTTCTCCTATATCTGCTGTAATCCCATCGCTTCCATAAAAATCCAGAATGAGAAGATCGTGGAGACTTTTCCAGATGGTAGTCGAAAAATGACAAATATCGACCAGGAGGTAAATGTTCCGCAGAAGATTCAACAGTTTTCGCAGCAGTTTAAAGCTGAAAATTCAGGATTTAAATTTATCAATAATGGGCTTTTTGGATACATAGCTTATGACGGAGTAAGATATTTTGAAGATCTGGAAATCAAGAAAAAAGAAGGAGATCTTGGATTGCCGGACATGTATTACGCCGTGTACCAAAATATCATCGCCATCAACCACTTCAATAACGAAGCATATATATTTGATCACACCTACAATACAGACAGTAAGATTGAAGAAATAAAACAGCTTATAAAGGTTCGTAATTTTGCTACTTACAATTTTACACGTCAGCAGGAGCCTGTTTCCAATCTTACCGACGAAGAATTTAAAGAAAACGTGAAGTTGGGTAAAAAGCACTGTTACCGTGGCGATGTTTTTCAAATTGTGCTCTCCCGGCGCTTTTCACAGGCTTTTAAAGGTGATGAGTTCAATGTTTATAGGGCGCTCCGCAGCGTAAACCCTTCTCCATATTTGTTCTATTTCGATTATGGAGATTTTAAAATCTTCGGAAGTTCCCCCGAAGCACAGCTTGTGGTAAAAGATGGCCAGGCAGAAATTCACCCGATTGCCGGCACATTTAAACGCACCGGAAATGATGAGCAGGATGCCGAACTGGCCAAAAAGCTCGCTGCAGATGAAAAGGAAAATGCCGAACATGTGATGCTTGTGGATCTTGCGAGAAACGACCTCAGCAGGCATGGCAGTAACGTAAAAGTGGAAAATTACCGCCAGATCCAGTTTTTTTCTCACGTGATTCACCTGGTGAGTAAAGTCACCGGCACCAAACATGCAAACACGCCAACTATGCAGGTGGTTGCCGATACTTTTCCCGCCGGCACCCTTAGTGGCGCGCCCAAGCACAGCGCGATGAAGCTTATCGAGAAATACGAAAATGTGAATCGCGACGCTTACGGTGGCGCTATTGGATTTATGGATTTCGAAGGGAATTTTAACCATGCCATTATCATCCGCTCGTTTGTGAGCAAAAACCACCAGTTACATTACCAGGCCGGCGCCGGGGTGGTTTCAGAATCTGTAGAAGAAAACGAATTGCAGGAAGTTTATAATAAATTAGGCGCATTAACCAAAGCACTGGAAATTGCAGAAGATATTTAATATGGGCGTTACCCTGCGGGTCGGGCTTTCGGCAGTCGCTTTTTTAAAGGAAAAACTTTAAAAAGAGCTTCACAAAGCCTCAATCCCTAACGCAAAAGCATAAAGAACATGAAAAAAATATTAGTCATAGACAATTACGATTCCTTCGTATATAACTTAGTCCATTATCTTGAAGATCTGGATTGTGAAGTAACCGTAAGAAGAAACGATCAGCTAGAGCTGGAAGATGTAGAGGAATTCGATAAAATTCTGCTCTCACCTGGTCCAGGAATCCCTTCAGAAGCAGGACTTTTAAAGCCAATTATCGAGAAATATGGATCGACGAAAAGTATTTTCGGAGTTTGTCTCGGCCAACAGGCAATAGGCGAGGTTTATGGAGGAAAACTGGGGAATCTGGAATCTGTTTATCATGGAGTAGCCACAAATATCAATCTTTGTGTAAAAGATGAACCTTTATTTAAAGATTTGCCCAATGGGTTTATGGTGGGGCGCTACCATTCCTGGGTGGTACTAAAGGAGTTACCAGATGTTCTTGAAGCAACTTCTTACGACGAAAACGGACAGATCATGTCCCTTCGCCACAGAGAATTTGATATTAGAGGAGTTCAGTTTCATCCGGAATCTGTCCTTACTCCTGAAGGAAAAAGAATTATTAAAAACTGGGTAGAAAGCCCCTCCTTCAACCTTACCAAAGGGAAGAAAGTAACAGACACAAATGCGTAAGTTTAACTTTAAAATTGCCTCAAAAATGTTCTCATTTTGGGGAGACAGAGGAGAATTATGAAAGAATTACTCAACAGATTAATAAATCACGAGACGATTTCCAAAGAAGAGGCGAAGCATGTTATTTTCAACATTTCAGATGGAGAATATAACAGCAATCAGATTGCGGCTTTTCTCACTGTTTATATGATGCGGAGTATCACCATAGAGGAGCTTGAGGGATTTAGGGATGCACTTCTGGAACTATGCATTGCTATAGATTTGAGCGACTACAATCCTGTGGATCTTTGTGGAACCGGTGGTGACGGCAAAAACACTTTTAATATTTCCACAACCGCGTCTTTTGTAACTGCTGGGGCGGGTGTTAATGTGGCCAAACATGGAAACTACGGGGTATCCTCTGTAAGTGGAAGTTCCAATGTGATGGAACACCTGGGAATAAAATTCAGCAATGATCCGGACTTTCTGGAGCGTTGCATAGATAAAGCCGGAATATGTATTTTACATGCTCCGCTCTTTCATCCCGCGATGAAAAACGTAGCACCAATCAGAAAATCCCTGGCGGTAAAAACATTTTTTAATATGCTGGGGCCAATGGTAAATCCAGCTTTTCCACAAAATCAGCTCGTGGGGGTTTTTGACCTGGAACTGGCGAGAATGTATGGATATTTATATCAGAATACAGACAAGAATTTTACTATTCTGCACGCTCTGGATGGTTACGACGAGATTTCGCTTACCGGAAAAACTAAAATTATTTCCAATCATTCAGAAGCTATGCTAGGAGCTGAAGATTTCGGCATAGAAACATTAAATCCTGAACAAATTGCAGGCGGCGGATCAATAGAAAGTTCTGCAGAAATTTTTATGGATATTCTAAAGGGAAAAGGAACCGAGGCTCAGAATAATGTGGTTTGTGCCAATGCCGGAATGGCAATCGCAACTACCCAAAACGTTTCACCACAGGAAGGATTTGCAAAAGCTAAAGAATCTTTGAATTCCGGATACGGATTGCTGGCTTTAAAGAAGTTGCAGGAATTAAGTCGATAATTGCCATTTTTGAGGCATGACCTGAAAAAAAACCTTTCAGAAATTAAATGAATAAAATGAATATTCTAGATAAAATAATAGCAGATAAAGTCAAAGAAGTTGAACTAAAGAAATCGGTGGTTCCGGTTTCGCAACTTGAGAGTTCTGCACTTTTTGAGAGAGCAACAGTTTCTCTTGCTGAAGCTTTAAGATCCAGTAAAAACGGAATTATTGCAGAACACAAGAGAAGGTCTCCTTCAAAATCTGTTATAAACCAGGATTTAAACGTTCAGGATGTCGCTAGAGGTTACGAAGATGCCGGAGTTTCAGGAATGTCCGTACTTACAGATGGAAAATACTTTGGCGGATCGCTGGAGGATTTGCTTTACGCAAGAGCCAGTGTTAAAATGCCAATTTTAAGGAAAGAATTCATTATTGATGAATATCAGTTACTGGAAGCAAAAGCCTATGGCGCCGATGTAATTCTTCTGATTGCTGCAGTTTTGGAGAAGGCTCAAATAAGGCAATTATCGCAATTTGCAAAAGATTTAGGATTGGATGTATTACTTGAAGTTCATAATGAAGAAGAACTTCAGAAATCGATTATGCCCAGCCTGGATATGCTTGGGGTAAATAACCGGAATTTGAAGACTTTTGAAGTAAGTACTGACATTAGCAAGCGACTTTCAAAGCAAATTCCCGATGATTTTGTAAAAGTCTCCGAAAGCGGAATAAGTTCTGTTGAAGCTATAAAGGATCTAAAGAATTATGGCTACCAAGGATTTCTGATTGGTGAAAATTTTATGAAAACTGACAATCCGGGTAAAAGCGCAGCAGAATTTATTGCAAAACTGAACTAACCGTCAAGACTCAAAGCGACACCTTAAAAATGGCAAATATCAGGCTTAAAATATGTGGAATGAAGCAACCGGAAAATGTTCGGGAAATTGCGATGCTTCAGCCGGACTACATGGGATTGATATTCTACGAGAAATCTCCCAGATATGTGGCTGCTCATATTCCTGAGATTACTTCAGAAGTAAAAAAAACAGGGGTTTTTGTAGATACATCGCTGGAATTTATTCTGGAGAAAATTGAGAAGTATCAACTACAAGCCCTTCAGCTTCACGGAAGAGAAACCGCTGAATTTTGCAGGCAATTGAGAGATAATCTTCAGGATAAAAATATTGAAATCATCAAGGTTTTTTCAGTAAAAGAAGAATTTGACTTCAGCAGACTAGAAGAATATGAAGGGGTTGTGGATTTCTTTCTTTTCGACACCAAAGGCAAAAATAAAGGTGGAAACGGAGTCACCTTCAACTGGGAAGTGCTGAAGAATTATCCCTCCTCTACTCCATTTTTTTTAAGCGGAGGAATAGGGCTTGAAGAAGCAGAAGAGGTAAAAGAACTGATGAATTTGTTTCAGGAAAACGGAAAAGAAAACCTGCTTTATGCAGTAGATGTTAACAGCAGGTTTGAGGATGAACAGGGATTGAAAAATGCAGAAAAGCTGCGGCAGTTTAAAGAACGTATTACAGAAAAATTAGACCTATAAGTTTTTAGAAACTTTACAGGATCAATAAATAACATAGAAAATGACCTATCAGGCAAACGAAAAAGGATATTACGGCGAATTTGGAGGCGCGTATATTCCGGAGATGCTTTATCCAAATGTTGAGGCTTTACGCTCGCAATATCTGGACATCATGAAAGAGGAATCCTTTCAGAAGGAATTCAGGGATTTGTTGAGAGATTATGTAGGACGTCCTACTCCGCTTTATTATGCGGAACGCTTCAGTAAAAAATATAATGCAAAAATTTACCTGAAAAGGGAAGATCTTTGTCATACTGGTGCTCATAAAGTAAACAACACCGTAGGTCAAATCTTAATGGCCAAACGTCTGGGCAAGAACAGGATTATTGCCGAAACCGGAGCCGGACAACACGGGGTTGCAACGGCCACCGTCTGTGCCCTTATGGGTATTGAATGTATCGTATATATGGGGGAAGTAGACATCGAACGACAGGCTCCAAACGTAGCCCGTATGAAGATGCTTGGAGCAAAAGTAGTTCCTGCCAAGTCGGGAAGTCGTACGCTTAAGGACGCTACTAACGAAGCTATCAGGGACTGGATTAATAATCCGGTAGACACTCATTATATAATAGGATCTGTTGTTGGGCCGCATCCCTATCCGGACATGGTCGCCAGGTTTCAGTCGGTTATTTCTGAAGAAATAAAAGTGCAGCTTAAGGAAAGAGAAGGTCGTGAAAATCCTGATTATGTAGTGGCTTGTGTAGGTGGCGGAAGTAACGCTGCCGGGGCTTATTTTCACTATATTGATAATCCTGAAGTGGGAATAATCGCTGTTGAAGCTGCCGGAAAAGGGATCCAGAGTGGTGAAAGTGCCGCAACCTCAGCACTGGGAAAAGAAGGAATTATCCACGGAAGCAAAACCTTGCTTATGCAGACGGAAGATGGACAAATCACAGAACCTTATTCAATTTCTGCCGGACTCGACTATCCCGGCGTTGGACCCATGCACGCAAATTTGTTTAGAAGCGGTCGCGGAGAATTTATTTCGGTTACCGATGAAGATGCCATGAAAGCCGGTTTGCACCTGGCCAAGCTGGAAGGAATTATTCCTGCAATTGAAACCTCCCACGCTCTTGCAATTTTTGAAGACCGGAAGTTTAAAAAGGATGATATTGTTGTGGTCAATCTTTCGGGACGTGGCGATAAGGATCTTAATACATATATCGACTATTTTAATTTATAATTTCAAACCTGACAGGTCTCCAAAACCTGTCAGGTTTAGTTAAAACATAAAAATGAACCGAATTACCAAAAAACTGCAGGAAGACAAAAAACTGCTTTCCATATATTTTACCGCCGGCTATCCTGAACCTGAAGACACGGTACAAATCATCCAGGATCTTGAAAAAAGCGGAATCGATTTTATAGAAATCGGATTACCTTTCAGTGATCCCCTGGCCGATGGCCCAACAATCCAGGAGAGTTCTACTAAAGCCCTAAAAGCTGGAATGACTACAAACCGACTTTTTCAGCAACTGGAAGGAATCAGGGATTCCGTGGAAATTCCGTTAATTATTATGGGATATTTTAACCCGATACTTCAGTATGGAGTGGAGCGGTTTTGCCGAAAATGTGAAGAATCAGGTATTGACGGACTCATTATTCCCGATCTTCCGGTAGATGTTTACAATGAAGAGTACAGAGCAACGTTTGAAGCACACGGACTTCAGAATATCTTTTTAATCACTCCGCAGACTTCCGAAGAACGGATCAGGTTTATAGATTCGGTTTCCGACGGATTCATTTATATGGTAAGTACTGCCAGTGTAACGGGTTCGACCAAAGGGTTTAGTGATGAAACAAAAGATTACTTTAAAAGGATTCATGGTATGAATCTGAAGAATCCACAGGTGGTAGGCTTTGGAATTGGTGATAATGAAACCTTTGAACAGGCTACCCAATACGCCAAAGGAGCTATTATCGGCAGCGCATTTATAAAACATATTAATATGACGGGAACGGGGAAAATTGCGGAATTTGTTAAAGGGATCCGGAATGTTTAACCTAAGTCTAACAAGGCTTTAATACAAAATCACCCTTTATTGACGTATCTTAATTTAGAATTAAAAAAAGAAAATTATGGGACGTATAGAGGAAAGTAGAAATAAGAGAAAAGAACAAAGACGAAGCGATAATGATCCTTTAAGTGGAGAAATTGGAAACCGCGATATAGAAACTAATGACTTTGATATTGATGATAAAACAATCAAAGATCAGCAAAATAAGAAATAATGGGTAGAGGTGATAAAAAAACCAAACGCGGAAAAATCGCAATCGGCACTCATGGAAAACTAAGACCTAAACGTAAAAAGTTTAAGGTAAAACCAACCACCATGGCCGATACACAAAAGAAAAGTTTGGAGCAATAGTTTTAAAAATGCTCCTTATACTGGAGAACCCTGAAATCAATCGTATTGAATTCAGGGTTTTTCTTTTTTAAGTATTTATAAAGTTCCATACTACCAATTGCTCGATTGGCAGACCCTGAAGGAGCTGTTAACGAAACTGTTTTAATCAACCTTCCGTCCAAAATGAACTGGTGAATCTTTGGGACATCATTGGAGATTACTTTCAGCCGGATGTCACTCTCAATTTCCCGTAAATGTCTCCGGAAGAAAAATTCCGGACCGTTTTTGCTGTTTCCGCCTGTAAATAGCAACGTATCAATATTTGGATGATCCCTAAGAATCTGAACCATATTGCGGAGTTCCACCTGTTGCATTCCAAGATCTGAAGCATCGATTTTATCCCTGCGGCTGCTTTCCACCATATCGCAAATTCCAATGCCGCGGCTTCTTAACCACTGCTTTCGATGCTCCACAGCTTCTTCAGTGGTTTCAAAGCGCAGCCCGATGTCAAAGATTTTATCCAGCACCCGCCATAGCAATCCGTCACGACTGCCGTAACAAAAATCCACGTCTCCTTCCTTTAGCTGCCGCTTTGTAAATCGCGGTGGTGGCAATGTTCCGACAATGAGTTTAGTGGCATTTTCTGGGATAAATGGACGATATGGATGAGTGTGGTGGAAGATGTCTTTCTTTATTGTTTATTGTTTAAAAATAAGATGCCAGCCCTAAAAAGGCAATTATCGACTAATAAATTATTTTAAAGAATCTTTGCTCTTGCAGCGAAGAGGTCTTTATTCCTCTTTCTGTTGTCTGTTGTTAAAAATAAGATGGTAGGCTCAAAATGGCAATTATCGACTCCTCACTTTAAAAAAATCTTTGTTCTTGCAGCGAAGCGGTCTTTATTCTTGTTTCTGTTCGATATCAATCTTATAAAAATCCTGCAAAGATCCGTTCTACCGGATGAAGACAGGCTCATTTTCTTTCTCAGTATGTTCCTGGCTAAAGCGATAATTGTCGTAATCGTAACCTTTTATATGTTCCAGAGACTGTGCGTCTTTATCTATAATATAGCGAACCATGGAACCACGGGCTTTTTTTGCGTAGAAACTGATAATTTTTAGTTTTCCGTTTTTAAAATCCTTAAATACCGGGGAAATAACCGGAACTTTTAAAGCTTTGGCATCAACAGCCTTAAAATATTCGTTACTGGCAAGATTGATGAAAAGTTCATCATCATTTAATTCATCATTAAGCGCCTGAGTTACTTTCTTCTGCCAAACTTCGTACAAATTCTTTTTCCTTTCTATCCCCATAGAAGTTCCCATTTCCAGCCGGTAAGGCTGCATGAGGTCCAGTGGCCTTAGAATTCCGTACATGCCAGATAAAATCCTTAGGGTATCCTGCAGCCGGTCATGTTTCTCTGTCGGAATTGTGTAAGCATCGAGTCCGGTGTACACATCACCCGCAAAAGCGTAAGCAGCAGGACGTGAATTCTTCTTATTATGTTCTTCCTGAAATTTCTGATACCTTGTGTAATTCAGGTCGGCCAGCTTATCACTTATTCCCATCAATTCTGAAATTTCAGCTTTAGTCATTCTCGCAAGCTTACGATTCAGTTTTGCAGTTGTTTCCAGGAATTGCGGCTGTGTACCGCGTGTAGTTGGTAATTTTGATTCGTAATCCAGGCTTTTCGCCGGAGAAACAACAATTTTCATGATCTGAGGATTTGTACCCAAAGATAAGCCTAATGATGTTAAATGAAAAAAGAGATGTTATTACTTCTTTATGAAATAATAGAGAAGGCTTATTTCATTAAGCTTAATCCAGAATTTCTTTCTGATTCTTTGCGTAGCTCTCCCATTTGGCAATACAATCTAGCATATCCTGCGGAATTTCGGTGTTAAAGCTCATCCACTTTTCCGTTTTGGGATGTACAAAGCCAAGGGTTTTTGCATGGAGCGCCTGCCTTGGAAGTACCTTGAAGCAATTTTCTACAAATTGTTTATACTTTGTAAAAGTAGTCCCTTTCAAGATTCGGTCTCCTCCATAGCGTTCATCATTAAAAAGTGTATGACCAATATGCTTCATGTGAACCCGAATCTGGTGCGTTCTGCCTGTTTCCAGCTTACAGGAAATAAGCGTCACATAACCATATCTTTCAAGCACTTTAAAGTGCGTCACTGCAGGTTTGCCTTTTTCGGCGTCTTCTCCTTCATAAACGGTATTCTGCAGTCGGTTCTTTGGGTGTCTTCCAATATTCCCTTCTACAGTTCCTTCATCTTCTTCCACATTTCCCCACACAATCGCTACGTACTCCCTTTCGCTGCTCTTATCGAAAAATTGCTTCGAGAGATGCGTCATAGCCTGCTCTGTCTTGGCCACGACTAAAAGTCCGCTGGTGTCTTTATCTATTCTGTGCACCAAACCGGGACGGTCACTGCTGTTATTTGGCAAATTTTCGAAGTGGTATACCAGCGCGTTTATTAAAGTTCCACTGTAGTTTCCGTGGCCAGGATGCACCACCATTCCTGCCGGTTTGTTTACAACCAGCAGCGTATCATCTTCATAAACTACATCCAGCGGAATATTCTCAGGAGTAAGTAAAAATTCATAAGGAGGATGCTCAAACATCACCTGCACCACATCTCCCGCTTTTACTTTATAATTCGATTTTACGGCAACTTCATTTACATAAATATTTCCGCTTTTTGCCGCTTTCTGAATTTTATTCCGCGTGGCTTTCTCGATGTAATTCATCAAATATTTATCCACCCGCAACGGATTCTGGCCTTTTTCGGCTACAAATTTATGATGCTCATAAAGTTCATCATCCTGATCTTCTATTTCGTGACCTTCTTCTTCTTTCATTAAAATTCTATTTCTTCTTCCACATCCGTTTCAGTTCCTTCCTCTTCTTCCTCATCCTGCCCGTACCTACCGGAACCATCTCCCAACACCAGGTCGATAACTGACGTTTTCATGAGCTCATCTCCCGCCTCTACCAGCTGGCCTTTATGCCGCATTTCCAGCACCGCATCTTCAGCAATGTCCGGTTTATAAGTAACATCCCCAATTTCAAATCCTAAAGAACGCAAGGTTGGCTCCACCTGCCTTCTGGTTTTTCTGATTAAATTATTTGGAATAGTGACTTTTCTATACCCGGATGGGTTGAGGGTCAAATAAATTTTTCGGTTCTCTTTTACAAATTTACCAGGTTCGGGAACTTGTTCAATTACCGAATAGCGGGGAAAATCCGGATTAAAATTCGCAGAATCTAAAATCTCAAACCGAAGATCCATCTCGTCCAAACGATCTTCTACGTTATCCAGAGACATCCTTGCAAGATCGGGCACTTTAATCCTTTGATCCTGGTTAGTAGAATATTCCAGCCATTGTAAAGCCAGATATGCAATAACCACAATGGCTATTATTGCCAAAACTAATTGTATTAAAAAAGTTTTGCTGAAGATAAATCTAAATATTCCCATAAATTGGTTTAAAAAGCAAAGATATAAAACCCCGCGGTTTTGGATGCACCCGTTATTAGTGATATTTTTGATAACGATTTTAATCACGACATATTGAACATGAAGAAAAAAATTGCCATTGCCATGGGCGGCTATTCCAGTGAGTACCGCATTTCTATTAATAGCGGAAATATGGTTTATCAACATCTTAATCGTGACTTGTACGAACCTTACCGCGTCCATATTTTAAAAGGCGAATGGTTTGTGGTGACCGATGATGATACGCCCTACCCTATTAACAAGAGTAATTTTACGGTTAGGATCCAGGGTGAAGCGATTTCCTTTGATTGCGTTTTTAATACCATTCATGGTACACCTGGCGAAAATGGGCTTTTACAGGCATACCTGGAATTGGTCGGCATTCCGCAGACTTCCTGCGACTACTATCAGGCCGCACTTACTTTTAACAAACGGGATTTAATCAGCGTTTTAAAGCCTTACGGAATAAAAACCGCTACTAATTTTTTTCTGAATAAAGAGGA
Organism: Autumnicola patrickiae; assembly: GCF_031846525.1. NCBI lineage: Bacteria > Pseudomonadati > Bacteroidota > Flavobacteriia > Flavobacteriales > Flavobacteriaceae > Autumnicola > Autumnicola patrickiae. The sequence goes on from NZ_JAVRHM010000002.1 coordinate 213,005, forward strand.
CACTATAAATCCGGACGAAATTGTGGAAAAAGTAGGCCTGCCTTGTTTTGTAAAAGCGAATCGTGCCGGAAGTAGCTTCGGAATAACAAAAGTGAAGTCGAAAGAAGAACTTATACCTGCCGCAAAAACTGCATTTAAAGAAGATAATGAAGCTATAATTGAGTCTTTTTTAGATGGAACTGAAGTTTCTGTGGGCGTGGTCACTTATAAAGGAAAAGTGATAGCACTGCCGGTGACCGAGATTATTTCAGAAAATGAATTTTTCGATTATGAAGCTAAGTACCTAGGAAAGTCTCAGGAGATAACTCCAGCCAGAATTTCTGAAGAGCAAACAAAAAAAGTCCAGGAAATATCTATTCTTATCTACAAGAAATTAAAAATGAGAGGACTTACCCGTTCAGAATTTATTTTTCATAACGGGGAGCCGCATTTTATTGAAATGAACACGACACCGGGCCTTAGCAAAGCAAGTATTTTACCGCAGCAGGCAGAAAAAGCAGGAATAAGTTTGCAGGATCTCTACGGGAGTGCCATCGAAGCTGCGTTGGAGCAGGATAAATTCTAAAGTCGTAAATTACGTCACAGTACAACATTAAGCTATGAGAAAAGCAGTTTTTCCGGGATCGTTCGATCCTCTTACATTAGGGCATACCGATATTATCGAAAGGGGCCTTCCTCTTTTTGATGAAATTATTCTCGCTATAGGCACAAATTCCGACAAAAAATATATGTTTTCCCTTGAAGAAAGGCTGCATTTTATTGAAGAAACCTACAAAAATGAAGAGAAGGTGAAAGTGATGACGTACAAGGGTCTCACTGTTGATTTTTGTAAGAGTGAAGGTGCACAGTTTCTCCTTCGCGGACTCCGAAATGGCACCGATCTCGAGTTTGAAAAAGCGATCGGGCAGACCAACTTTAAAATGTCGGGAATCGAAACTGTATTTTTTATAACCTCCTCCGGAAAGAGCCATATTTCCTCCACAGTGGTACGCGACGTAATCAGGCATGGGGGGAACTATGAATTTATGGTACCTGATGTGGTCAGGAGAAAATAGAATTTATAAAAGACCTCACAGTTTGAAATCTTTAAGTCTGTACTTAGAAATGGCAATTATCAACTTACTGGTTTAGACCTGACAGGTTTTGAAAACCTGTCAGGTCTGGATAAACATTTAGATTAAAAATTATAACTCACTCCTACTCCGCCAAAATAATTTCTCGGATTTCCCGGGTAATAATATCTTGGAGCGGAGCCACCAAAGCCAACTGCATTGGTCAGGACACTAGCCGCATAATGTTCATCTAAGACATTATTAATTCCGGCGTTGAAATTAATTTCAAAATAATCTGAAACATTCAGGCTGTAGGCTGCTTTTAGATTTACCAATTGATAGTTCTCTGCATATTCTGAATTGGCATCATTCAGTGGAATTTCACCCACCGCTCTGTAATTACTATAAAAAGTTAGCCCCCAATCTGTCGAAAGATCGAAGCCAAGATTGACTGTCGACTTCGGAACTCCAGGCAATTCATTTCCGGAAAAATCTTCTTCTTCATTTATAAATTCATCGAATTCAAAAAAGTTAAAAGCAGCATTTATATAAGGTTTACCGGTTATTCCTGCTCCCAGTTCCACATTATATTGGGCTAAGAATTCAATTCCGTTATGGTCGGTTTTTCCTGCATTTACCCCTACATATTGATCCTGACCAACACGCTGCGCGACAAGCAGATTTTCAATTTGGATGGAATAAAGCGCGACTTCGGTATACAATCTATTATTTATCCAGTTTCCTTTAAACCCGATTTCATAATTAATTCCGGTTTCCGGCTCCAGGTCTGTATTTATTTGCCCATCGGGAGTTAGAGTCTCTGCTACTGTGGGAGTAGAAAATCCGTGACTTATAGAAGCATAAACATTTTTACCCGGAGCAACTTCATAAGTTGTTCCTATACGCGGAGAAAAAATAGTATTAAAGCGATAATCTCCAGATTGGTCCACCTCATCTTCAGCGTATAAATCTGTTAACGTATAACCGGTGGTGTTAACATTAACACCTGCTTCTGCATTCCAGTTTTCAGCTAATTCCACACTTAATTGTCCGAAGAAATTAGCATAATCCCTCACCTGCTCATTGTTGCTCAACCGTGCTCCCCGCACGCTTCCCTGGTCTGGGAATTCCTCGTAAAGATTCTCAAAAGTGCCAATCTCATACCATTCATTATAATATTCTGCACCAAAACTAAACTGAGAAGCCATATCTCCAATATTAGTATCCAGGTTAAATTTTGTACGCGCACCGGCCGAAAGTCGCTCTTCCTTTAAAATATCAAAAGGCCGTGGCTCGTATCCATTTCTGAAATTTGTATAAATACTTGTGGTATTGCTGAAGTTTTCAGAGAATTGATGGTTATATGCCAGGCCTAAAAGTCCGCGATCGTACGATTCATATCCTTGGGAAGCGCCCCAGGTATAGGCAGCCGTTTCAGGATCATTAAGAAAATCATCTTCGTTTAAGGAACTTGGAATAAAAGCCTTCAGTTTGGTGAAATTTGCCAAAAATGAGAGGCTGTTATTCTCAGAAGTTACAAGCTTCGCATTTACAAGAGCAGACTTACGATCATATTCTCCATTTTCCCGGTAACCATCACTTTTTAAGTGCGAATAATTAGCAAAAAGACTGGTATTTTCTGAACTGTGAGAAGCCGAAACGACTTTTTTGGAGGTATTAAAACTGGAAAGCTGATAATTGACATTTCCAGTGGTTCCCCTGGCATCGGGACTAGCCGAATAAAGGTTAATTGAACCTCCCAAACCGGCTCCATAGATACTGGAGGTAGGTCCTTTGATTATTTCTACCCGTTCTAAAGATTCCTGATCGATATCATCCAGCGTCAATTCACCTTCTGCCGTAGTCATCGGAATTCCGTCGAAATACGCCTGAATACGGTTAGTACTGTACTGAGAACGGGCTCCAATACCTCGAATATTGATCTTATTGGTGTTTAAAGCGCCCTGATTTACGTACATTCCCGGCACATAATTAAAATTGTCCATTAATGCCGTCGCATCTGTACGCTGAAGATCATTTTTTGATAGTACACCTACTGAAGCCGGGACTTTTTGAAGCTCATTGGGAATAATAGTACTCCTGATCATTACTTCTGAAAGATTATCCCGAAAAGGATCAAGATAAATCACCAATTCTTCAGTGTACGAACTAACTGTTCTACTTCTATTCTGAAAACCTAAATAACTTATTTCCAGCTCTACCGGAAGGTCTTCATTTTCAAGGAAAAAATTCCCATTTTCATCTGAAAAAGCTACTGCTCCTGAAGTGAGATTTTCTATTCTCGCATCTTCAATTGCTTCAGAATTCTCTGAATTTATAATTCTACCCTTTATGTTTTGACCAAAAATTTTTCCGCAGCAGGTAAATAATAAGGCTGCTATAATTATATTTTTCAATAGTTCTATTTTTTATTCAGCAGAGACTTTCCATATAACATTTCCATCATCATCGTTTACCAGCAAAGAGCCATCGGGCAAAGTAGTTATCCCAACAGGTCGGCCATAAACCTTACTGGAATCTTTATCTGCAAAAAAGCCGGTAAGAAAATCTTCGGGTTCTTGCGGCTCCCCATTTTCAAAAGGCACGAATACCACTTTGTAACCTGCAAGATCGGCCCGGTTCCAGGAACCATGTTGCCCAACAAAAGCTCCGTTCTTGTATTTTTCAGGAAATTGATCTGCTTCATAAAAAGTAAGACCCAAGGAAGAAGTGTGGGAACCCAGCGGTACATCTGGCACAATAGCTTTTTCCACAAGCTCCAGGTGCGGATCCTCTGCCCAACGCGGATCTTTTATATCTCCAAAATATGAGAAAGGCCAGCCATACCAGCCTCCTTCTTTCACGCTGGTAAGATAATCTGGAACTAATTTATTCCCAATCTTGTCACGCTCGTTTACAGACGTCCATAGCTCTCCGGTAACCGGATTCCAGTCCATTCCAACAGGATTCCTTATTCCTGCAGCGTAGACTTTCTCTCCGGAACCATCAGGATTTACTTCCAGAATATTTGCTCTTCGCTCCTCCTTTTCCATCCCGTGTTCCCCGGCATTACTGGAAGAACCTACAGTGATATAAATTTTACTTCCCTCTTTGTTTGCTATAATGTTCCTCGTCCAGTGATGGTTGTAACCGCCTGCGGGCAGTTCCAGTATCGTCTCCCCTTCTTCATCAATAGAAGTTTGTCCTTCTTTATAAGGGAACCTTTTTAGAGCGTCTACATTAGCCACATAAAAATAATCATCCAGGATCAGCATTCCGTATGGCTGATTAAGATCTTCCATAAAAACATAACGCTCATCCGGCATTCCGTCGCCATTTGTATCCCTAAACATCGTAATCCGGTCAGCACTTTTTTCGGCATCATTAGATTCTGCAACAAAAACATCGTTGTTTGGTGCCACGTAACTTCTGCGGGGATGTTCAAGATCTTCAGCATATAATGTGACTACAAAACCTTCAGGAGCTTCCGGCTTATTACTGGACCAGCCTATAACCTTACTTTCATTAGTAACAGATTCGGAAGAAAAAGGTGCAGGAAGTTCAAGCCGACCAACAGCCGTCTGCACTACATCTGGAGCTCTTTTAGATAGCTCCTCCTTCTTTCCTTCGCTTACTTCCTTAAACTGTGAAAGTGCAGACGTGCTTATACTTAAAGCAATGAAAACACTTAAAATAGTTGATTTTCTTTTCATTTTAAAGCAATTTTCCCAAAAATACCCCGAAATTTGTGCAGAGAAAAGTTTTATAAGCTGATTAGGTTTCCTTTAACAAGCGTTAAATTGAGGACACAAGCCTACTAGTTTTGGCAGCTATAGCAGTTTTAACTATGTTTACCGATTATTATTAAGAGCTTTTAGAAATGCCCGAAGCAGACATCATAAGAAATTACTGTTAGAGATGTCACCCTATTAAATTCGCTCAAATGAAAAAAGCAATAGTAGCTTTACTACTTTTAACCGTCATTGTTTCCTGTGATTTATCTAAATACCGCCTGGTGGTAGATTATGATTTTGAAACAGAATTTGAAAAATCTGAAGGGAAAGAGACAGCAACTTATCCTGAAGTATTGGATTTTTATTCCCAGCTCGATGAAGCTTATACAACCGTAACTTTTACTGAATTTGGAGCTACAGATAGTGGTGAGCCTTTACATTTGGCGGTTTTTAGTCCTTCGGGGGAGTTTGATCTGCAGAAACTGAGACAGGATAGGACCGTAATTTTAGTGAATAATGGTATTCATCCCGGGGAAAGTGACGGTATTGATGCTACAATGATGCTCTTTCGGGATTTGGCTGGTGATTCTATAGATGTCCCGGAGAATACAATAATTGCCACTATTCCCATCTATAATGTGGGTGGAGCACTTAACCGAAATTCCACCACAAGAACAAACCAGAACGGACCAGCAGCATATGGTTTTAGAGGAAATGCACAGAATTACGATTTAAACAGGGATTTTATAAAGGCCGATACTAAAAACACCCGCACTTTCTATGAAATCTTTCACCAGTTACAGCCAGATGTTTTTATTGATAATCATGTTAGTAACGGTGCAGATTACCAATATACCCTCACCCATCTCTTCACTCAGCACAACAAATTAGGAGGAGAACTGGGAGAATATCTTAACAGAAAAATGATGCCCGCTCTGGAAGATTCTCTAAAACAGAAAGAATGGGATATCACCCCTTATGTTAATGTCTTTAATGAAGTTCCAGAGAGCGGGTTTAATCAATTCATGGATCATCCGCGATATTCCACCGGCTACACAACCCTTTGGAATACGCTGGGAATGATGGTAGAAACTCATATGCTGAAGCCTTACGATAAAAGGGTGATGGGTACTTATGAGCTCATGCGCTCCATGATAAATATAACAGATGCTGAAAGTGCCACTATAAAAGACCTGAGACAGCGGGAAACAAAAAAGTATTTAACCCAAAGATGGTATCCATTAAATTTTCAACCAGACATGGAAAACCCCAGTACCAGGGAGTTCAAAGGTTATGAAGGAGAAAGAACTGACAGTGAAGTCACAGGAGAAGACCGGTTAAAATACGACCAAAACCAACCATTCACAAAAGACATAGAATATTTCGACAATTTTACACCACAAGATAGAATTGAGATTCCAAGAGCCTATATTATTCCGCAGGGATGGTGGGAAGTCACACAGCTTTTAGCTTTAAATCAGATTAAGATGGAACCTCTTGCCAGGGACACCACAATCTATGTCGAGAAATACAGAATAGAAGACTTTGAAACCGTAGAATCGCCATATGAAGGTCATTACCTTCACAAAAATACAGAGGTGAGCAAAACTATGGATTCAATTAGATTCAGAAAAGGAGATCTTTATGTGACTACTTTCCAGGATGGAGCGAGATATTTACTGGAGACTCTAGAACCTGAGATGGTGGACTCTTTTTTTAACTGGAACTATTTCGATTCGGTTTTACAGCAGAAGGAAAATTTTTCTCCGTACGTTTTTGAAGATATTGCCAAAAAACTTCTGGATGAAAATCCTGAGTTAGAAGCTGAATTTGAAGAAAAAAGAGATTCAGATTCAGAATTTAGAAATGATTCCTATGCCCAACTGCAATGGATTCACAGGAAATCCCCGCACTACGAGGAAGCTCATCTACGCTACCCGATCTTTAGGGTGCCCAGGTAAATATTTTTCAGAAAAAAGAAGCTTTATATTGGCATACGATTTTGTAAGCGCCTTTTGGCTTTTTTCAAGATTTTTCCATTTGGCTTTTTCTATCCCTTCTTTTTGTTCAGGTTTTAATTCGCCGCTATAGGAGGTCCGCATTTCATACCAATGAGTCACTTTTAACCTGTATTTGCCTTTTCTTTTAAAAACGTGATATGTTTTCTGAAGGAATTTAGTGATTTCAAGATCCTGTACACCAGTTTCTTCTTCTACTTCACGAATAGCAGAATCTTCGATACTCTCCCCTTTTTCAGTTTTACCTTTGGGGAGGTCCCATCGTTTATTTCGGTAGATAAAAAGAATTTCGTCCTTTTCATTTAACACCAGGCCACCCGCAGCTGTTACCATCCGCAGCTTCTTCAGTAAAAACTTCAATAATTTTTCTTCATCTTCGTGATAAAGATTCACATAGAGCAATTTTCCTTTATCGATCTTCTTTAAAATTTTTTTCAGTCGTACGGTCCTGATAGGGTAAGAAGTATATGCTTCACCAATTTCTTTTTTTGTAGAAAGAATAATCGGGATATCATTTACAAAAACTTTATACATTTGTATTATGATTTTAAATAAAGAAACAGCAAAACATACTGCTGAACTACTATTGCAAATTAAAGCAATTAAATTAAACCCGCAAGAGCCATTTACATGGGCCAGTGGATGGAAATCCCCGATATACTGCGATAATCGTGTTATTTTGTCTTATCCTCCAATCAGGAATTTTATACGTGAACATTTTGCAAAACAGGTGGAGGAGTTGTATGGGAAACCAGATGTTATCGCAGCAGTAGCAACCGGTGCAATTGGAATTGGGATGCTGGTGGCAGAATATTTAAGCCTTCCTTTTGCCTATGTAAGACCCGAGGCAAAAGGCCACGGTAGAAAAAATCAGATTGAAGGGAACATTGAGGAAGGACAAACTGTGGTTGTTATTGAAGATCTTATCAGCACAGGGAAAAGCAGCTTAAATGCGGTGAAAGCGATAAGAGAAGCTAAGGCTAACGTAAAAGGAATGCTTGCTATTTTTACTTACGGATTTGAAATTTCCTCGGAAAATTTTAAAGAAGCAAAAGTAGAACTTCATACCCTTAGTGATTACGATCACCTGATTGAAACTGCACAAAAAACAAAATATATTAATGGTTCTGAAGCCGAAGTTTTGAAAGAATGGCGTCACGATCCAGCAAACTGGAAAAAATAGTTATGAATTTAGAAAGCCCAAAAGTAACCACAGATAAGAGCCAGCAGGAAATGTTTGAATTTTTGACAAATGTTGAAAATTATGAGCAGTTAATGCCGGAAAGTAAGGAGAAATTTAAAGTATTAGATCAGGAAACATTTTTGTTTGCCCTAAAAGGTATGCCTGAGATAAAATTGAGGATTACAGAAACTGAAGAACCAAAATTAGTTGTTTTAGGTTCTACTTCAGATAAACTCAATTTCTCCCTGAACATTCATATTGATAAACTAAATGAAAATCAGAGTGAGACCCAACTTTTCTTCCATGGGAAGTTTAATGCGATGATGAGTATGATGGTTAAGAGTCCGTTACAGAAATTTATAAATAGTCTTGCAGAAAACATTGAAAAATTATAAGCTGCATTTTAAGGCAAATTAAGAGACCTTCAAAAAATGGCAATTATGGACCTGCAGAATTCGTAAACCCTCATCAGTTAGAATAATTGCCTTTAAAATGAAATTATTTTCTTCAGAAGAGAAGTTTTATCTCCTTTAGATCAAAAGTTTTAAAAACGGAATATTCTGTTTCCACGTATAATCTTCCTTCCCGCGTCACACCTCGTATAATTCCGGTCATATGGCTTCCGTCTGGCAATTCGAAAGCCGAAACCATATTTTTTTTGAACATTTTTGAAGTGTATTCTTCAAGAAGAGCATTCTTTACCGGTTTTGACAACAGCTTAAGCCTTTTGTTTAATGAATCCAGCACATCTTCCAGCAGACTGTCAAGATTAAAGTTTCTACCTGACATTTGCTGCATAGATCCTGCCCGGGGCAGGTTTAAAAATTCCATCTGATTCACATTTAAACCTACTCCCAAAATGGAGGCCGAAATTTGGCTATTATTGAGTATATTTTCAATTAAAATTCCGCAGAGTTTATAATTTGCTGACATAATGTCGTTAGGCCACTTCACCTTAACTTTCGGAATTTCATACTGCTCCAAAATATCTGCAATAGCCAAAGCCACGGCCGCATTTAGAAGAAATTGATCTTCTATTGCAAGATTCGCATGCGGATAAAGCACACTAAAAGTAAGATTTTCCCCGGGGTTCGATAACCAGCCGGAACCACGCTGCCCTTTCCCTTTTTGTTGGGTATGAGCCACCACACAAACGGGCTGAAAATTCGTATTGCCGCGATATAAATCACGTGCAAATTCGTTTGTGGAATTGATGGCATTAACTTTGATTATACGCATGTAGATACTAAAGACGCAAGGGTATTAAAATGTTATAAAATAACAGGCATTAAAAAGACTAAAAAGTAATAACTTTGCGTAAAGAAATAAATTTAATGGCAAAAAAAGAAACGAACAACGATGAACTTATCGCTCAAATTATAAAGGGAATCGAAGAAGTAAAAGGGAATAATATTGACATCCTGGACTTAAGGGAAATCGAAAATACAGTTTGTGATTACTTTATCATCTGCAATGGTACTTCAAATACGCAGGTAAACGCCATAGTAAATTCCGTACAAAAATCAGTTAGTAAAGCTCTTAAGGATAAACCCTGGCATATTGAAGGTAGTGAAAATGCCGAATGGGTTCTTATGGACTATGTAAATGTAGTGGTTCATGTTTTTCAACGACATATAAGGGAGTTTTACGACATTGAAAGTCTTTGGGGTGATGCAAAAATTACCAGCATTGAGACTAATTATTAAAAAAATTAATCAGAAGTAAGTAAGAATGGCGAAAGAGCAACCAAAAAAGAAATTAGATCCCAAAAAGCCTAAGTTTAGTGCGTATTGGATCTATGCGGCTATAATCATTATATTTTTAGGAATACAATTCTTCTCCGGTGGCGGCTTTAATGAGCCTGCTAAAATTACACCAACGCAATTTGAAGAATACCTGAAGGATGGAGAGGTTCAGAAAGTCGTGATTGTCAATAACCAAAAGGCAAACATTTTCCTTACAGAAGAGGCAAAACAAGAAGAACAACATCAATCCAAAACCAATGAGGAAATGTTTGCTGCGGGCGAAACCCCGGCTTATACTTTTAACCTTGGTAGTTTAGAGAAGTTTCAGAACGATGTTGAAGATATTGAGGAAGAATATAATGTTTCGGCAAATGTGACTTTTGAAAGGGAAACCAACGTTTGGGGCGAAGTATTCTTTACACTGTTGCCTTTTATCCTAATTATTGGGATCTGGATTTTTATAATGCGAAAAATGAGTTCAGGTGCCGGTGGTGGCGCAGGTGGCCAGATTTTCAACATTGGTAAATCCAAGGCTAAACTGTTTGACCAGAATACCGATGTAAAAACATCATTTAAGGATGTTGCGGGACTGGAAGGGGCAAAAGAGGAAGTACAGGAAATTGTTGATTTCCTTAAACAACCAGAAAAGTATACTGCTTTAGGGGGTAAAATTCCGAAAGGTGCTTTATTAGTAGGCCCTCCCGGAACAGGTAAAACATTATTGGCAAAAGCCGTAGCAGGAGAAGCAAAGGTTCCGTTTTTCTCGCTATCGGGATCAGATTTTGTGGAAATGTTTGTAGGAGTTGGTGCCTCAAGGGTGCGTGATTTATTCAAACAGGCAAAAGAAAAATCGCCATCTATTATCTTTATTGATGAAATAGATGCCATTGGTAGAGCCCGTGGAAAAAGCAACTTTTCAGGATCTAACGACGAGCGGGAAAACACGCTTAATCAGTTATTAACTGAAATGGATGGTTTCGGCACCAACACCAATGTTATTGTGGTTGCCGCTACAAACCGTGCAGATGTTCTTGACAAGGCACTTATGCGTGCAGGCCGTTTTGACCGTCAGATTTATGTTGACCTTCCCGATTTGAATGAACGAAAAGAAATTTTCGAAGTTCATTTAAAGCCATTGAAAAAAGTTGCAGATGAGCTGGATACAGAATTCCTGGCAAAACAAACTCCTGGATTCTCTGGAGCAGATATTGCTAATGTTTGTAACGAGGCAGCACTTATTGCGGCGAGAAAAGGAAATAAGGCCGTAGGCAAACAGGATTTCCTTGATGCTGTAGATAGAATTGTTGGTGGTCTTGAGAAGAAGAACAAAATTATAACTCCAGACGAAAAAAGAGCTATTGCTTTTCACGAAGCAGGTCACGCTACCGTGAGCTGGATGTTGGAACATGCTGCTCCTCTTGTTAAAGTAACAATTGTACCCCGTGGACAGTCTCTTGGTGCAGCCTGGTATCTACCTGAAGAACGACTAATCGTTAGGCCAGAGCAGATGCTGGATGAAATGTGTGCAGCTTTAGGAGGTCGTGCAGCAGAAAAAGTAACATTTGATAAAATATCTACCGGTGCACTTAGTGATCTTGAAAAAGTAACTAAGCAGGCACGTGCAATGGTTACTATATATGGACTTAATGATGCTGTAGGAAATCTTACCTATTACGACTCTTCAGGACAAAGTGAATACAACTTCACAAAACCTTATAGTGAGCGTACTTCAGAATTAATAGATAAAGAAATTTCCGGGCTAATTGAAGAACAATATAACCGTGCAATAGACCTTCTTACAAAGAACAAAGATAAATTAACGCAACTTGCCGAAATCCTTCTGGATAAGGAAGTGATCTTTAAGGATGACCTTGAGAAAATCTTTGGAGCACGACCTTTTGCAAAAGACAGGGAAGAGCTGGCAAAAGCGACTAAACAGGTTACTCCCGAAGAGGAAATAGCTCAAGCTGATCCAGATTCCAACCAAATTGAAGGAGATACTGTTTCTAAAAGCGATTCCGTTAATAAATAGTTTGTTCTTGCATCTTTAAAAAATCTTAATTTGACCTATGGTTAGATTAAGATTTTTTACCTTTGAGAGAAATCACGTTGAGAACCACACCAAATACTTTATGAGTCTATTTAGCAGATTCCTGAACCCTAAATCGAAATCAGAAAATCAGGATAATCCTGAAAAAGCTGGTAGGGGAAAGTATATGCCTGAGGTAAAGCTGCCTACAGATGAGAGATTCATGCTTAATTTCAGGAATAACGGGGGAAAATTCCTCTATTGCGAAAGCAACGAAGAAGTTCTTGAAGCTTTTGATAATATCCTTCTGGAAAACGACTGGTACGAAAAGGATTGCTTCTGTTTTGACCAGGCACTTCAGGATAAGTTTAATAATTTTAATCTGGAGTTCAACAGATCTTCCAATGCAGCTTTTTTTCTTTCAACCTGTGAATATCTTGTCGCCAACGATGGCTCTATCCTTATCTCATCAAATCAGATAAAGGAGAGTAAACTACATGATTTGCCTGCTAATTTTATTGTTTTAGCTTCCACCAGCCAACTTATTGACACTATAGGTGAAGGGTTGCGTGGCATTAAGTTCAGAAACAAACAGCACATCCCTTCCAACATTACTACAATTAAAAATTTTGAAACACAGAAAGAAGGTGATTTTATGAGCTATGGAAGTAGCACTAAAAACCTATATTTGCTACTTCTTGAAGATCTTTAATCTATGAGGGAAGCCATAATCAGAACTATTTCAGGATTATTGTATATAGCCATTTTGGTAGCTTCAATCCTTTCTTCTGAATTTGTCTTCATTAGTTTATTTTTCCTGCTTGGGCTTGTTTGCCTTGTTGAAATGCAAAAATTGCTACACCTTAAAAGCTATGCTTTATACGCTGTCCAGGCTTTGCTGTTCTATCTTTTCAGTTATTTAAAGTTTGATCAGGATGCTACTATTCTCCTACTTTTCATTACCATCTTTGTCAACTTATTCCTGGTAAAAGACTTAATGGTCGTTAATAAAATTCCGGTTTTTGAGAAGAAGAAATATATTATCATTATCTTCTACCTTATCTCCTCATTAATTTTTCTTACTCTTATACCAACCATTGCAGGTGTCTTTATTCCTAAACTGGTAGTAGGGATATTTATTTTGATCTGGACTAATGATACCTTTGCGTTTATTGTAGGAAAGAATTTTGGCCGCAGAAAGCTTTTTGAACGTATTTCCCCTAAGAAAACTGTTGAAGGTTTCCTTGGCGGAATGATTTTTAGCTGTATCGCGAGCTATTTTATTTACGCCTATACAGAATTTCTGACTTTCCCCGTTTGGTTAGGATTAGCAATAATATTAAGTATTTTTGGTACCTTAGGAGATCTCATCCAGTCCAAATTTAAAAGACAGGCCGGAGTAAAAGACAGCGGAAATCTTATGCCGGGACACGGTGGTTTATTCGACAGGCTGGACAGTATTATTTTCGCCAGTCCCTTTGTTTATGCTTATTTATACCTATTAGATTATGTTTCATAAAGAAGGTTACAAGATAATGACTATTACTGCAATTCTTTTAATTGCAATAAATATCCTTAGTTACAGTTTAATAAATAGATATTGGATTAAATTTTCAATACTAGTAATAACAATTATACTTTTTCTGCTAATCCTCCAGTTTTTTAGAAATCCAAAGAGGAAAACGGAAATCAACAACGAAACTGTTGTTTCACCGGTAGACGGTAAAGTGGTAGTAATTGAAGAAGTTTTCGAAAAAGAATATTTTAAGGATAAAAGATTACAGGTTTCAATTTTTATGTCTCCAATCAATGTTCATGTTACACGTCATCCTGTTGGAGGAAAAGTGAAGTTTAGTAAATATCATCCGGGAAAATTTCTTGTTGCATGGCACCCCAAATCCAGCGAAGAAAATGAAAGGACTACAGTAGTTGTAGAAAATGAGACTACAGGAGAAATTCTTTACAGGCAAATTGCCGGAGCCATGGCGAAACGTATTGTGAATTATGCCGAAGAAGGACAGGAAGTTGTTCAGGGAAGTGATAGTGGGTTTATAAAATTTGGTTCCCGTGTAGACGTTTTCATGCCATTAGGTACACCATTAAATGTTGAGCTTAACCAGAAGGTAAAAGGCGGTGTAAGTGTGATTGGAAAAATTCAGTAAAATTGAATTATGCCAGAGGAAAATAATAAGAAGTTTTTAAAGGCCTATAAAATGGCGAGTGCTACAGATCAAAAGTTTCCGCCAGATGTGTTACTTCATTTCTATGCCTACTACAAACGTGCAACCTCAAAGAATGGTTTCTACCTCCCTCCAACCAGTGTTGGGGACTTGCGTTCTGCATTTAAAGTAAATGCACTGGTACAGGTAAAAGATTTAACAAAACAGGAAGCACAGGAAAAATATATAGACCTTGTAGAAGAATATATTGGCAGCATAGATTAAAGCTACACTGCCATTTAATTCTATCACCTATTTCAAGCTTTTCAGGCTTGCTTTTAAAGCTTCTATTTTGGATTCAGCATCTGCTTTCTTTGCTTTCTCAATAGCAACAACTTTTTCCGGTGCATTATTTACAAACCGCTCGTTAGAAAGTTTTTTATCTACAGATTTCAAGAAACCTTCAGTATAAGCAAGCTCCTCTTCCAGTTTCTTTATTTCAGCATCAACATCTATGGCTCCTATCACAGGAACAAAATAGTCATTAGATTTTACACGGAAGGACAAAGCGCCTTCCACCTGCTTCTCTACGTAATCCAAAGTCGACAGGTTTCCCATTTTAGAAATTACAGGATCAAAGAAGGTAGAAGTCTCTTCGTTATTTAGAACCTTAAACTCGATTTCATTCTTAAACGAAATATTCTTTTCCTTCCTTACCTTTCTAATTCCCGTAATCACTTCTGCTGCGACACTAAATTCTGAAATTAATTTCTCGTCATAAGATTTTAATTCAGGCCATTTAGCTATAATTAAAGCTTCCTGGGGAGTCCTACCTGTTATTTCCTGCCAGATTTCTTCAGAAGAAAACGGGGTAAAGGGATGTAGAATTTTCAGGTTATCTTCAAGAATGGCGATTACCTCCTTATATGTAGCAGCGTCCATTGGTTCCCCAAAAGCAGGTTTAACCATTTCCAGAAACCACGAACAGTAATCGTCCCAGATAAGTTTATAGGTTGCCATTAAGGCATCACTCATTCTATATTTATTAAAGTGATCTTCTATTTCGTGTAGCGTCTTTTGAAATTTAGCCCTGTACCAGTCAATGGCGATTTTTGAGGTCTCATCCTGTTCTTTTTCTTCAGAAACTTCCCAGCCTTTTACAAGCCTGAAGGCGTTCCATATCTTATTTGTAAAGGCACTCCCCTGCTTACAAAGATCTTCATCGAACATTAGATCATTCCCGGCAGGAGAACTTAACAACATTCCCACCCTAACGCCATCGGCACCATATTGTTCAATTAAACCCAGTGGATCAGGTGAATTTCCGAGGGATTTCGACATTTTACGGCGCTGTTTATCGCGAACGATCCCGGTTAAATAGACGTTTTTGAAGGGTCGTTCTCCGCGGTACTCGTATCCAGCCATAATCATACGCGCCACCCAGAAAAAGAGGATTTCCGGAGCAGTTACGAGATCATTTGTGGGATAATAATACTGAATTTCCTTGTTTTCCGGCTCCAGAATACCATTAAAGACACTCATTGGCCAAAGCCAGGAAGAAAACCAGGTATCCAAAGCATCCTGATCCTGTCTAAGGTCCGATAATTGCCATTTTTGACTGCCGGTCTTTTCTTTCACTTTCTCAAGTGCATCTTCAGGATTTTCAGCAACAACAAAATCTTCTTTTCCGTCACCATAATAGTAGGCGGGAATCTGCTGTCCCCACCATAACTGGCGGGAAACATTCCAGTCCCGTACATTTTCCATCCAGTGCTTATACGTGTTCAGGAATTTATCTGGTACAAGGTTTATATCATCACCAACCACTGCCTTTATTGCCGGTTCGGCAAGATCTTTCATCTTTAGAAACCATTGATCACTCAATTTTGGCTCTATAACCGCACCAGTACGTTCGCTTGTACCTACTTTATTGATATGCTCTTCAGTTTTCGCAAGAACCCCCAGCTCTTTTAATTCCGCAGTAATTTCCTTTCTTACTACGAACCTGTCTTTGCCTTCGTAGTGCATTCCGTAGGAATTTAACGTGGCATCGTCATTTAAAATATCAATAACTTCAAGATTATGCTTGTCACCCAGCATTTTATCGTTCTCATCATGCGCCGGAGTAACCTTTAGACATCCGGTACCAAATTCCAGGTCTACATATTCGTCCTCGATTATTGGAATTACCCGATTGTTGATAGGAACAATAGCTTTCTTCCCCTTAAGATGAAAAAATCGTTCGTCATTAGGATTTATACATATCGCGGTATCTCCCAGGATAGTTTCGGGCCTGGTGGTGGCAATGGTTAAAGTCTCGTCACTACCTTCAATTTTATATTTTAAGTAATAAAGACTCCCCTGCTTTTCCTGGTGGATTACTTCTTCATCAGAAAGGGTCGTCTTTGCTTCAGGGTCCCAGTTAACCATCCGGTATCCTCTGTAAATTAGACCTTTGTCATATAAATCAATAAAAACCTTTATCACTGAAGCAGACATTTTCTCATCCATCGTAAACTTCGTTCTTTCCCAGTCACAGGATGCTCCCAGCTTCTTCAGTTGTTCCAGTATTATTCCACCATGTTTATGTGTCCACTCCCAGGCGTGTTCCAGAAATTCCTCACGGGTAAGGTCATTCTTATTAATACCTTCAGCCTTAAGTTTGGCTACAACTTTAGCTTCAGTTGCAATAGAAGCATGATCTGTCCCGGGAACCCAGCAGGCATTAAAACCTTTTAAACGGGCTCGTCTCACCAAAACATCCTGAATAGTATTGTTCAGCATATGTCCCATGTGTAAAACACCGGTCACATTGGGCGGAGGAATAACGATTGTGTATGGTTCTCTCTCGTCTACTTCTGAATGAAAATAACCGTGATCCATCCAGTACTTATACCACTTATCTTCAACTTGTTTTGCATTATATTGGGAAGCAATAGCCATATTTGGTCTGATTTTTGAAATAATAGCAAAAGTAATTATAACTGAAGGATTTTAAAAGAAGTTGAATTGATTAAAATTTTGCCTGTTTTCTAATTCAGCTTATCTTTACTCTCTATCTAATCTATCTAAAACCTGAAATTATGAAAAAACTAGTAATGATTGCCATATTTGTTCTGGCAGGAGTGGGTACTGCTTTTGCCCAAACCGCCAAGATGCAGTTCAAGTCGGAAACGATTGACTATGGCGAAATAAAAAAAGGAAGTGACGGGGTTCGTGTATTCGAATTTACAAATACAGGAGACGCACCTCTCGTAATCAAGGAGGTATCATCCAGTTGTGGATGTACTATTCCTAAAAAGCCAGAAAGCCCTATTGCTCCCGGAGAAACCGGAACGATTGAAGTGAAATACGACACTAAAAGAGTAGGGCCAATTAGAAAAACAGTAACTGTATATTCTAATGCTGAAGAGACTACTAAAGCCCTTAAAATTAAAGGAAAAGTATTACCGGAAGAAGATACAGAAAGTTAAACCGGCCTTATTGATATTATTGAAATCACCTCCCAATCGGGAGGTTTTTTTGTTTTATACTGAAGAGAAACCAGCAAAGCTGTATTGGCATTTGTGACCTTAATCCCCTATATAATCTTTCCAAATCTGGAAATTCTACTATTATTTTTGCATTTTTGTATTGAATAAAAAATTGATAATTATGCCGAATATTTCACAGAAGGGTCAAAATATGCCCCAATCCCCTATTAGAAAGCTTGTTCCTTTTGCAGAAGCCGCTATACGGGAAGGAAGGATAATTTACCAGTTAAATATTGGCCAACCCGATATAAAAACGCCTAAAGTAGCCCTAGATGCTATAAAAAATAATTCTATAGAAGTCCTTTCTTATAGTCATTCCGCTGGTTTTCTTAGTTACAGGGAGAAATTGGCAAAGTATTATGAGAAACACGATATTCCTGTAAGCAGCGAAGACATTATTATTACCACAGGAGGTTCTGAAGCATTAAACTTCACTATGGGAAGCATAACAGATCCAGGAGACGAAATCATAATTCCGGAGCCGTTCTATGCCAATTATAATGCTTTCGCAGAAACTTCAGGTGTGAAGATTGTGCCAATCCAGGCTTCTTTTGAAAACAATTTTGCTTTGCCACCTGTAAGTGAATTTGAAAATCTGATTACAGAGAAAACAAAGGCTATTCTTCTTTGTAATCCTGGAAATCCAACCGGTTATCTTTATACTAAGGAAGAAATTCAGCAAATTGCAGATCTTGCTATAAAGCATGATATTTTTGTAGTTGCAGACGAGGTTTACCGCGAATTTACCTACGATGGTGTAACACATCACTCTATTATGAGCATTAAAGGACTGGAAGATCACGCCATAATGGTAGATTCGGTTTCCAAGCGATATAGTATGTGCGGTGCCAGGATTGGCTGCCTTGTCTCCAAAAATAAAGAGGTAATGGCAGCTGCAATGAAGTTCGCTCAGGCGAGGTTAAGTCCGCCAACATTTGCTCAAATAGCGAGCGAGGCCGCTCTGGACACTCCGCAGGAATATTTTGATGACGTAAATAAAGAATATACGCTTAGAAGAAACATTCTTATAGAAGGTCTGGAAAAAATTGAAGGTGTTAAAGTTGCTAAACCAAAAGGAGCATTTTATTGCATAGCGGAACTTCCCGTAGAAAATGCCGAAGATTTTGCGAAGTGGCTCCTGGAAAACTTTCAGCATAATAATGAAACGGTAATGGTTGCTCCAGCAGCTGGCTTCTACTCTACTCCGAATACGGGACTAAACCAGGTAAGAATCGCTTATGTTCTGAAAAGGGAAAACCTTGAGCGGGCAATAGACATTCTTGAAGAAGCACTTAAGCAATACAACAAGTAACATGCAGGTCTTGCATAACGCTTCCCTTAAAGGTTATAACACGTTCGGAATTGAGGTTAGGGCCAGGAAGTTTATATCTGTGACCAGTGTAGAAGATTTAAAAGAGGTACTGGCACAAACCTATGCCTCGGAACTTTTTATTCTTGGCGGTGGAAGCAATATGCTTCTTACTAAAGACATTGATAAAACTGTTCTACATATTGATCTGAAAGGAAAAGAAATTGTTTCTCAGGATGAAGATGAAGTACTTTTAAAAGCAAGCGCCGGTGAAAACTGGCACGAATTTGTTCTCTATACCCTCGAAAAAGGCTTCGGGGGATTAGAAAACTTATCTCTTATCCCTGGAAAAGTAGGAACTGCTCCTATTCAAAATATAGGGGCTTACGGTGTGGAGTTAAAAGATGTTTTTGAAGAATGCGAAGGAATTCATATTCAAACCCTCGAACAGAAAACCTTCAGTAAAGAAGCCTGTAATTTTGATTACCGGAATTCTGTTTTTAAGAATAAACTGAAGGGGCAATATATAATTACCAGTGTCACCTTCAGATTATCAAAAAAAAACCACATTCTACGGACCAGCTACGGCGCTATAAAAACCGCACTGGATAAGAAAAATATATCTTCAGCGGGAGTAAAAGATATTTCTGATGCCGTAATTGCTATAAGACAGGAAAAATTACCCGATCCAAAGATTCTGGGGAACAGCGGAAGCTTTTTTAAAAATCCTGTTATTCCGGTAAAACAATTTGAAGATCTGCAGCAAGAATATCCTGAAATGCCATCGTATCCACTTTCTGACCATGATGTAAAAATACCGGCTGGCTGGTTAATAGAAAATACCGGCTTAAAGGGATATCGGGAAGGTGACGCAGGCGTACATAAAAATCAGGCGCTTGTGCTGGTAAATTATGGAGCAGCAACAGGCATAGAAATTTTGCAATTATCACAAAAAATCCAGAGAAAAGTAGAAGAAAAATTCCAGATCCGGCTTGAACCAGAGGTCAATATTTTCTAATAAAAAAGAGGCTGCCATTACTGCCAGCCTCTGCTATTTTATAATTATGTGATGATCAGGATTTCTTTTTCATGATTACAGCATCAATAATATGTACAACCCCGTTGGAAGCATCCACATCTGCCTGAGTAATAGTTGCCATATTCCCGTTGGCATCCCGAAGAACAATATTTTCACCACTCATCATAGCAGTAATATCTTCACCTGCCATGGTGTTAAAAGTATATTCCCCATTATTACTCTGGATTTGCTGACTTAGTTCGTCTGAAGTAATTTCATCCTCAACAACGTGGTACTCTAACAGACCTGCAAGTTCATCTTGGTTTTCATTCATCATCAGACTATCCAGCTTTTCCTGACCTACCTCGCTAAAAGCTGCATCTGTTGGTGCAAAAACAGTAAAAGGCCCTCTATCTGTTCTTAATGTCTCAGATATATCAGCTTTCTTTAGCGCATTGCTTAACGTGCTTAAAGAATCCGCTTCCATAGCCTTCGCGACAATACTATTGCCTTCCAATTCCCTTTGCTCTTCATCGGCCTTTAAGGCAGCTTCTCTTTCCATTTCTGCCTGCTCAGCCTGAGCTTTCTCTTGTTCCTTCTTCTTCGTATCTTCACAAGCGGTGAAGATGAAAACTGAAAGGACAGGTATTAATATTAAATTCTTTATTTTCATATTATCATTTTTATATTTGCACCGAAGGTATCACGTAACTGTTAATTATTCAGTTAATTACAATTAAATTTTAGTTAAAGAAAGCCAAGATTGGCATAAATAATTTTTACGTTTCCCCAGACCTTTTTTTATTCTTATTTTTGCACTAGAAAAAGAAAAAGCCATGGAATTATTTATAATAAGTTTTATACTCATAGCCCTCGCTTTTGCCGGAATTGCAATTAAAATCTGGGGAAAGAAAGATGGGAAGTTTGCAGGTACCTGCGCCAGCCAAAATCCTTTCTTAAACAAAGAAGGAGAAGCTTGTAGTTATTGCGGAAAATTGCCTGACGAGATTGGTGACTGTTCTACTACCAAAAAGGCTAGTTAAACTGAATGTCAACATTTTTACTGGTTTTTTTCCTGCTTTTCGCAGCAGTTAATCTTGCCTATTTTATTAGCTTTTTTAGTTTTGCATCTGCAAAGACCAGTACGTTGGCACCTGCTGCTGCTCCGGTTTCTGTTATTATTTGTGCAAAAAACGAAGCACAAAACCTAAAAGCTTTCCTCCCTTCCATTTTAGAACAGGACCATCTCAATTATGAAGTAATCCTTATTAATGATGCGTCAATGGATGAAACCCTGGAAGTTATGGAAAATTTCCAGAAGAATGACCCGAGGATTCAAATTGTGGATGTAAAAAATATAGAAGCTTTTTGGGCAAATAAAAAATACGCTCTCACATTAGGCATAAAAAGAGCAAAAAATTCCCATTTGTTATTTACAGATGCCGACTGTGCCCCGCAGAGCAAATCCTGGATTAGTGAAATGTGCAAAAACCTTCAGCAGGAAAAATCAATTGTTCTGGGCTATGGAGGCTATTTCAAGAATAAATCTTCTTTTCTGAATAAGTTAATCAGGTTTGAAACCTTACTTACCGCTATTCAGTATTTTTCATATGCAAAAATGGGAATTCCGTATATGGGAGTTGGTAGAAACCTGGCTTATACTTCAGAACTATTTTACCAGCAAAGCGGTTTTGCCAGCCATCTCCACCTGAGATCGGGGGATGATGATCTTTTTGTAAATGAAGCTGCCAATAGCTCCAATACTGCTATTTGTGATCAACCCGCTGCTTTCACCAGAAGTGTACCTAAAGATTCCTTTAATGCCTGGATTAAACAGAAGAGGAGGCACGTTTCTACAGCAAAAAATTATCAGAAGAAACACAAGCTGCTTCTGGCATTTTTCTATTTTTCCCAGATATTGTTCTGGACGTTAACCCTAAGTCTACTCTTTACCGAAAATTGGCAAATTTCGACCTCCATTTTAGGAGTTGTACTGCTGGTAAAAGCAGTATTGTATTATAAGTCTGCAGACAGACTGGACGAAAAAGATGTAGTTTGGTTATTTCCGATTCTGGAACTATTTTTAGTCTTTGCCCAATTGGGTATCTTTATTGCTAATATTTTCTCAAAACCTACTCATTGGAAATAAAACCGGAAAAGCTTCTTATGAAAATCAGGGAAGCTAAAGGTGGTAGTCAATCCGCCTTTAATTATCTCATGGACACTTTCTGGAACGACGTTTACGGCTTTCAGCTAAAGAAAACCCGAAACGAATATGAAGCTGAAGATATAAGTATCCAGACGTTTTCAAAAGCATTCAATAAGATTGGAACCTTTGATGAAAATTACTCCTTTAGCACCTGGCTTATAGCAATTTCAAAAAATATTCATGTAGATCTTATAAGGAAAAAGAACTCTTCTATTCGTTCCCAAACCACAAATCACGATGAAGAAAAGGTTTATGCCATTGCAGATGAAACCCCTTCAATAGAAGACAAACTTATAAGCGAGCAGAACCTCGCACAATTGCTAAGGGATATTAAGCAGTTAAAGCCACATTATCAGCAGGTTATTAACCTCAGGTTTTTTCAGGAGAAATCTTACAAGGAAATTGCAGAAAATCTTGATGAACCCATGAATAATGTTAAGGTTAAATTACTGAGGGCCAGAAAACTCCTGGCAGAAATAATTAAAGACAGAAAGCCTGGGTAAGGAATCCAACTCTCCCCTGTCTAATTTATGCAGTTTCCTATAATATTGTATCTTTGAACAACAGAATTTTGCTATGAGTACAGACACTATCACACCCGTAAAACCGAAGCCGCAAGCGAAGCCAAAATGGCTGAGAGTAAAACTTCCAACAGGTAAAAAATACACCGAATTACGTAATTTGGTGGATAAGTATGATCTGCATACGATTTGCACCTCGGGAAGTTGTCCCAATATGGGCGAATGCTGGAGTGAGGGAACTGCCACTTTTATGATCCTTGGTAATGTCTGTACACGTTCCTGTGGATTTTGCGGAGTAAAAACCGGAAGACCGGATACTGTAGAATGGGACGAACCTGAAAAAGTAGCCCGTTCTATTAAACTTATGAAAATAAAGCATGCTGTAGTTACCAGCGTAGATCGAGATGACCTGAAGGATATGGGTTCCATTATTTGGGCAGAAACCGTAAAGGCAATCCGTAGGATGAACCCTGACACTACTTTAGAAACTCTTATCCCTGATTTTCAGGGTAACGAAAGAAATCTGGACCGAATTATCGAGGTTATGCCTGAAGTAGTTTCCCACAACATGGAGACCGTTAAGAGACTTACCCGTGAAGTAAGGATACAGGCGAAATACGAACGTAGTCTTAAGGTGCTTAAATATCTTAAAGATCAGGGAATCAACCGAACAAAATCGGGAATTATGCTTGGTCTTGGAGAGCAGGAAGAAGAGGTGGTACAAACCCTTCACGATCTTAGAAGCGCTGGGGTAGACGTAGTTACTATTGGGCAATATTTACAGCCCAGCAAAAAGCATCTTCCGGTAAAACAATTTATTACTCCGGACCAATTCAAGAAATATGAAGCTATAGGACTTGATCTTGGATTCCGCCACGTAGAAAGCAGCGCATTGGTTCGTTCTTCTTATAAAGCTCAGAAGCACATTAACTAACTAAGGCTTTTAAAATATTATGGCTCTACCGGCTAATATTGCCATTAACGGATTTGGAAGGATAGGGCGTAATTTTTTCCGACTGCTAATTAATCATCCCGATTTTAATGTGGTGGCAGTAAACGATGTTGCCGATGCTGAGACGCTTACTCACTTGCTCAAATACGACAGCATCCACGGCAGGTTGTCAGAAGAAGTTATAGGCAAAAATTCCACAATTACCATTAAGGATAAATCCACAGCCGTTTTGAATTACTCCCATCCCGGGCAGATTCCGTGGGATAAATATAGTGTAGATTATGTGATCGAGTGTTCAGGAAAATTTAAAACTTCCAAAGATCTCGAACAGCATTTCAAGCCAGCGGTAAAGAAAGTAATACTTTCTGTCCCTCCTGAAGATCCGGCAATTAAAATGATTGTTCTGGGAGTAAATGAACATATACTTGACGGAACAGAAAAAATTATCTCTAATGCCTCCTGCACAACAAATAATGCCGCCCCAATGCTTAAACTTATCCATGAAAATTTTATAGTGGATCAGGCATACATTACAACTGTGCATTCTTTTACCTCAGACCAAAGCCTTCATGATCAACCTCACCGCGACCTAAGGCGAAGCCGTGCTGCAACACAGTCTATTATTCCCACTACTACAGGAGCGGCGAAGGCTTTAACTAAAATTTTTCCAGACTTAAATGATGTTATTGGTGGCTGCGGAATAAGGGTGCCGGTGCCTAATGGTTCTTTAACAGATATGACATTAAATGTAAAGAAAGAAACCACTATCGGGGAGGTGAATGAAATCTTTAAAAGAGCTTCCGAAACAACCTTAAAAGGAATTTTAAGTTACACTGAAGATCCTATTGTTTCTGTTGATATCCTGGGCAATAGCGCTTCCTGCGTATTTGATTCACAAATGACTTCTGTAATTGGTGGAAAAATGGTGAAATTAATTGGTTGGTATGATAATGAAATAGGTTATTCCTACAGACTTTTGAATTTAATTACAATGATTAATGATAATTAACTATATTTAACTCCGTTAAGTTGCTACTTTACAAGCCCAAATGAAGAACTTAAGCATTTTTATTTTTCTTTCTTTTTTTTGCTCTTCGACCTTTGCCTTTCAGGGCCAGGAAGTAAAAAACGAAGAGGAAATAAGCAACCAGATCCAGGAATTATTAAGTGGTGCGGAATCTTCCATTATAGGATATAATTTCGATTCTGCCATCAGAAAATTGGACTCCTCTATCGTCCTTTCCCGCAGTATTAATCATAAAAGATATATTGCACTATCAAGTAATATTCTTGCTAACCTGCGGTACATTAAGCATGAATATGATAGCGCCAATACACATATTAAACGGGCAATAGCAATCCAGGAGGAAATTGGAGATAATATTGGGCTCGCCTATAGCTATATACAATATGCCAAGATATTAGATCTACAGAAAAAATATTCAGAAGCCCAGAAATATCTAGATCGTGCAGAAAAAATTTACGACAAAAATAATAACCAGGAGCAATTAGGTCTGGTCGCTATTAATCGAGGTGTCCTTGCGCTCCATCGTGGAAATGATTATTCAGATGCCTTAACTCATTTCAGAAATGCTGAAATTTATCTGGAGAATAGCGACAATAAGTATGAAAAAAGCCGCCTGGATTACTACAGGTCTACTGCTTACTTATTACTTGCTAATCTTGATAAAGCTGAAGAAAGTGCTAAAAAGGCACTGGATCTGGCTCATGAAAATGGTTTTGCAGGAGTAATGATAAGTGGCAACAGAAGGTTAAGCGCGATTCATGAAGCAAAGAATCAACCAGATGAAGCTCTTGCTTACTTAAGAAAGAGCATGGAGGCCCAGGATTCTATAATTTATCATTTAAATGATGTAGAACTGGGCAGGGAAGCAAGCGCTATGTATGGAAAGGACGCCCTCAAAAATACGCTAAGTGCTTTAACGCTTCAGAATGCGGAGCAGGAAAAATCGCTCAAAGTAAATAAGCTCACCACGATCTTAAGTGTAGCGCTTATAACAATCTTATCCCTGCTGACTTTATCTTTATATAAGAACAATAATCTTAGAGCACGTGCGAATGATCTTTTGCAAAAAAAGAACTCAGAACTTACCATAGCAAAGGAAAATGCTGAAAAAGCTTCCCTCGCAAAGGCACAATTTCTAAGCACGATAACTCATGAACTTCGTACTCCATTATACGCTGTTACAGGTCTTACGCATTTACTTCTGGAAGAAAGTCCTACAGAAAATCAAAAGGAACATCTTAATTCCCTCAAATTTTCAGGAGAATACCTGCTTTCACTTATTAATAATATTCTTGATTTAAACAAACTAGAGGCAAATAAGGTCGAAGTGTTACAAACGACCTTTAATTTAAAAAGACGTATTTCTGATGTACTTGTTGCTTTAAAAAATTCCGCAGACGAAAAAAACACCAGCATACATCTCAACTTTGATGATTCTATTCCAAATAAATTAAAAGGAGACCCCTTAAAAATCTCTCAAATCTTAATTAATTTAATTGGTAATTCCATCAAGTTTACTGAAAATGGTGATATTTGGATAAGTGTCTTTAAATTAAAACAGGTAGACAAAACTGTATATCTGGCTTTTGAAATTAAGGATAACGGGGAAGGAATAAGCAAAGAAAAACAAAAAGCAATTTTTGAAAACTTCACCCAGGGATCTACTCAGATAAATCGAAAATTTGGAGGAACAGGACTCGGTTTATCTATTGTAAAGAATCTTCTTACACTTCTTAATAGCGAAATTAACCTGGAAAGCGACCTTGGCAAAGGTTCTAAATTTACGTTTGAATTAAGATTTGAAGCGCTTGATAATGTAGCCATTACCCATGCGAAACCAACAAAGGAACAAGAGCCTGTTGCACTCTCAAACGATATTATGATCGATAAACGTATATTAATAGTTGAGGACAACAAGATCAATCAAATGATCACCAGGAAAATTCTTGAGAAAAATAAGGTTATTTGTGATGTGGCTGATAATGGCACAATCGCAATAGAAAAAGTTCACAATAATCATTTTGACCTCATTCTTATGGACATCCACATGCCGGGGATTAGTGGAATTGAAGCTACAATTGAAATCAGGAAGTTTAACGAGGAAATACCAATTATTGCTTTAACTGCTGTTACCTTAGATGAAAATCTGGATGAATTTTACCTGAACGGATTTAACGACATAATCCCAAAACCTTACAAAACCGAAGAATTCTTTCACAAGATCAACAGGTATCTTGCCGCCAGTGCTAAAACTCCGGTATAAAAGTTTGGCATAAGCTTTGAAAAGATTAAGCTAATCGAGTTATATTAAAGAAATATAGTTTGAATTAGCCAAAACAAAAATGAGGTGCGAAAGTACCTCATTTTGTTTTTACAAACTCTAATATCTCCCTGTGAAACTCTTCCTGATTTTTAATAAGTTTTGTCTCGATGGGTAGGTAAAATAATGTAGAGGGAGAAAGCTGCTCTTTTAGCCGCACGTAATCCTTTTCTGTAGTAAGAATCAGTCCCTCCCGAGCTAAACTTTTGATTTCATTCTCTTTGAAATGGTGATGGTCCGGAAATTTCCGATGTTGAAAATTAAGTTTTTTATCCTTCAAATAATTTACCAATGGTTTTGGATTTGCTATTCCTGTGACTAGGACAAATTCTTTCTCCTGCAAGAAATCCAGCGTGATTTCAGAATTTTCTGAAATAATTTTTTCAGCGTAAGAAATATAACTAAAGAACAGCTTCTGATTTCTATTCAAATTAAGAGCTACTCTAATTTTCTCCATCTCTGCGGCTCCAATATCCGTTGGGCATTTTGTTACTATCACGATATTTGCCCTTTTTACACCTTCTCTTGATTCCCGCAAATTTCCGGCAGGTAGCACTAAATCTGAAGAATATAAGTTGTTATAGGAAGTAAGGAGAATATTAAGTCCGGCCTGCACCTTCCGGTGTTGAAAAGCGTCGTCCAACAGAATAACTTCTGCATTTTTATTTATCAATTCTGCAATTCCACTTCTTCTGTCTGCATCTACAGCTACAATAGCATTTGGAAATTTCCTTTTGAACTGAAGTGGCTCGTCCCCCACTTCTGCCGCAGTTTCTTTGCCCGATAATTGCCAAAATCCGCTGGTCTTTCTTTTATAACCGCGCGAGAGCGTTGCAACACGATATTCTGAAATAAGGAGTTTCACGAGGTACTCGATCATCGGAGATTTTCCGGTGCCACCAGTATTCAGGTTTCCCACACAAATCACAGGAAGATCGTATTTCTCAGATTTCAGGATTTCCTGATCGTACAATTCATTCCTGGTCCGGGTAATCCCGTCGTAAAGCAGGGAAAACGGAAAGAGTAATTTTCGGAATATCGCCATGGAACCAAGGTATAATATTTATCTTTGAATCGCTTTTACTTAAGCCGATGGTAACTAAATCGGAATCCAAAAATAGGAAATTATGCTTATAAAGGAGATTATACAACATATAGAAGAGTTTGCCCCTCTAAATTATGCCGAAGATTTTGACAATGTTGGTCTACTCGTAGGCGATGTCGAAACTGAAGCTACAGGTGCTTTAATAACTCTTGACACCCTTGAAGATGTTGTAGATGAAGCAATCGACAAAAATTGTAATCTAATTATCAGCTTCCATCCAATTATTTTCTCCGGACTCAAAAAATTAAACGGAAAAAATTATGTAGAGCGGACGGTTATAAAGGCGATTCAGCATAATATAGCCATTTACGCAATCCATACCGCACTAGATAATCAGCATAAAGGTGTTAACGACATGATTGCCGAAAAGCTGAACCTTGTTAACCGCAAGATTCTAATCCCCCGTAAAAACAGCATTAAGAAGCTCACCACATTTGTTCCCAACAAAGATGCTGAAGCATTGCGAATTGCGCTTTTTGAAGCCGGAGCAGGAAGCATAGGGAATTACAATAATTGCAGTTTTAACGTGCAGGGTTTAGGCAGCTTTAAACCAAATGAAGATGCCAAGCCTACCATTGGAGAATTGGACCAACTTCATTTTGAAGAAGAAACTCAAATTGGAGTGACTTTCCCGGCTCATCTGGAATCGAAAATCCTTCAGACTTTGTTTAATAATCATCCTTATGAAGAAGTTGCACATGAGATCACCACTTTGGAAAACGCACATCAACATTTGGGAATGGGAATGATTGGCGAGCTCGAACATGAAATTTCCGAAGAAGATTTCCTCACATCTGTAAAAGAAATTTTTAATGCAGGAATAGTCCGGCATTCTCAATTGTTGGGAAAGACGATAAAAAAAGTAGCGGTCCTGGGCGGTAGCGGAAGTTTTGCTATTGAAAATGCCAGGCGTGCCGGAGCAGACATTTATATTACTGCAGATTTAAAGTACCATGACTTCTACAAGGCTGAAAAACAGCTGATTTTAGCAGATATTGGTCACTATGAAAGCGAGCAATTCACAAAAAATTTACTATATTCATTTCTTAGCAAAAAAATTCGTAATTTTGCATTTATTTTAGCAGATACAAACACCAATCCTATCAAGTATATATAACTATGGCAAAAAAAAACGATGTTACTGTAGAAGAGAAGTTAAGAGCATTGTACAATCTTCAGTTAGTCGATTCCAGAATTGACGAAATTAGAAATGTACGTGGCGAACTTCCTTTAGAAGTTGAAGATTTGGAAGACGAAGTAGCAGGATTGAACACGCGTTTGGAAAAATTAGAAGCCGATATTGAAGTAATCGAGAATGACATCAAAAGTAAGAAGAACCTTATTGATGAGTCAAAAACTTCGATGAAAAAGTATTCTGAGCAACAAAAGAACGTTAGAAATAACCGCGAATTTAATGCTCTAAGCAAGGAAGTAGAGTTTCAGGAACTGGAAATCGAACTTGCCGAGAAAAACATTAAAGAATATAAAGCTCAAATCGAACAGAAGAAAGAGGTTATCACCAAGACAACAGAGCGTGTTGAGGAAAGAAAGAAACATCTTGAACACAAGAAGAATGAGTTAGATGAGATCCTTGCTGAAACTGAGAAGGAAGAGCAGGCTCTTATTAACAAGTCTAAGGAATACGAGCAAAACATTGAAGAACGTCTTGTAAAGGCCTATAAGAGAATTAGAACCAACGTTAAAAACGGTCTTGCAATTGTACCCGTAGAGCGTGGTGCTTCAGGAGGTTCTTACTTTACCATTCCGCCGCAGGTAATTATGGAAATTGCCGGTAGAAAAAAGATTATTACAGATGAACATAGTGGGCGTATCCTGGTTGATGAAGAATTAGCTAAGGAAGAGCAGGAAAAAATGGACGGACTTTTCAATAGGTTCTAGTTCATTTCTTTAAACCCAAAATACAGAGCTGCCGAAAATTCGGCAGCTTTTTTATTTTATATCCATTGGGAACTGGGATTAACATCTGTTTTACAATATTTACGGTCTAAAAAGTTATCTTTAAAATAAAAAATTTCTGCAGTAAATTCCCCTGGGGATAGTAATACTGTGATTTTGAAAAACTAAAAAACTATGAAAAGCTTCTTAAGTTTAATTCTAATATTTTTTATGGCCTGCGGAAATCAGGCACAAAAAGAATCTGTCACAAAACCGGAAATTGCCAATGCAGAACCTATAGAAGTTACTACTGAAGATGGAATGGCACGTGCTTATTTTGCCAGCGGTTGCTTTTGGTGTGTAGAAGCAATTTACGAAAGTATTGAAGGAGTGGACGAATCAATTTCAGGTTATGCCGGAGGACATACAAAAAACCCTACGTATGAAGAAAGTAATACAGGGAGAACAGGCCATGCCGAAGCTGTAGAGGTTATTTACAATCCCGAAGAGGTTGATTTCAGGACTTTAGTAGAAGTCTATTTTGGATCCCAGGATCCTACGCAGGTAAACGGACAGGGACCGGATAGGGGATCCCAATACCGTTCTATTGTATTTTATCAAAACCAGGAACAAAAAGAAATTATTGAAGAAGTAAAATCGCAGGTAGCTCAAAATTATGAGGAGCCTATCGCTGCAGAAGTACTTCCATTTCAGAAATTTTGGGTGGCAGAAGATTATCACCAGGACTACGAACAAAATAATCCAAACAACCCTTATATTCAGAATGTTTCCATTCCCAGACTTAACAGGTTTAAAAATAAATTTCCGGAGATCCTGAAAGCTGATGCTCATTAATAACCTTCAAAAATTTTTTAGGTTTTTAAATATTATATGGCATTTTTAAGGAGAGATGATTGTGGCCTTGATTTATTCTGACTGAGCCAGGAGTTTTAAAATCTTATTTTCTACCTCCTTATCATCCCACTTACTGCCGATATTTGGCATTTCCATGACCTCATCCATAATTTTCCGTTGCTTCTCTCCTAATGCCAGAGCTTCAGCATAAGGCTTATCTGAAAAAGTGACACGGGAATACATAGGAATCCAGCTTTCAGGATGTTTTTCACCAAACCGGTTTTCAATTTTTTTCCGAAGAAGAAAATCGGGATCAGCAGTTTTGCTGCTCATTTCGATAAAATTTCTGTAGCTAAGCTCTGCAATAGCATCTGTATTTGGCTTTCTCTCATTCTGATATTCTTCAAAGATCAGCTGCCAGTTATCCTTAAATTTCTGAATCTTATCAAACAAAACTGAAATATCTTCGAAACCGGCATTCATGCCCTGTCCATAAAATGGAACAATTGCATGCGCCGAATCACCGACCAATGCTATCTTATCATTAAAAGTCCATGGAAAACATTTGATGGTTACCATCGCACTGGTAGGGTTTCTGAAGAAATCCCGCTTTAAATTAGAAATTTCATCTTTAATATCGGGAAAAAATTCACCAAAGAATTTCTCTGCCTTCTCTTTTGTAGTAATACTTTCAAAAGACACTTCTCCTTCAAAAGGCATAAAAAGTGTGCAGGTAAAACTCCCATCCTGGTTAGGCATGGCAATAAGCATAAACTTACCCCGTGGCCAAATGTGAAAAGATGCATTATCGAGTTTATGGCTGCCGTCTTCATTGGCAGGAATCCGAAGCTCTTTATATCCCACATCAATAAAATGCTGGGAATAATCAAAACGACTCTGCCGCTGCATCTTGTGACGAATGCGCGAAAACGCCCCATCTGCTCCAAAAATAAGATCAAAATTATATTCTTCCCACTCTCCTTTTTCCGATTCTCCTGTATATAATTTTGCCTCTTCCATATTAATATCCCAAACCTTTTCTTCAAAACGGAATTTCACTCCTGCGTCTTCTGCGAGGTTGATCATCTTTCGATTTAAAATGCCACGGGAAATAGAGAAAATTGCTTCACCTTCTTTTCCATATTTCTGAAAATAAAGTGGTTTATTATTTACATGCATTGCTCTCTTATCCAAAGGAAGAGCGAGTTTTCTAATTTCTGTCTCGACTCCTACTATTTCCAGAGCTTTCCAGCCTCTGTTAGACATTGCAAGATTTATAGATCTACCTGAAAATTCTACCTTTCTAACATCCGGTCGTCGATCGAAGACAGTAACCTCGTGCCCAAGCTTTTTTAGATATAGGGCCAGCAAAGATCCCACAAGTCCGGAACCGACTACTGCAATACTTTTTTGTTTCTGCATGTATAAACTTTTGTTATGCAAAGCGGTGTAGGCTGCATATCACGCTACGAAAATACTCATTTATTATGAATTGCGCCTTCCAGGTCTTAGAGAGACAATATTCTCAAAAACTCACAATCATGGCCGAAGGATAATTTTAAGTAATCATCATAAAAATCACAATGTATTTTTAAAAATGCATAAATAAGGGTTAATAACAGTAAAATCTATTAAGAAT
>NZ_JAVRHM010000020.1:0-72847 GCF_031846525.1 Autumnicola patrickiae
GTTCAAACTTTCAACTATGACGGTACTGTGAAGAATATTACAGCTACTCTGAACCATTCAGAGACTGCACTGATCTATACTCCTCAACAAGGATATACCAATGCAGGCACTTATGATGTTACTATTACTTCCGAAGAGACTGAAAACTATATGTCCGCTTCCAGGGAAATAAGACTGGTAATTACTTCCACAGAAATTGAAGAGCTAAGTTTTGATGATGCCACCTTCACTTACGATGGTCAGCCACACAGCTTAGCTGTAAGCGGAATGCCTGAAGGTGCCAGTGTGACCTACAGCAATAATTCGAAGACAAATGCAGGAACTTATACCGTTACTGCTATTGTAAGTCAGGAGAACTTTAGTGATAAAGTGTTGACTGCTGCTCTGACTATTGAAAAGGCTTCGCAGGAAATCATTTTTGATGAGCTTAGTGATAGAAACCTTCAAATCGATGAAGATTTCCATCTGTCCGCTACTTCAACTTCAGGATTGGCTGTGACGTATTCTTATACTTCGGAAGATGCTGAACCTGCGGCTTCAGTTAGTGCACGTGGCTTTGTGAGATTGATTACTACAGGGCAAATCAACATTACTGCTACTCAGGAAGGAAATCAGAATTATAAAGCTGCGGCTCCTATTACCCGAATTCTCAATATAGCAAGCAGTGAAGCAAAGCTGGACTATGTAGTTATCAACGGTACTAACTACGATAATCCTTCCGCAGAGATTTACTACCTAATTGGTTGTGGCAGTGATGAAAACGACGTACAGATAGAACTGGAGCCAAACCGGGGCTCTTCCGCAGATAACGCTGAAGTGTTTACCATCGCCACACCTGCTCCAGGATTTTATCACGAGAATGTCACTGTAACTTCAGAAGATGGAAGTATCACCAGGTCCTACAATATCACCATCGAAAAAACTTTCAATTTTGAAGATATCGTGATTCAAAAATTCAATAATGTCTTGCTGGTAAACAACAATCCTGAAACTAATGGAGGCTATAAATTTGTGAGCTACAAATGGTTTAAAAATGGATCATTGGTGGGAACAGATCAATATTTTTCTGAAGGTGATAATGCCAGCGATCAGTTAAATTCTGAGAGTACTTACTCCGTAGAAATGACAACAGAAGATGGGGAAATATTAAGAACCTGCTCCACGGCCATTCAACTTAGGAGTTCGTATAAAGTAGTGCTTACCCCAAATCCGGTTAATGCAGGAGAATCATTAGAGCTTTTTGCAGATTATCCTAAGGAGGAATTGAAAACAATGGTGCTGGCGATACACACCCTTAACGGCGGACTTGTAAAACGACTAAGTTCAAATAAAAAAATCACTACAAT
The DNA here is from genome assembly GCF_031846525.1 of Autumnicola patrickiae. Taxonomy (NCBI): domain Bacteria; kingdom Pseudomonadati; phylum Bacteroidota; class Flavobacteriia; order Flavobacteriales; family Flavobacteriaceae; genus Autumnicola; species Autumnicola patrickiae. Next base: position 1,347 of record NZ_JAVRHM010000020.1, read on the forward strand.
TGAATTACCAGTCAACATGCAGGCAGGAGTTTATATTCTTAGCATAAGAACAAGTAAACGAAATAAATCTGTCAAGTTTATTGTCCGCTAATTCAACCACTGCATAATTTAAACAATCAAATAAAATCTAATGAAAATCAATAATATAAATACTTACGTGGGTAAAACAAGAGTGAAGTTCTTACTGCTCATGCTGGTTTTCGGTGCCATATCGACTTCATATGGCCAATCCAAGAATGAGGTTTCCTTCTCCCTGGGGGGATTGTTTTCCAAACTTGACTACGAAGTACTTGGGCAAAAAAACAATATGGAAAACGGATTGAAAATTGGAGTGGGTTACTTCTACTATCTTTCTGATTCCTGGAGTATTGGTACAGGTACCGAATTACAATATATCGAAGGCTCCGCTTACCTGTCGGATATAGAAGATGCTGATACCACTACGGATATGGAAGGTGAAGAATTTGAGTTTCGATACCGTGCTGAAGATTTTTTTGAGAATCAGTATGTATATTTTCTGAACATACCACTTCAGGTTCAATACGAAACTAAGGGAATTACCAGGTTCTATGCAGCAGGAGGTTTTAAAGCAGGCTTTGTAATTCAGTCTGAATACGAAGCAGAGGCTTCTTCTTTAACTACTAGTGGATATTATAAACAGTATGATGCAGAACTTAGTGATCCAAAGTTTGCCGGATTTGGAGATTTTGGCCCTATGCAAACAACAAAATCTAAACTCGGACTTAAAACCAATTTTATATTTAATCTCGAAACAGGAGTTAAATTTATGCTAGAAAATGATAAAGCTCTTTACATGGGCTTGTTCGTAGACTATGGCTTAAATAATATAAGACCCGAACAAGACCAGCAGAACCTTATTGCCTACAACACTGAAGATCCAATGAATTTCATAAATGGTAGCCTGCTCTCGTCAGAAAATAACACTGACTCTACTCAATATGTAGAAGAATTAAATACATTGGCATTTGGTTTGAAAATCCAATATGCACTTCAGTTCTGACACTGGTAGGATTTAGTTAATGTAATTCAGCCTCTTTATTAAAATAAAGAGGTTGTTTTTTTCTATAACTAATCCTTCAACTTAGGCCAAAAAATGGACTAGTACTGTACCAGTACCGGTCTAGTGGTGAACCAGCTATGGGACGGTTCGGCCGCGAAAATAACAAACGCGCTATCGCGCTTAAAACAGATGAAACACAGGTTATTTTTTAAAAATAACCTGTCGCCCCCCTTATAATTTTTTTAAATTTTTTTCCATATAACCTTTCCTTTATGTTTTCAGTTTTTGCCGCTTTTTAAAAAGAAAAAGAGGTAAAATAGTGTCAATTAACTGAAAACGGTAATTTCCTTGGTGATAAACAATATTGCTACCCTTATCATTGTACTTTAAACACAGCTCCATAGCCTTTTTGTTGGGCACTGTTGTCCCGTAGTTCTTTCGAACCTCCAGCAGGTGGTGCTTCTGGGCACAATCTTTTAATCTGGAAGCGGTGGATGCTGAAATTTTAAAGATGTTACAAATTCCTAATACAGAAAGCGGAGCAGGTGCTTCTTTATAATTAAAGTGAGGGGAGAGAAAATGATAGGTACTGCCTTTTATCTGTACGCTTTTCTTTCTCCTTACTTTTCTCCAGAAGTCTATATGAAGATATCCATAAAGAATTGCCCCTGTAATTGCTTTGATGTTCCTGTACGAATTAAAATCCACCGGGAAAGAAAGCCTTACTCTCCAGTTGTTCTCCCTGCGTATCCTGTCAAAGGATTTGATGATGTAATATCCCGTTTTTGTATTGTACTGTAGCCATCCCTTTTCTATCAGAAATTTTATATAATTCAAGGTAGTTTTTCTTGAGCTGATTTGCTCGGTGAGTTCCAAAAACAACAGCTCCCCATCATTCAGTTTTGTTTTTCCGCAACGGTACAGTAGCTTTAAAGACAAAAAGAATTTCAGCTTTTTAGCATAGCCTTTCTGCTGTGCATTTATAAAGAGCTCTATGGGAACTGATATTTCCTGATTCATCTTTTTAGAAGTTTACTTCCTGCTTTTTCTGTGACGGTTTATAAAGTTTTTGATATCCTCTAGCCTGTAGTAGATTTTTCCTTTAACCTGTGCATATTCTATCAGCCCTTCTTCTCGCCAGTTCTGGGCTGTTTTTGCACTTATTTTGAACATCTGGATAAAATCAGCATTATCCAGCAGAATGTATCCCGGGTCCTGGATCTGCCTGATTCTAAACTCCCTTGTCAGCTGATCGATTTTGGCTTCAAGGGAATGGATACTAACCATAATCGGATGTGGAGTCTTTTTCATCTTGTTGTTATTTCCATTGACATATTATTTATTACAATCCTAAACCTATTGTGATCAAGAACCTTTAATAATTTTCCTTATCAGAAAATTGTCTTTTCTCCAACAGCAGCGGTTTCTTTTCCGGAGGTTCCAATAAAGCCATGAGCATCCCAGTTGTTGGTTTGGTTTGGGTTTTCTCAATGTCTTTTAGAATTGCTATCACGCCATTGATCCTTTTCTTGATTAAATGTTCAAGCGTCTGCATCCGGGGACCGAAATCCTCCGTTGGAGCTATCCCGTTATGTTCAAAAAATTCCAACATCAGCAGCAAAGTCATCGAGTGGGATTTCGAAATTTCTTTGCTGTACTTCCTGAATTTTTTAGCTACAGAGGTTTTGATGCTTATCGTCACAAATGCCTCTTTTTCATATCCTCTATCCATTTTTTAGTAAATTTTTTTTCGGTTTTGTTGAGCTACCGGAGGTTTTTAGTTAAAAATTATTGCAAAGGCTTATTTTTAAGCTGTTACGTGGTTGTTTAAATAATTGACAATCAATTATTTATAACCAAAAGTGGAATATGTAACGGGGCGCTGCCCGTTACCCTCTTGCTATTCCACTTTTGCCCCAAAGGGCAAAAATTTAATACCATCCTGCCATAAACCAATACCGGTTTACAGGGCAGGAAATTTCCAATACAAATTCTTTAGATGCGTATTATTGTCAGGAAAGTCAAATCAAAAAATTAGACAATAATACTTTAAAAACTACTGTAGTTCAATAATTTAAAAATACATAAAAGGCTTATTATCAAAGAGGTTACAGCTACTTTTTTCTGTTAAATTATCTTTGATATCATTTGCTTTGAAACAATATTTTTCAAGATCAGAGAAGCAAATCAACAGTACTAAATCAGCTCAAACAGTATTAAATAAAAACTTCTATTTACTTTCTATATCCTGAGCGTTTTCCATTTTTTGAGATTTTAGAGGAAAAAAGAGCGAGTTGAACATGATTTCATCTATTTCTATTTACTTCCTGCAGAGCCTTCGCCGTTACCATTTTTTGTTGCCTATAGCACATGGGATTTAGAATTAGGATAGGACGTAGTGACAAATATTCAACCAAAGTAGCTCTTACCTATAAGTCCGGCTAAGTTCTAAATCCCATACATTTGCATCCCGAAAAATGGTAACGCCGGTAAAGGATCTGGGAGTAGTAGAGCTGAAATGAAAAGAGCGGGTAGTTTAGCACAATTAAAAATATGAAGCTCAACACTACGGACGCATACCTAAAAGTTATGAGGAGAGGAATAATTTTTAGATATGGGTCCATGATCTTTTTTTGACGAAGCGCTTTTCCTGGAATGAAGAGCAGCGGAATGAAAGGAAATGTGGTGAGGGTTCTTAGAAGCTATTTTTCTCGCTCTTACTGCATTGGCCTAAAGTAAATCAAAACAATAGGATTAGAATTCCAGATCATCTGAAAGGCCGAATCCTGTTCTATTTCTAAAAACAGAAAAAAGTTAAGATTAAGTTAAAGGTGTCTAATTCGGTGGCACTCCATTTGGATGCGCTTTGAAACCGCAGGAATAGCAGGGAATTCCGATTTAAATGCACTCCCGCCTCGAGTACTAGAAGTGAAAACCCCTGCATTTAAAGGGGTTTTCGCGTTTTTACACTTCTCTTTCAACAACTAAAAATGGAAGAGAATTTTTTAAAAAATATAGCTTGCCACATACCTATTTAAAGGAATCGAAATTGCAAATCCCACAGCAATGAACAAATTTTTACTCCTGATACTTTTTCCTTTAATGGGACTTGCTCAATTCAAAAGCAACGATTCCGGCCACCTCTATTATGAAAAAGTATTTCAAGTAGAAGGTATGCAGCAAAAGGAATTAAAGGATAAAGCTTATGAATGGATTGCCATAACCTTTCAAGATGCTGACAATGCTAATAAAAATACTGATAATCGCATATTTACCAATAAGCATTTATTAGTTTATCAAGGCTTATCAGGCGCACAGGTGGAGAAAAAAATAAATTTCAGCATCATAATGCATTTTCTCGACGGAAGATATAAGCTTCTAATTAGTAATCTTTCTACCCAAAACAGCCCTATAGCGGATAATGGACCCTTACCTTATGCAAGTTGGAAGGAGGCGTTTGAGAAAGCTCTCGAAAATGAATCCAAAAACTTGCAGAAGGCAAACCGCAGACTTTTAAGGAATAAGAAGAAACTTCGAAAGATTTATTCTCAGGGAATTCAGGTTCAACATCTAATGGTTGAAGATGTAAAGAAGGAAATTTTAGCAATGGCAGAAGATTTGGCGTTTTACATCCAAAAGACTTAGGATAGCTACTTCAAGTCGATCTATTCTTCTTCCAGTCGCTTTAAAAAATCAACATCTGCAGCAGTATCCACATCAAAATTACCACCTTCAAATTTCACCAATTCAAATTCTATTCGATTCTTCAATATTAACTTTTTAGCTCCCTGATCTTTTTTTAGCTCTTGTAAGTCCGAAAAGGTTTCTTTTGAAAAGATTGCAGGAACCCCGGCCTCCCCCAAGTATTCTGAAAATGTTGCCGACTTTTTGCTTTCCAGTTTAACTCTTATTATTTCCCGGATCTTCTCTGTGGTTATAAAAGGCTGATCTGAAAGTAAAATAAGAACATAATCCAGATCATTCTGAAGATGCAGAGCTTCAAAAATCCCTTTGCTGATGCTTGTCCCAATTCCTTCTTTCCAATTATCATTGATTACTATTTCGAAATTTCTGCACTCAATTTTTTTGAGGATTTCTCCTGCCTTTGCGCCCATTAACAGGATTTGAACGTCAAAGTGTAACGAGTCTGCAACATCAATACTATGCTGAAGTAAAGATTTCCCCCTGAATTCCACCAGCTGTTTTGGATAACCAAGCCGACTGGAAGATCCTGCTGCCAGTATGATAACCCCGATTTTTGTATCGCCTTTCAAATCCGGACTGCTTTAAACTGATTGTTACGTCGCTCATGAATGGGAGCAGATTTTTCCCTTAACGGACTTGCAGGCTTTCCAGTTAAAATCGACTGGATTTCAGCTAGAATGGAGAGTCCGATTTCTGCAGGGGTTTCTGCACCAATCTCCAGGCCCACGGGAGCATATACTTTATTTAAAATTTTCCGGTTAAGATCTAATCCTTCCTCCTCTAAATTCTTCAGCATCCGTTGGTATTTTTTCAGCGGACCAAGGATTCCGATGTAGGGAATTGTCTTCTCCTTTAAAAGCAACTTAAGCACCGCCAGGTCATAATTGTAATTATGGCTCATCAACACAAAAAAGCTGTGGTCATCTACTTCAATATTATTCAAGGTTTCTTCCGGTTTTGAGACAATGATCTGGCAGGAGGAGGTAAAGCGTTCTTTATTTGCATGGGTGGGCCGGCCATCTGTTACCACCACATCCCATCCCAGCAAATCAGCTTGCTGCACCAGGATCTGAGCATCATTTCCGGCACCAACAATAATCAGTTTTACAGGCGGCAGATAAACTTCAGTAAAAATATAATGTGTATCCTCACCGACTAAAAATTCGGCAAACTGGTTTGTCCTGTTTTTTAAAGCAAGATTAGCCTGGTCCAGGATATGGTTAAATACTTCCTTTTCCGACTTTCTACCATAGATTTCTGAATCTCCCGAAATTATCAGTTTTGTTCCCAATTGCTCTTTTAATTTATTGAGGTTAAACCGAACCACAATTGCCAGAGGATTCTTCTGATTTAATGTTTTCTTCAGCAATTCACAGGGATTAAAACCATCCCGATAATCCAAAGGTTCAAACAAAACCTGAATGATCCCGTTACACCCCAGTTGTGCGCCAATGATGGCATCTTCTTCATCGCTGGTGTCATAGGTTACCAACTTATTTTTTTGCTGATGCAATGCGTGAAGCGCCTTTCGCAGCGCATCTCCTTCCAAACAACCACCACTTATTGCGCCGGTAATATTGCCGTATTCATCAATCAGCATCCTTGCTCCCTCTCTTCTATAGGAGGAACCATCCACGTGCACCACGGTGGCCAATACGCATTCGGTCTCTGTCTTTTTTAGAGAATTATATTTAGCTATAATGGCATCCAACTCTCTCATACCATAGCCCTATTTAACTGACCAATATTTTTGGTTATCTCTTTTACCGCAAACTCAATATCTTCTGTACTGGTATTCCTTCCCAAGCTAAAGCGAAATGAAGACAGAGCAAGGTCATCCTTTAATCCCATTGCTCTTAAGACATGTGAGGGTTGAACTGTATTAGAGGTGCAGGCTGAACTGCGGGATATAGCGAGGCTATTCAGTTTTCTTAGAAACAGATTACCATCGATATTTTTAAACGAGATATTGGTAGTATTCGGAAGCCGCTCACAACTTCCAGCATTAATTATTGCTCCTGCAATATGCTTAAGATCATCATCCAGCTTGTTTCTCAACTTCACCATCCTTTCTGATTCCATTTCCATATCAGAAAAAGCAATGTCAGCAGCTTTTCCAAAACCTACAATCCCCGGAACATTTAATGTGCCGGGGCGGATTCCCTTTTCCTGCCCGCCACCAAAAATGTACGGATCCATTTCAACTTTATTCTGTTTATTTATATACAAGGCTCCAACACCTTTGGGTCCGTAAATCTTATGGGAAGAGAAAAAAGCCAGGTCCAGATTCAACTTTCTTAAATCCACCGGAATCTTACCCACAGCCTGTGTGATGTCACTCATAAGTTTCACGTCTTTAGAATTTACTATTCTTTCAATTGCCTGAATAGGAGGGATCAAACCTGTTTCATTATTAGCCAGCATCAGGCAAACCAGAATCGTTTTAGAAGTAATAGCTTCCTCTAATTCCTGAAGATTAATATTTCCATTAGCGTCAACTCCCAGGTAAGTGACTTCAAAACCTTTTGTTTCCAAAGCTTCCATCGTATCCAGCACAGCTTTATGCTCGGTTTTGCAGGTAATAATATGATTACCTTTAGATCTGTTTCCCTCACAATATCCGGACAAGGCAAGATTAGCAGCTTCGGTAGCTCCAGAGGTGAATGTAATTTCATTTGACTTACAGGATATTAACCTGCCAATTTGCTCCCGGGCAATTTCAACCGCCTCCGCTGCATCCCAACCATATATATGATCACTGCTGGCGTTTCCAAATTTTTCGGTGAAATAAGGCAACATAGCATCAACAACTCTCTGGTCTACCGGAGTAGTGGCATTGTAGTCGAGATATATTTTCTTTTTTTCTGTCACGCGCGTTATGTATTCCTGTATATAACGGTTTTACAATTAAAGGGAACTTCAACGAAATTCCCTTCTTAAATGTACTAAAAGATCCTGATCATATCTTCCTGTTGCTCCAGCAGTTCCCTGATTTTCTGCTGCAGGCTGTCATATTCCTGCATGGCTTTTACAGCATGTGGAGTAACTTCTGCTCCGCCTCCATGTTGCCCGCCTTTTCTCAATATCACCCATGGCTTTTCAGAATGATTATTTAACCTCTGAACCAGATCCCAGGCTTTTTTATAAGACATATTCATTTGTCCCGCAGCTTTTGAAAGCGATCCTTCCGTCTGGATACGCTTAACCAATTCGTTTGGGCCGGGGCCGTAGAATTTTTGACCTTCCTCCTCCACCCAACATTTGAATCTGATATTTTTCATCGTAACAAGCTCCTTGATCAGGTTTTTATTTCCTTGCTCTCAGTTCCTATTTCAGGGAAGAAAGGTTGTCTGTAAATCCTTTTTCCGGTTGCTTTATAGAGTGCATTGGCCAACGCGCCCTGCACAGGAGGAAATGGAGGTTCTCCCAGACCTGTGGGATCTATACCGTTCTCTACAAAATGCACATCAATTTTCTTTGGAGCTTCACGATGACGAATCAGCCTGTAAGAATCAAAATTACTTTGTTGTGTTACACCGTCTTCAAAAGTTAATTCACTGTAAAGGGCATGTCCAATACCATCTATAGTACCGCCTTCAACCATATTTATTGCTGCATCTGGATTTACCACAATTCCGCAGTCCACTGCACAGGTCACTTTATTAATTACGGGTTCATTATCTTTTAAATCCATTTCCAGAACCTGGGCTACATAGGAATCATGACAGTAATAGGCAGCAACACCTTTGCCTGAAGAAGCATTGCTGCTCTCCCATCCCGCTTTATCCCTTACCAGCTCCAATACTCCCGCATATCGGGCGGGATCATAATCATTATTTTCACCCACAGGATTATTACCTGCACGTTTAAGCATATCAAGACGGAACTGAATAGGATCCTGTCCCATTTCTTCAGCCAGTTCATCCAGAAAAGATTGTTCTGCTCCTGCAATGAAATTAGATCTTGGTGCACGAAAGGCTCCAATAGAAATCTGCGAATCTGTTATCCAACTTTCCGCCAGATAATTATCTATAGCTCCCGCCGGGAAACGATTGGCAAAAAGCGGGCTCTCCCCCACTCCCCCGGCATTTACGTGGAAGGCGGTGAGATTGTTGTTGACATCCAGTGCAGCCTTATAGGTTACCTGATAGGCCGGTCTATAGACTCCGTTGGTCATGTCGTCCTCCCGGCTGTACACAAGTTTTACCGGTGCTCCTACTTTATGGGAAATAACGGCGGCTTCCACAAGAAAATTTCCATAAAGCCGGCGACCAAAACCACCACCCATACGGGTCATTTGAATATCTATATTCTCCAGGTCCATTCCAAAGCGTTTGCTTATGCTTTTCTCAGCAAACTCGGGGGTTTGGATAGGGCCCAGTAACTCTGCTTTCTCATCGGTGACATTTGCAAAAAAGTTCATTGGTTCCATGCAATTATGCGCAAGGAACGGGCAGCTGTATGTCCGCTCGATTACCCGGGCTGCATTCTTAAAAGCCTTTTCTGGATCACCGTCCTTTCTTATCATTTCTGACTTTTCAGAAGCAACTTCGTTCATTATAGTACGATGTATTTCCGAATTTTCGAGTCCGCCAGAATCTCTTAAGGCCTGGGATTTTTCGAGGATTTCTATTTCTTCTACCAGTTCAGGTTTTAGATCCCATTCTACCTTTAAGGCTTTCTTGGCCTGCATCACCTGCCAGGTGGAATCACCTACCACTGCTACTAATTTTGGAAAGGAAGTAGTGTCACTCCATTCCCGCTCCATATCATCAGGATAAGTATTTATCACAAAAACATCCTTTATCCCCGGCATATCCTTTACCTCATCTGCATCCATGGACTTGAATTGCATTCCAAAAGCGGGCGGTTGAACGATCATCGCAATGAGCATATCATCCCGGTGAACATCAAGACCAAATAATGGCTGACCTGTTACTATTTTCTTGGCATCTACGTTCTTACGCGAGGTGCCAATTATTTTAAAATTATTATTTTCTTTTAGTACTACTTCTTCTGGAACATCAACTTGTGCGGCAGCTTTGGCGATCTCTCCGTAACCTATAGATCTGTCACTACCTGCATGTGTTATAATTCCTTTTTCTACAGAAAGTTCAGAAACCGGAACATCCCATTCCTTTGCCGCAGCCATAATCAACATTTGTCGTGCTGTAGCCCCTGCCATTCTTAGCGGCTCCCAGCTTTGACGAATAGACTGGCTTCCCCCGGCAATTTGCCTGGAGAAAATATCAGTATTTAAAGGCGCCTGTTCTACGATCACATTGTTCCAGTCCACATCCAGTTCTTCGGCTACGAGCATTGGCATGGCCGTCTTCACATTTTGCCCTATTTCCGGATTTGGGGAAAATATAGTCACCACTCCATTATCACCAATTTTGAGGTAACCATTTATTTCAAACCATTCATCTGGCATTTCCAGTGCAACTTCGCTGCCGCTTTCCTCTGCTGAACGTTTACATGCCAGCCAGTTAAAACCAATCAGCAATCCGCCGCCGGCAAGAGAAACATTTTTTATAAATGATCTTCTGCCCATTCCTGTTTTTACTTTACTCATCTCTTTTCGGGTTTATTAACTGACTTTATACGATCTTAGAATTTGAAGCTGTTTTAATAGCAGCCTTTATCCTGGTATATGTTCCGCAGCGGCAAATATTACCGTTCATGGCATTTTCTATTTCAGTATCACTGGGACTCGGATTTCTGTTTAGCAAGGAGGAGGCAGACATGATCTGGCCTGCCTGGCAATAACCGCATTGAGGCACATCATGCTCCAGCCATGCTTTTTGAACGGGATGATCACCTTCTTTGGAAAGTCCTTCAATAGTTGTGATTTTGTTGTCCCTTACAGATGAGACAGGAAGCTGGCAGGATCTAACGGCGGAGCCATTCAAATGGATTGTGCAGGCGCCACACTGTGCAATACCACACCCATATTTTGTTCCCACTAATTTTAAATGATCACGTAAAACCCACAATATCGGAGTATCCGAAGCCACATCTACTTCTAAACTTTCTCCGTTTACATTAAGTGTATATACTGACATAAAGCAAATTTTTCTAAAAATTACTGTTTTTTCTGATAAACCAAGGTATTTTCAAATAAATAAATTGAAACCACTTAAAATCTTAAATGTGTACCAGGGCTAATATCAATTATTATTTGATGCTTTCTTTATTGAGCGGTGTATAAATATTAGATATTTTCTGAATTGACTCCCCTTGTAGTGGGAATAATTTTAGTGGTACCGCCCCAGGTTTATATCGAGAGATTAAATAATGCAGAATATTCAGGAAGTAATTTAGATTTCTGGTCTTCCCATGCTTTCCGCGGAATTTATCCCGAAGGCAACTTCAGCTGGCACCACCTGTGGTTTCTTCCGTACCTGCTGGCATTTTCCCTTGCACTGACTCCGCTATTCCTTTACTTCAGAAATAATCCGGATAATCAATTCTTAAACTGGATTAAGGAACAGGTAAAAGCGCCCGTTGGCTTCCTCTGGTTTTTATTGCCGCTGTATTTGGCGCAGATCCTGTTAAAGCCATATTTCCCGGAAACCCATGCGTTTGTAGGGGATTGGTACACGCTGGTGAATTATAGCCTTCTGTTCTTCTATGGGTTTGTTCTTATTACTATCAAAGAAATATTCTGGAAGATTGTACTTGATAACATAAGAATCTTTCTGCTTTCCGGAATGGTTTTCTTCAGTGTTTACCTGCTGCTGGTTCTCAGATCTACTGATATATTTTTGGCAGATTATCTGATTCCTTTGATTGTTGATATTAATTCCTGGAGCTGGATTCTGGCTCTTTTTGGATTTGCAGCAAGATATCTTAACAAGAAAAGCACAGCATTATCTTATGCAAACGAGACGGTGTATCCGTTTTACATTCTGCATCAAACGGTGATCATCTGCCTTGGGTATTCCCTAAAGGATTTTGATTTCGGGTTTTGGCAGAAAGCCGATTTTATGGTAGCCGGAACTTTTATTACCTCCTGGATTTTGTATGAATTCCTCATTAGAAGAATCGGGTTTCTACGTCCCCTGTTCGGACTAAAAACTGAAGAATCAAAATCAACTAAGGCAGGTGTGGTAGCAGAGGTGTAACAATTTAAATTCCTCCTTTTTTTGCTCAAAATTTTGTGATCTTAAGCAATAAAGCAAAAATTATTATCCGGTAGAGCAGGAATGACATACCATTACACTCTAAAATTTCAATTAATTCACCTTCTCAAAAAATCAGCTGATAATAATTGGAAAAAATTATTCTAAAAAAGATGGATTTTCTACGCAACCATTCCGCAGCACCTGTATCTAATAAATACACTAATCCACTAATTATGAAAAACTTAAAATATTTTCTGATCTTTTTCAGCTTAATTCAGTTTTCTTGTGAAACAGAGCTACCAGAACAAACAGAAACAACAGGCAGAAACCAATACCTTAATAATGCTCTTAATGGTGGAGATTATTTTGATCCTGGAGAGGTTTCACTACCAGGCGATTCTTACAATGAATATGAAGAAAACCAGTTTATTTATACTGCAGAGGAGCCTGTTTCAACTTTTTCTATTGATGCTGATGGCGCATCTTATGGAAATGTACGCAGGTTTATAATGCAGGAAAATCAGTTACCTCCTAAAGGAGCGATCAGAACTGAAGAATTGATCAATTATTTTGACCTGGACTATAATTTTGACAATGATCCTCATCCAATCGCCCTGAACGGGGAAGTTAGTCGCAGTCCATGGAATAATGCAAATAAACTGGTGAGGATAGGCATAAAAGCAAAACCTATAGAAAAAGAAAATTTACCACCTTCTAACTTTGTTTTTCTTATAGATGTTTCCGGTTCTATGGGAAGTGAAGATAAACTTCAGTTATTAAAAAACGGGTTTAAGTATTTTGTTGATGAGCTGGATGATAATGACAAAGTAGCGCTTGTAACCTATGCCGGCTCTGCGGGTGTTATTTTAGAATCTACTCCGGGTAGTGAAAAGCAGAAGATTAAAAGCGCTATAGATCAATTAGGAGCTGGAGGCAGCACTGCCGGTGCAGAAGGTATTGTTACCGCGTATAAAATTGCCCAGGAAAATTTTATTGAAAATGGAAATAACAGGGTGGTTATTGGAACCGACGGAGATTTTAATGTAGGAATTTCCAGCCAGGAAGATTTGATAAGTTTGATTGAGGAAAAAAGAGAATCCGGTGTTTTTATTACTGTGCTTGGGGTTGGCCGTGGTAACTTAAACGATGCAGCCCTGGAACAAATAGCCAATAACGGTAATGGCACTTATGAATATATAGACAACCTTGAGCAGCTTAGGAAGGTATTTATTTATGATTATAACAAATTTTATACCGTAGCAAAAGATGTAAAAATTCAGATAGATTTTAATCCGAAAGTTGTTGAAGCTTACCGCCTTATAGGTTATGAAAACCGGGTTTTGGAAGAAGAAGATTTTGAGGATGATGAAAAAGATGCCGGGGAAATTGGTGCCGGGCAAAATATAACTGCGCTTTATGAAATTATCCCTGCCCATAACCCAGACATTAGCCTTGCGGCTTTGGCTGTTGATTTTAGATATAAAAATCCCGACAGCGATACGAGCATTCCAATTCAACTGGAAATTTTTGATGAAGGAAATTCGTTTGACCAGTCATCAGATTATTTAAAATTTACAGCAAGTGTGGCTTCATTTTCTATGTTGCTATCAGATTCTCAATTTAAAGGGACAAGTAGCTATGATAAAATCCTTCAATGGCTAAGCGCTACGAATTTAAGAGATGAGCATGGATTTAAGGCTGAATTTAAACAGATTGTTGAAAAAGCCCGCAGTCTTTAAACAGGGTTTAAATTTAATATAACAATATTAAATATCGAATCCTTCAGAAAATTTCTTTTAGCTAAAGGAATAGATAAATTTGCCAATTTTCAGGATAGGTTGAATATTATTAATGGCAATTGACATTTTTATGGTGCATTTCAATTTTTTCAGAACATTTGTAAGAACGTCACCCATAAAAATGTCCAAATTTGAAATAAATAAGTCAGTTCAGGAGGCGAGATTTTAACTAAAAAGCAACTATAAAGGTTATTCTAGAAGTAAGAATCAGTTTCTTTCGATTCTGAAGTGGTAAAAACCTCAAAAAAGGATAAAAAATCATTTTTTAAGGAAGAAAAGAGCTTCAGGAGGGCAAAATAGGAGGTTTTAATCTGAAAATGCTTTTTGCTATAGTAATAAGTTACGATAGGCTTTTCCAAAGCCTACCTTCAAAAATGACAATTTTCGGCCTTATATTAAGAAACAGATACTTATTGCTCTTCCATTATTCAGTTATTATCTCATAAATCAGTTTTTGGGAGCTTTTTTACTCTGAAGAAGTAGATTTTTATGATTATTTACTGCTTCAGAATAAAATAACGTTGCATTACTTTTCAGTTTCAGAATTACCTCTGATATTTGCATCTTGTCAAATTGAAACATGGAAACCAAGAAGCAGCAGCGCATAGCATTGAGTATTTATTTTTTTCTCTCAGGCGTCTGTTTTTCAACCTGGGCTTCCCGTATTCCTACCATTAAATCCTCTTTTGATCTTAACGAAGCCGAACTTGGAAACCTGCTGCTAACCATGCCGGTAAGTTCTCTTATTGGATTACCAATTTCCGGATGGCTGGTGTCGCGTTTTAATAGCCGGCCGCCTTTGCTGGCTTCTATTCTATTTTTTTCGATCGCACTTATAGGAATTGGTTATGCAGACACTCTCCTCTTATTGATAATTTCCATATTTATGTTTTCCTTTTGCATGAGGATCCTGAATATATCTATGAACACCCAGGCAATAACCCTTCAAAAAGGCTACGGAAAAAAAATAAACGGTTCTTTTCACGGTCTCTGGAGTACCGGCGGACTCACCGGCGTGGGATTTTCTACTTTAATGCTTAAACTGGACGTCCCGATGCTGGAACACCTGGCGATGGTCTCTGCGGTGACCTTTATTGCCGCAATTGTCTCTTACAGATTCCTGCTTACCAATGATCGTGCGCCGCAGGGCAACAAATTAAAACTTGGAAAACCAGATAAGTTCATCCTTTACCTGGGATTGCTGGTATTTTTCGCTGCGCTTTGTGAAGGCGGAATGTTTGACTGGAGCGGAGTATATTTTAAGGAGGTAATTGGAGAAGAAATTTTTACGCTGGGGTATTTTATTTTCATGCTTTTTATGGCTGGTTCCCGGTTTATTTCTGATATCCTGGTGGATCGCTTCGGAATGAAAAGGATGTACATTTACAGCTCCATTTTTATTTCAGTCGGGATTATTATGGTAATTATTTTCCCTTATTTCTGGCCTGCAATTGTTGGATTCAGCCTTGTAGGGATGGGTGTGGCTTCTATTATTCCAATGACTTTTACATTGGCCGGAAGATCATCTAAATATTCAGCAGGAATGGCAGTTTCTATTATTGCTACTTATGCCATTGTTGGGATGCTTCTTGGGCCGCCACTTATAGGTTACCTTGCTAATGCCTTCAATTTACAACTTTCGTTCATTTTATTTGTCATTGCCGGATTAATGCTAATTCCGGTTTCACAACTCTTCTTCAGACATGAAAGTAAAATGAAAGAAGAAGATATTGCTTGAAATTACATTTAAATTCTAATTGTTGTAACCCTTCACCCCCTCTGTCCTCGACTTCTAGGAATAGGTATTTAACTGTGAACAACGGGACAATATCTTACGGTGAAGATTAAATCTATCTTCACTTTTTTCAAAAAATTGCTTACATTTAACGAAACCGATTGCATTCTTTACATCGGCATGTTAAATATTAATAAGACCAACAACAAACCAAATCCCTTTATGCAACACGACTACTTTAATTTCACAGAAAAGCAGACTGTAATATTTAAATGGCGGAAAATAAGCCTTCCTCTCTTTATATTTTTATTTACCTTTTCTTCACTCTGTGCCCAGGATACCGAACTGGAATTAAACGATGAAGAATATTTTGAGGCACCGGGTGTAAATATTCTGGCTTTTAGCAACTGGTACAACGGGCTCTTCAGCGATTCAAAAATAAGCGGAATAGAAATTATACATCACGGGGTGCGCACGGCAACCAACGGAGATGTGCGCTTACATGCCACTCCTGAGCAGTGGGATGCAATTCCTACTTTTTCTGAAAGAAAAGTTGATCAAACAAACGGCCGTATAGATACTTACCAAAAATATCCGGATTATAATTTTGAATATATGATTCGTGCCGAAGCCAAAGATGATGGAGTTCTTCTAAGTGTGCACCTGGACAAAGAAATGCCCGAAGCCCTTATTGGCAGAGCTGGCTTAAATATGGAATTTATTCCTTCGGCTTACTGGGAAAAAACTTATTACATGGACGGGAAGAGTGATGTTTTTCCGCTATACCCAAGTAGTGATATGAAGAAGGATGATTCTGGTTATACTTCACCAAAACCTATGGCTACAGGTCACAAACTTGTGCTGGCACCGGAAGATGCAGAGCGCAGGGTAACAATAGTTTCAGAAGATGCAGAATTAATGTTGCACGATGGAAGGGACAAAGCCCAGAATGGCTGGTATGTAGTGAGAAGCCTGCTCCCTGAAGGTGAAACAGGAAAAGTCATGGAATGGTTTATTTCAGCAAATTCAATTCCCGGATGGATACGCAAGCCAGTAATTGCTCATTCCCAGGTGGGATATCATCCAGAGCAGAAAAAGGTAGCTGTAATTGAACTTGATAAAAATGCTACTCCTGAGCAAACAGCAACTCTTCAGAAAATTTCCGAAGAAGGAGAAAAAATTGACGTGCAAACCAGCAACCTTTCCGAATGGGGCCAATATACCCGCTACAACTATTTCCATTACGATTTTTCTGAAGTAAGAGAACCGGGAACTTACGTAATTAGCTACGGTGAAGAAACCTCTGCTCCATTCAGTATAGGCGAAAACATTTATGAAGATGCATGGCACCCTACAAATGATATATATTTTCCTGTACAAATGGACCACATGCTGGTTAACGAAGCTTATCGCGTATGGCACGGTGCATCCCATCTGGATGATGCTTTGCAGGCACCCGTAAACCATGAACATTTTGATCTATATGCCCAGGGACCAACTACAGATACGCAATATGAGCCCGGGGAACATATTCCCGGATTAAATATTGGAGGCTGGTACGACGCCGGAGATTACGATATCCGGACACAAACTCAATACCACGTAGTTAACAACCTGGTATATGCTTATGAAGATTTTAATCTTCAGCGTGATCAAACTTTGGTAGACTATGACGCAAAATACGTTGATATTCATAATCCCGACGGAAAGCCGGATATGCTTCAGCAAATCGAACATGGGACCCTGGCTTTAATTGCACAGCACAGAGCGGTAGGGCATGCTATCCCGGGAATAATCGTACCTGATATTTCCCAATACACGCACCTTGGCGACGGATTAACAATGACAGATAATCTTATTTACGAAGAAACTATGGATTCTCTGGAATCTGACGGCTACAGAAGCGGGAAGTTTGATGACAGATGGGCGTTCACAAGTAAATCCACACCTCTCAACTATGGTTCCATAGCTGCTCTTGCTGCTGCCAGCAGAGTTCTTAAAGGATATAATGATTCGTTGGCACAAGAATCTATAGAAACAGCAAAAAATGTATGGGAGGAAGAGAACGCTAAAGAACCAGATCTTTTTCATCATGGTAATACCACCGGTGGAACATTAGAAGATGAAAAATTAAAAGCAGCTGTAGAACTTTTACTTGCAACAAAAGATCAAAAATACGCTAAGCGTATTGAAGAGATGTGGCCGGTTATTGATGCTAATTTTGCTTCTCATGCCGGTCGTGCTACAAAGGCGCTTCCTCTCATGAACAATTCTTTTAGAGAAAAGATGAGAAAAAGAACAAAGGCTTATCAAACTGAACTGGATAAACATTATCAGGAAAATCCTTTTGGTGTACCAATCGGCCGGGGCGGCTGGGCAGGAAATGGTCAGGTTATTGAATTTGCAATAAATAATTACCTGCTCCACAAAGCATTTCCTGATCTGATTGATAAGGAATATGTTTTTAAAAGCCTAAACTATATCTACGGAACACATCCCGATTCCTCTATTTCTTTTGTCTCTGGAGTTGGTACAAAATCTAAAAAAGTGGCGTACGGAATGAACCGGGCAGATTTTTCTTTTATTGCAGGAGGAGTTGTACCTGGGGTTTTAATTTTAAATCCGGACTTTCCCGAAAACAGGGAAGATTGGCCTTTCCTTTGGGGACAAAATGAATATGTCGTAAATGTTGGTTCAAGTTATATCTACCTCGTAAACGCCGTAAATTCCCTGCTAAATGAATAAAGCACTCTTCACCTTAATTTCTATACTGCTAATTACTTTTCAGTCCTTCGCACAATTTTCGCAACAGGACCGGGATAGTATAAACCAGCTAAGCAACAAAGATCATCAACTAATGATGAAGAAGCTGGGCATTAATGAATTGAGGCCAGGTCCATCTGGTAATCCCGAAGCTCCCAACGCAGCAAATGCAGATGAATCCAAAGCTTCTCCTTATACCAGTTTACCAAATCCTTTGGTTTTTAAAGATGGTTCAAAAGTAGAATCAACCCAAGACTGGGAACGACGAAGAGCAGAAATTAAAGAAGACTTTGACCGTGAAATATACGGCCGTGTTCCTGAAAACATTCCTGATGTACACTGGAAAGTAATAAGAACAAAAGATACTTTAATCGGAGAATACCCTGTAATTCAAAAAGAGTTGATAGGTCGGGTCGATAATTCTGCCTACCCAGAAATAGATGTTGACATTGAATTGACACTCACCACTCCTGCAACAACAGAACATGTGCCTGTTATTATGGAATTTGGCTGGAACTGGCCTTCGCATGTACCCAGACCCGCTCCTGAAGGTACACCATGGCAGGAGCAATTACTTGAAAAAGGGTGGGGCTATGCTATCCTGATCCCTACCAGTTTTCAGGCCGACAACGGTGCCGGATTACGGGAAGGAATTATTGGTCTTGTTAACAAAGGACAGCCAAGAAAACTGGACGACTGGGGAACGCTGCGCGCCTGGGCCTGGGGAGCAAGCCGGGCTCTGGATTATTTTGAAACAGATCGTGATGTAGATGAAGATCGGGTGGGGATTGAAGGATTATCCCGCTATGGTAAAGCTGCTATTGTAACTTTTGCTTATGATCCTCGTTTTGCCATTGGATTTATAGGCTCTTCCGGAGCAGGTGGAACTAAGATTTTGAGACGCGAATACGGCGAGCAGGTAGAAAACCTTGCCTCGTCTGGAGAATATCATTGGTTCACTCCAAATTTTATTAAATACGCCGGACCTCTCACACCAAACGATTTACCTGTAGATGCACATCAACTAATAGCAATGGCAGCACCACGTCCGGTTTTTATTAGTTCAGGAGATCCGGAAGTAGAAGGAAAATGGATAGATGCAAAAGGAATGTTTTTGGGCAGTGTGCATGCTACCCCCGTTTATGAACTCCTGGGAAAGGGAGGAATGGGAACTAAAGAATATCCTTTAGAACACAAGGCATTGCTGGATGGCGAAATTGCCTTTCGTGAGCACAGAGGTGGACATACTGTTGTTCCAAACTGGCCGTATTTTATTGAATTCGCCAGTAAATACTTTACAACTGAAGAAGATTAACTATATTAAACCAACAAAAATTCCAACGTGAAAAATTTACTTATACTTTTTGTATTGCTTTTTGCACTACAGACATCTGCCCAAAATCAATTTAATGTTCTTCTCTTTACAAAAACCGACGGATGGCACCATGAGTCCATAAATGAAGGGGTAACTGCCATGAGATCTATGGCAAAAAGACACAGCTTTGATCTTCAATGGCATGAGGATGCCACCAGGTTTAATGATGATTTTCTTGCGCAATTTGATGTTATCGTTTTCCTGAATACGACAGGTAATATTTTAAACGAAGAGCAGCAGGAAGCTTTTAAGAAGTTCATCCAATCTGGGAAAGGTTTTGTGGGTGTTCACAGTGCTTCAGACACGGAGTATGACTGGCCATGGTACAACGAGTTGGTAGGGAAAATGTTCCATATTCATCCTTTAGAGCAATCTGCTATGGTGGACGTAGTGGATACGAATTTCCCCGGCATGGAAATTTTTCCAAAGAGATTTTTATGGACTGACGAGTGGTATGAATTTCTTCCAGAAGAATATTCGGAAAACCTAAACATACTACTAAATGTTGATGAAGATTCTTATGATCCGGAAGCCCAATGGGGTGAGAAGGTTGGGAAAGGAACGGGTGATCATCCCATAGCCTGGTACCAGAATTTTGATAACGGCAGATCCTTTTATACTGGTTTAGGACATATTGCAGAGATTTATAAAGACCCGTGGTTTTTGCATCACCTGTATGGAGGTATTTACTGGGCTGCTACGGGAAATGGAATTAAAAAGTAGTTGCTACTGGTTTTCTACTGAAAAAATATTCTGAAATTAAAGAACCTAAATTTTTTCCTCATGAAAAGAATCCATGCACCTTATCCTCTACTAAAGTGTTTGCTGCCAGTGCTGATGGTAACACTCTTTGGTCAATGCAAATCTGACACTAAAAATCCACAGGAAAATAATGAACAGGCACAAGTCCTGGATACTTTTGCCTTTTCTTCTAACCCGGTAAAAGTACCGGAACAGGAGGTAAAGACGTTAGAAATAGGGAGTAAGGCACCAGATTTTAATCTTCCCGGTACCGACGGAAAGGACCACTCCCTCTCCGATTATGATTCTGCTGAAGTATTAGCGATCATATTTACCTGTAACCACTGTCCTACCGCCCAGGCTTATGAAGAAAGGATAAAATCTATAACCAGTGATTATAAAGATAAAAATGTTCAGGTTGTAGCTATTTCTCCTAATAGTCCGTTAGGGCTGTTGCCGGAAGAATTAGGATATTCAGATCTAGGAGATACTTATGAAGATATGGTTATAAGGGATGAGGATATGAACTTCAACTTTCCTTATTTGTACGATGGTGACAACCAGAAGGTTTCCCTTGCCTATGGGCCGGCAGCGACTCCACATACCTTTGTATTTGATAAGCAGCGAAGCTTACAGTATGTGGGCAGGATAGACGACACAGAAAAACCGGGCACTACAAATGGTGAAGATTTGAGAAATGCAATTGATAAAATTCTTGCTGATGAAGAGATTAAGGAACCTGTTACTAAAACTTTTGGCTGTTCCACAAAATGGGGCTGGAAGACCAAAAATCGTGAAAAAATAGATGCAGAATGGGCAGAGAAAGAGGTGGCCTTAGAAGAAAGTTCTACAGATGAAATTAACAAACTAATTGCCAATGACAGTGAGAAGCTTCGGCTAATCAACGTCTGGGCAACCTGGTGCGCACCCTGCAGAATAGAATATCCAGAATTTGTTACTATTCAGCGAATGTTTGGCGCAAGAGACTTTGAGTTTATTTCAATATCTGCAGATAAACTTTCGAAGAAGGAAAGTGCACTTGATTTCCTTATAAGCACCAATTCCGCTTTAAAAAATTATATCGCAATAAATGATGATAAATACGAACTAATCGAAGCAATTGACCCGGAATGGAACGGAGCACTTCCTTACACGATGCTTATTGAACCAGGAGGCGACGTAGTATGGAGTTACCAGGGCGAAGTAGATTTCCTTGAGCTCAAGAAAACGATTGTTGAGCATCCTATGATGGGAAGAGTGTATTAATGGATTTTGTGAAATTTATTAAAATTTAAAGAATACGAGCAAACTGAAAACTCCGGATCCCTTAACTCTCCGGAGTTTTTTCTTCTTCAGTATTTAGTCTAAACTTTCGTAATAATCCTGTAGTACGAAAAAAGCTTTTTTCTTTTCTCCAGTTTCAGAAATTAATCCTTTCCTATTCCAGAAGTTTTGATACACCGGATGCTGTCTCCTAGGCGACTTAAAATCCACTAGTATCCACGGAGTCATTCCTCTTAAGCCATCAATTTTATTCAACATCTTTAATTGTTCTTCATAAATGAATTCCTGGTGTTCTTCACTCCACATGGTATTCTTATCCCCATGAAAACCAGCTAAAGCCCCTCCTCCAAATTCGGTAATCACTACAGGTTTATCAAAATGAATATCAAATGTATATTTGGTTAATTCTTCAGGTTTGTCCCAGTACCAGCCACCGTATTCATTAAAACTGGCCAGATCCAGTTGGTCGCCTAGAGGATCATCTACTTCTACAGTGTAACCATCGCGCTCTACTTCCAGAGCAGCTGCTACAAGTCGTGTATCGTCAAAATTTTTAACTTTGGATACCAGCTTACCCATAAATTCATTCCTGGCCTCTGTGACCGGTGTTTCATTGCCAACGTACCAAATGATAACACCCGCCCTGTTCTTGTCACGCTCAATTGCTGCCATTAATTGATTTTCGGCATTTTGATAAGTTTCTTTATTCTCCCATGAGATTGTCCAGTAAACAGGAATTTCCGCCCAAACCATCAAGCCCATTTCATCTGCCAGACGAATCATAGTTTCATTATGTGTATAGTGAGCCAAACGAACGAAATTACAACCAAGTTCCTTTGCCCATTCCAGCATCATTCTCATATCACCTTCTGATCTTAATCTCCCTTCAATTAAAGGATTCTCATCATGAATGGAAATTCCTTTCAGGAAGATTGACTTATCATTAAGCAGGATATTTTTACCCGCAGTTTCAATAGATCTAAAACCAATCTTGTCATCCACACTTTCATTCCCTGAGGAAAGGTTGACAGCATAGAGCATCGGATTATCAGGAGACCAGTATTTAATATTAGTTACAGGAACCTGGAAGTCCGCTTTACCGGACGCGTCTGTAGTAAGAGATTTTTCTATATTAAGTTCGGGAATTGCAACCTGAACAGTTCTACCCAATGCGTTTCCATCCATTTGCACATAACCTTCAATTACATTCATATCATTATCTGCCAATTGGATCTTGTAATCAGAAATGAAAGTTTTAGGGGTAATAAGAAGGTTAACATCTCTTGTAATTCCTCCATAGTTCCACCAGTCGGTATTTACAGTGGGTACTTCATCTTGTTTTCTGGTATTATCCACCATCACAACGAGGAAATTCTTACCATCTTTTAATTTGCCTGACACCTCGAATTGAAAAGGCGTAAAACCACCTTTATGAACACCTAATTTTTCACCATTCAAGTAAACATGTGCTTCATAGTTCACAGCACCAAAATGAACGAAATACCGATTTTCCTCTTTTGGAGAAATTGCGAAATCTCTTTTATACCACAAGGTTCCCTCGTATAACTCCAGATTCTCTGCCTGAGAATTCCAATCCCCAGGTACATGCAATGTAGGTGAAAGGTCAAAATTATATTCAATACGTCCCGGAGCAGTTTCCGCATTTAGGTTTTCATAAAATCCACCCTTACCCAAAGGGCTTTGGTCAAAAGGCTTCTGCCTGTAGTCCAGGTACCCCATTTGATAAGGGTCTACAATATAATTTCATCTTCCATTCAGATTCATTTTTTTCTGCTTTCAACATTTTGAATAAGGGTTTGAGAGAACCCGGAGAAGGAGCAAATTGAGATAAGGGTAATTATGATAAAAAACTGCAAATGTTTTACCTGACACATAGCTTGGAGGTTGTTAAAAAAGATTAATAAAAAAAGCCCTTCCAATTTAATGAAAGGGCTTTGAATTAAAAACATAATTTATTAGTAACCAGGATTCTGATCACCCTGAGTTATACCTTCATTGGCGAAAATTTCGTCATTTGGTATAGGCCAGATTTCGTTGATTCCTTCCTGGAAACCATATTCAGAAAGATATTCTCCAGCAAGTCCCCATCTTACAAGGTCAGGGAAACGTACCTGCTCTCCAGCAAGTTCTACCATTCTTTCATGAACAATAGCATCAAATACTTCTTCCTGAGAAAGATCCATAGGAAGAGGGTCTAACTCTGCTCTTTCCCTTACCTCGTTAATGTACCCAATAGCTTCAGCTTGATTACCCAATGCATTTTCAGCTTCAGCCATCATTAGAAGAACATCGGCATAACGAATAACTTTCATGTTTATACCAGAAGCCTGATCTTCATTTACATCCTTATAATAATTCTGATATTTTCTCCACGCAGCCCTTCTATCAAGAGGTAATTCTTCAATTACTCCACCGGCAAATGTATCACCAGGAAAATAGAAAGTTTCGTCATACCTAATATCACCTTCTTCATATTCATCAAGAAGCTCGGGATTAGGATATACATTAAACCAGTCGTTAAAACCATACTCCTGGCCACGGAAGGTAACTTCGTTTGCATCTTCACCAGCTGCATTTGAATTCCATACTGCTGAGTTTCCTAAATCATCATCATATTGAACTTCAAAAATAGATTCAGGACCAAATTCATCTTCTTCTCTAAAGTTAGCGAAGTAATCTTCTTCAAGAGAATATTCTCCGTAGATATTATCAAATGCATTTAGAGCCTCCTGATACTGTTCTCTGTAAAGATGTGTCTTCCCAAGTAGGGCATAAGCAGCACCCTGAGTAGCTCTACCATCCTCTGTACGCTCTTTTTCCCATAAAGACTGGCTGGCATCGTTTAAATCTGCTACTATTTGGTCATACACCTGTTCAGAAGGTGTACGAGGGAATCCAGATCCATCTTCAGGAATCGTAGTAATTAATGGTACATCACCAAAACGCGTTACTAATAAGAAATAGTAGAAAGCTCTCATATACTTGGCCTCCCCAATAAAACGAGCCTTTTTGTCATCAGTTAAAAGCGAAGATGGAATATCATTAATTCTATCTTCATTATTAATAACAAAATTTGCCTTGTTTATACCTCTGTAACAAGCGTCCCAATACCAGCTAATTGGCGCATGGCTCGCATCGAACGACCATTCCTGATAAACTCTCTTATCTGCTTCCAGCTGCGGATTCCCCAGAGCTTCACGAGACATGATATCCATCGCAAAGAAATAAGTTCTTGTATACAACCCTATAGTTTGCAAATTGGCATATACAGCATTTACAGCCGATTGTACCTGAGCTTCTGTCCTAAAATAAGTTTCAGGGGAAAGACCACTTGGGTTTGTTAGTTCAAAATCTTCTTCATCACATCCGTTTACAGCGAATAATGTGACAAAGGCCATTAAAATTATTTTTATTTTTTTCATAATTATTTTTTTTTAAAATCCTAGTTGAAGTCCAAATGTAATGGAAGTAGGCTGAGGATATAATCCTCTATCTATACCAAGACCTCCGGTGCCTTGTTGTAAAACGTTATCAACACCAATTTCGGGATCAAGACCTGAATAATCGGTCAAGGTAATAAGGTTCTGCCCACTGAGGTATATTCTTAAATTTGCAAGTGAGTCACCAAACATTCCTTCATCAAAAGTATAACCTATATTTAAATTCTTAAGCCTGGTATAAGAACCATCTTCTATAAAACGATCTGATGCATTCAGGTTTTGTGGAGCACCCAAAGCACGTGGGATTGTATTTGATGTACCCTCACCAGTCCAACGATCAAGAACAGCAACTCCACTATTAAATAATCTTGGCATTCCTTGAAGGTCATACAAGTTAGTGTTATAAATTTCCTGTCCATATGCTCCCTGAACAAATACTGAAATATCAAAACTCTTGTATTGAGCGCTTAAATTAAGACCCAGAGTAACTGAAGGGTAAGGATTACCTATAACCGTTCTGTCGGCAGCATTTATAGCACCATCACCATTAATATCCACAAAACGTACATCTCCCGGTTGCACCGCCTCCTGATCTGGATTGGCTGTTAACACTTCATCTACTTCTGCCTGATTTTGATAAATTCCATCAGTCCTTAAGCCATAGAAATGAAATAAAGGTTCTCCTACTGAAATTCTGGTAAGATATTCGTTTTCAAAAAATCCTCCCTGAACCTGATCAAGACTTCCAATAGAAAGTACCTCATTCCTGGTAGTACCAAGGTTTAAATTCGCAGACCAGGTGAAATCACCTTCATAATCGTTATATCCAAGATCAACCTCAAATCCATCTGTTTCAACAGATCCAACGTTGGAAGCAATAGTAGGAACATTATAACCTAAACTAAGTGGTAATGGTAATTCATAAAGAAGATCATCACTTGTATTATTATAATATTCTAAGGATAAGGTGAAGGCATTATTAAAAATCCCTAAATCTAACCCAATATTCTTCATAGTTACTTCCTCCCATTTAAGATTAGGATTGGGAAGTCCCTCGGCGGTGGTACCTTGTAAGGCAGCACCTCCAAATGGATAAATAAAACTTGTAACTAAAGTGGAAGCATAACGGTAGTTTCCAATCTGGTCGTTACCGGTTGTACCCCAACTACCTCTAATCTTCAAGTTATTTATGTCTGAATCCTGCAAAAATTCCTCTTTGGCAACATTCCATCCTGCAGCAATAGACCAGAAAGTACCCCAACGATTATTAGCACCAAAACGTGTGGATGCATCTCTACGCAAAGAACCTGCTAAAAGGTATTTTTGATCAAAGTTATAATTCACACGACCTAAAAATCCGACTCTCCTGTATTCTGAAGAAGCTGAAGACAGTCCAGCTTGATTTAAAGAAACTTCTTCTACATCATCTGTAATAGGGTTCTGACTGCTTGCGTTTAGACTCTCACTATCAACCCTCTGATCTTCTGCTAAAGCTAAAAGTTCGAAGTTGTGCAAATCTGCAATTTGGAACTTATAGTTCAAACTATTTGTAAGGGTAAGGGATTGGTTAGTACCACTGTTTTTGGTGATTTGAGCAAAAGCAAATTGATGAGTACCACCGTTACTATCATCATTATAAGAAGGAATAAAATTATCGTTATTAAACTTATAATAATCTAAACCAGCCTGAGTCTTGAAAACAAGTCCATCAAGTATTTCATATTCAGCGAAAAGACTACCTAAAATAGTTATTCCTTTATTTTCAGCACTTCCTATTGTTTGGACCCGAACCGGGTTTGCAGCATCCTGACCATCTAACGCAGAGTTTGGACCCTGGAACCCACCTCTGTTTTCAGGATTATAAACAGCTAAATAAGGAGCAGATTTTATAGCGTGCTCCAATATAGATCTACCACCATCTTCTCTTTCAGGATTTTGTACAGTTAAAGCCACATTCATGGTCTGTCCAAAACGAAGCTTTCCAAAATTAAAATTACTATTTGATCTAAAATTAAAACGTTCAAACTCGGTTTCAATGATTGCTCCTTCCTGATTAAGGTAACCTCCGGAAAATCTGAAATTACTGTTTTCACTACCACCGGAAAGTCCAAGGTTAACACTCCTTAAAATTCCAGTTCTGAAAATTTCATCCTGCCAGTCTGTATCATTGTCAATAAAATCTGCATACTCTGGATTGGTAATACGCTCTGGAGTAGTCTCTGTTATCTCTCTCGCATATTGAATATATTGGTCGCGGTCTAAAACATCATAACGATTACTGTTAAACTGCACACCAGAATAAGAATCTAAGCTTAACTGAGCTTTTTGAGAAGCTTTTCCAGATTTTGTGGTAACAAGTACAACACCATTTGCACCTCTTGAACCATAAACAGCTGTAGTAGAAGCATCTTTTAAAACCTGAATGTTCTCAATATCATTAGGGTTAAGACTACCCAATCCACCTGCTATAATACCATCAATAACATATAAAGGATCATTATTGTTAGGAGAGGCCAATCCTCTAATCCTTACTGCCGGTGAGTTACCAGGAGATCCTGAGTTAATAACTGTAACACCTGAAGCACGTCCCTGAAGCGCCTGCTCTGCAGTTGCTACTGGCAAAGCGTTTATCTCTTCAGTATCTATAGATGAAATAGCTCCGGTAACTTCAGCTCTTGACTGTGTACCGTAACCTACAACTATAACATCATCCAATGATTGTGCATCGGCAACCATATTTACATCAATAACAGACCGATCATTAATTGCAACTTGTTGTGTCTGGTAGCTGATGTAGCTAAACACAAGTCGGGCATCCTGCCCTAAATCTTCTTCCACTTCAAGAGTATAATTTCCATCAAAATCTGTGGTAGTACCTGTGGTTGTTCCT
This sequence comes from Autumnicola patrickiae, assembly GCF_031846525.1. Taxonomy (NCBI): domain Bacteria; kingdom Pseudomonadati; phylum Bacteroidota; class Flavobacteriia; order Flavobacteriales; family Flavobacteriaceae; genus Autumnicola; species Autumnicola patrickiae. The sequence goes on from NZ_JAVRHM010000020.1 coordinate 29,248, forward strand.
TCTAATACTACGTTAACTCCGGGAAGCGGACCATTTTCATCAGTAACTGTTCCTGTTATAATTTCCTGGGCCGAAATAAAGCCAACGCAAAGGAAACATAGAAAAAACAGAGTACTTTTAAAGTAATTTTCTTTCATATTGATTATTTGTATTGTTAGTTGACGATAAAAGTAGAAAAAATATTCTGATACGCAACCGATTTCGGAAAAAAAATTAACAGAACCATAAGATTGTCCTTTGTTTAATTTCACATCCCCAACTGCGAGCAGATTTTATTGAACTTATGATATTTCCTAGCGGTTTAAATCCAGATACTGCAATTCGTCATTATTTTTAACCGCAACAACAATATCTTTGTTTCGGAATCTCAAGGTTAACATATCCTTTACATCACCTGGTACAAAAAAACCACTATCTGACGCCCTGGTTTCCGTAAAGTGACCAGCTCCATCACCTTTCAAAAACATTCCATAGCCAGCATCATTTCTGGTGGTCTCTACTTCAGACCAGAAAAGGTTTCCAGCAATTAAAGCATCTAGATTCCCATCTCCATCATAATCATCTATTAGTATCTGATTTATTGACGAGATTTGAGCACCTGAAGGAAGCTCGTGGGGCACAAGTTTTCCGTCCCTGTTTTCAAGATAAACACTCGCAAAGGACTTAACCTGGTAGTGAAGAGAATTTTCTAATTCTTTTTCCGTGTATACATCTTCCAGGGTTGCAGTTGAAAAAGATTGATAATCTGGAAATTTATTTTTTATTCCTGGCATTTGTTGCGAAGAACATTCCCTTCCCCTTAAAGGAAATTTTTCCCCGTCGTTATAGTAACTTAGTACAATATCCTGTTTACTATTCTCGTCGAAGTCGTTGAAGTAGATATCAAAAGTTTCATCTTCATTAGCAGTGTATTTGTAATTGCGACCAAGGTTTCCAACCAGAAAATCCTGATCCCCATCATTATCAAAATCTCCCGCTTTTACACTCCACCACCAACCAGTAGTATCTGCTAATCCAAGGTCTTCAGAAATTTCTGTAAAGCCTTTTTCTGAATTTTTAAAAACCCTTATAGGCATCCATTCTCCTACAACAACAATATCTTCCCAACCGTCTTGATCGATATCTACAATTTCAGCACTGGTCGCCATACCTAAAGACTGAAATTCCGGCGCTATATTTTTAGTAATATCTCGATATTTTGCTTTTCCATTTCCCCCCACGTTCTTTAAAATGTATGATTTTGCAGGTAAAGGATAATGTCCGGGTATCAGGCGCCCCAGCACCAGAAGATCTTTCTTTCCATCTTTATCAAAGTCTGCCTCATAAACTCTTGACCCACTTGTACGCATTTCAGGTAATGCCGACTTATCCCTAACAAATTTACCCTCACCATTATTTATGTAGAGCCTGTCCTGCAGAAATTCCGAGTCAGGTTCAAATTCATTTCCACCACTAACTACATAAATGTCATTGTATCCATCGCCATTGGCATCAAAAATCAATGCGCCTAAATCCTCATATTTTTTATCCTGTTCAAAGGCCTGACTTTGCTGCTTTTCAAAACCAGTTGCTGTCTGGAAATAAAGGCCTGCTTCATAAGTAGAAGCAGCACCAATAAAGAAATCTTCCTTACCATCTCCATTTAGATCGCCAACTGCAGCACCCGGTCCAAATGTAGATGTTCGGTGAGGTAAAAGAATCTCTTCTTTAAAATCATCATACTCATTTTCTACATGCTTGTAAAGAGGAAAAGAAGTAGTATCCTTAATTGTTGTAAAAAGAAGGTTGCTGTTGGCAACTTCATCTTCTGATACTTCTATTGCATTTTTATGACTGAAGGTGAGTCGCTGGTTAGCATCAACATCCTTTATACTTTCAGCTTTACCATCTGGCCATACAATCTTAATTTCATCAACAACTTCGGTTTTTGCCAAACCAAAATGCAACTGGGGAGCAACAGAAGATTGAAAACCTCTTGAAAGTGTAAGTTCCTGCATTTGTTCCATTTCATCTGTCTTTACATAAGCTCTGGCTCCCAACCCGAACCGGTTTTCCTCATTACCTTCAAATTGTATCTGAACAAAATTATTATGGTCTGAACTTGTGTTTTCAAAGAAAGAAGCTTTATCATCTATATTATTAATGACAATTTCCAAATCACCGTCGTTATCCAAATCTGCATACACCACTCCGTTCGACCATCCTTCAAATTCAATTCCCCATTTTTCATTTGCTATTTCAAAAGACAGATCCCCATTATTCTGAAACATAAAATTATCAATCCTTTCAGAAGGAATGTTCAGGCTCTTCTCCAGCTGATTTTCTTCTACTACCCGCGTCTGCTTAAGGTTATTAAAATAATCATTATTGTTAATTTCCCTTCTCGTTCCATTGGTCACAAAGAGATCTTTATGCCCATCATTATTAAAGTCGGCAAATAAAGGCCCCCAGCTCCAGTCTGTAGAAGAAGATCCTGTTATCCGGGACAAATCAGCAAAAAACGGATCCTCACCTTCAAAAACACCGGTATTTGTTTGAAGGGTATTCTGCATATATTGATAATGGAATCCGGCATCAACGGTACTCCAGAACAAATCCGGATTCATACTTGCCATATTAGCTTTTTTCCGCCGGTTATCTTTTGCAGACATATCGACTTGATAAATATCCAAATTTCCATCATTATTATAATCGGCAATATCCACACCCATACCATAGAAAGCAGTATGTGAAGTAGCTTCTTTAACAACCTCTCTAAAAGAACCGTCCCCGTTGTTCATGTATAAGAAATCGGGAGAACTAAAATCATTGGAAATATAAATATCCGGCCAGCCATCATTGTTTAAATCGCCCACAGTAGCAGATAAGGTTAATCCGAAGCTTCTAACGCCGGCTTCATCGGTAACATCTGTAAACTTACCACCGTCATTGCGCAGTAAGTGATCGGATTCAAGATCACTTACATTCTTCATTTTATATTCGTAGATAAAATTTGGAGAATCAAATCGGGTTGGGGGATAATTGGCAATATAGACATCCAGATCACCATCTTTGTCATAATCGAAAAAAGTGGCCTGCACACTGTTACCAGCATCATCCAATCCATATTCCTCTGCTTTTTCTTCAAAAGTCCCGTCGCCGTTATTTATAAAAAGCTGATTATTTTTAGGCCCGAACTTTCCACCTACAGAAAGATATATATCCAGAAAACCATCGCCATTCACATCTGCCATTGTAACGCCCGTATACCAACGCTCATCTCCGCCAACTCCCGCAGCCTCAGTAATATCTTCAAATTCAAGGTTGCCTTTATTCAGGTATAGTTTATTGGACACCTGGTTTCCGGTAAAGTAAAGATCCTGCAAGCCGTCATTATTGATATCCCCGGCAGCTACACCTCCCCCCATATATATATAGGAATAGCTAAAATAATTAAGGGAATCGTTTTCAGTTAAATTATTACTGAAATCGATTGCGGAACTTTCCGAAGAAATGTTATTGAAAATTTTATTTTCTGAAGTTTCAGATGCCGCCACATCCTCCTCTTGCTTACAACTACTCAGTAAAACTAAAGTGGCAATTGCTATAATTTTTGAAAAAATATTCATTTAAGATGCTATTTATAGAGAAATGTTATTAACATTAAATTAACGGGCGTAATGTAAGAAATTCCTAATTTTTTCAGGCAAATTTTCTGAAATTATTGGATTACTATATAATCCCCAACACCAGATTAAAATTAGTACCATTTCCTCCTATGACCCTAGCAAAATGTAATATTTTGCGGATTCTAAGTTAATTAAGAAAACTTTTTAGAATAGCGTTTAAAATTTGCAAAAAAACAGCGAAAGAATTTTTTTACTACCTTTAGTAGATGCAAAAAACCTGTTTAGAATGTGGCGAGAAACTTGTAGGTCGTGAGGATAAAAAATTCTGTAGCGACCATTGCCGCAATGCACATCATAATAAGGTAAACAAGGAAAGCAATAATCTTGTTAGGAACACCAACAATCAATTGCGCAGAAACTATCGCATTCTACAGGAATTAAACCCGGATAATAAAACAAAAACCAGCAAATCTAAATTACTGGCTAAAGGTTTTAAATTTGAATTTATAACAGGTATCTACACTACAAAGACCGGGACAGTGTATTATTTCGTGTATGACCAGGGATATTTGCCCCTTGAAAATGACTTCTATGCGCTGGTAAAACGGAATTAGGTTCTCCAGGTATCCCCTTTTAATTCCATTGCCGCTTTTAAAATATCGCTCTGGCTAATTTGCCCCACAAGCTTACCATCTTCGACTATGGGAAAACGGCGGTGCTTTAATTCTATAAATTTTTTAGCGGCATCCAGCACATTCATCTTACCATCTATTGTCTCCACGTTGCAGGTCATATGTTTCTCCACCGTCAAATCTTCCATAGGCATATTATAATATCGGCTATCACAAATCTGCTTTAGACAGTCACCTTCAGAAATAATTCCCAACAGTTCATCTTTTTCATTTACAACAGGACCTCCGGAAATCCGGTTTGCCACCAATTTGGCAATAACATCTGTTATTTTTTCTTCTTTCGTGAAAGTAATAAGCGAAGTAGTCATGTAATCTTCTACCAGTATTGGCTCCTCGACCGGTTTTTCCGGCTCAGCGCGCTTCCCCTGAAAACTTTTAATACCCATAGTTTAAGTTTTTGATTGTTAAGTAATTAAATATAGTGAAAATTTAAACAGCCTGATTGCCTGAACAAATTTTTCTTTTTTGATATAAATCTTAAGTAACTTTAGACCTCATTATAACAGCAACCTTTCCATAATATGCTGAATAGATTTTCTGCAGTTTTCGCCTTTCTTCTTATTGTACTTGCCATTTGGCTACATTATTACAGCAATCAGCCATATTATGATCCATCTGAAGCAACTCCAGAAACTGAATTTTCTACCACACGTGCTTTTTCCCATGTAGAGCAAATCGCCCAACAGCCGCATTATGTTGGAAGTGCAGCGCACAGCCGGGTACGCAACTATATCATCAACCAGCTTCAGGAAATGGATTTACAGGTGCAGGTACAGGAAGGTTACAACCTGAATAATACCGGAGAAATGGCACGTCCTCAAAATATCCTTAGCCGTATAGAAGGCTCCGGAAGTGGAGAGGCGCTCGTGCTTATGACCCATTACGACAGTGACCCACATTCTTCTTTTGGAGCCAGCGATGCAGGTAGTGGTGTCGCAACTATCCTTGAAGGAATAAGGGCTTTTCTTGCCGGCAACACCTCCCACGACAATGATATTATCCTGTTGTTTACAGATGCGGAAGAACTGGGCCTGAATGGCGCCGGGCTTTTTGTTAATGAGCATCCATGGGTTAAAGATGCAAAACTGGCGCTCAATTTTGAATCCCGCGGAAGTGGAGGAAATTCGTTTATGCTGCTGGAAACCAATAATACCAATTCGGCTCTAATCAAAGCTTTTAAAGAAGCAAATCCGCAGTTTCCGGTCACTAATTCCCTCGCCTACAGCGTTTATAAAATGCTTCCCAACGATACTGACCTGACGGTATTGCGTGAGCAGGGAAACATTAACGGATTCAATTTTGCTTTTATCGATGATCATTTCGATTATCACACCGCTACAGATATCCCGGAAAACCTCGACAAGGAGAGTCTGGCGCAACAGGGGAGTTACCTTATGCCGTTGCTCTACCATTTTAAAGATGCCGAACTTTCTCTTGATTCTACTGAAGATTTTCTCTATTTCGATCTGCCCTTCGGGAAAATAATTTCTTATCCTTTCTCGTGGATTTTTCCAATGCTACTAATTGCCGGAATTCTTTTTCTCACACTCATTACTTATGGATTTACCACAAAACGACTAAAATTAAAGCCGGTCTTAAAAGGATTTATACCATTCTTACTAAGTCTTACAATTTCAGGAGTACTGGTGTATTTGCTTTGGCAATTCTGTTTGCTGATTTATCCCGAATATTCTGAAATGGAACAGGGATTCACCTATAACGGATATTACTACATCTACGCCTCGATTTTCCTGAGTTTAACCGTTTGTTTTTATATCTACCGGAAAACTTCTGAATCAAAATATACTGCTTCCCTGTTCGTTGCTCCGCTATTTTTCTGGCTGCTGTTATGCGCCTTGCTTGCCTTTGTGCTGAAAGGTGCCGCATATTTTATAATTCCGATTTTCTTCGGAATCTTGCAATTATTTGTGATGCTAAGGCAAAAACATCCGAATTTGCTACTGATGGCGGTGTTGTCCTTACCGGCAATCCTCATTCTTATGCCGTTTGTTGATGCATTCCCTGTTGCTCTCGGGCTAAAAATTTTATTTGTTGCAGCGATTTTAACTGTACTTCTGTTTTCTTTACTGCTCCCTGTTTTTGGCTATTTCCGAAGAAATAAAGCGCTGGCTGTACTTTCTTTTGTTGTTTTTAATATTCTTTTCTTAATTGCTCACTTTAAATCTGATTTTTCTACGGAAAGACCAAAGCCTAACAGCCTGGTTTACCTTCTAGACGTAGATACAGATGAAGCAAGATGGTTTTCCTATGACCGTATGCCAGATGAATGGACCACAAATTATTTTGGTGAAGAGCCGGTGATCTACCCTTCAAAAATGGCCAATTTCGATAGCAAGTACGGCAGTACATTTACCTATAGGGCACCTGCGCCAAAAATAGATTTACAAGAGCCGGGCATTTTGCTTCAGTTAACTAACAGTTCTGCAAATACAAACGGTTATTCTCTGAAGATCGCTTCAAACAGAGAGGTGAACAGACTAGAACTATTTGCAGATCCTGATCTGGATTTTGAAGAATTTAAGGTAAACGGAAAGACCGCAGATCGAATTAAGCTTGGGGAAGAAAGCTTTCACGTTTTCAAAAAAAGATGGAACAAAAAATTATTACTTTATCACGCTGCCGGTAAAGATACTTTACGAATTCATTTTAGTCTGCCAAAAGATAAAGAACCGGAATTCGTGCTTTACGAATCCAGTTATGACTTACTGGAAAATTCAGAATTAAATGTTCCTAAAAGACAGGATTGGATGATTCCGCGGCCTTTTGTGGTTAATGATGCAGTGATTATAAAGAAGACCATAAAGAGGAAAAATAATTAAGAACCGGAACTTCAGTGATACATAAAATTTTACAATTATGAATATTTCTATTTTGGGTTGTGGCTGGCTGGGCCTTCCATTGGCAAAAGCTTTAATAAATAAAGGACATACCGTAAAAGGATCTACCACACGCAGGGAAAAAGTCATTGATTTACAGGAAGAGCAGATTTTGCCTTATCAGATTGAGCTTTTTCCTGAAGGAATTCAGGGAGATATTGATGCTTTTTTGTCTAAATCTGAAATTCTAATTGTGGATATTCCACCGGGAGTTCGCCGCGATCCTGAAACAGATTTTAGTGGAAAAATTAAGGAACTTCTGAAGCATTTGACAAAAAGTAGCATCAAAAATGTGCTTTTTGTGAGTTCCACTTCGGTTTATAAAGACACTGAAGGTTTTCCGGTTTATTTGGAGTCTTCGCCTCCAAACGGCAATTCTCCTGCCGCTGTAGAAATTATAGCTGCAGAAAAACTACTGACCGAAAATAGCAATTTTCGCACTACAATTGTAAGATTTGGAGGTCTTCTGGGTGCAGATCGTCATCCGGTGAACATGTTGTCCGGTAGAACGGGCATTAAAAATCCCAAAGCACCCGTAAATTTGCTTCAGCAGGAGGATTGCATTGAAATGATTCAGAAAATTATCGAAAGAGAGGCCTGGGGAACTGTTTTTAATGCTGTTTTTCCCGAACATCCTGAAAAAGAATCTTATTATTCCGAAAAGGCCACTCAAAACTTACTTCCCGAACCAGAATATGATCAAAAATCTGCTTCAAAAGGAAAAATTATAGCTTCTGAAAGATTGGAGGAAGTGCTTAGATTTGAATTTAAGCACAAAATATAGCCGATGCCTGAAAATGCCAAATATCGACTTCGGTAAGTTCGTTGTTTGGAGTTCTTTTTGTAAATTCAGGAGTGGAGTCGGGAACGAGAACTGAAGTTAATTTAACAATGTGAAAATTTGCTAATGTGCTAATGGGAGAGTCTAAATGAAACAGAATGAGGCCTCGACAGGCTCAGCCGGACTGGCGTTGTTTGGTTTTCAGCTTGCCGAAATGTGAATGGGCTTCGGCAGGCTCAGCATGACCGCTATTTTATATACTAAAATTCTACTTCGTATAAGCTTCTGAATATGGGGACCAGATTTCGTAGATGGGATCGCCTTTGGAGCTTTTGCCCTGGTGATGCCATTCGCTATCTCTTACTTCATATTCGAAATCGAGACTGGCTCCTACCCTGTTGCTATCACGGGAGAAGAATTCAATATTTTCTATATACTTACCGTCTTCCGCAGAATAAGTACCGCCGCCTGTACCGCTAAATTCTCTTGTAGCTGAGTTAAAGGCAATCCATTGAAAACGTCCGCCGCCAAGAATTTTTACCGTTCTGCGGTTGCCGGGAGTCATTGTACTCATTTCTCTACCCCTCTTACGACCGGTAATCACCCAGTTGCCGCTAAGATCATCTTCTTCTGAAGATATTCTTTCCCAAACCTGTACTTCAGTTACATTGTCAATCTTAATCTGACTATTATCGCTCATAAAACTAAGCTTAGGATCGAAAGTTTTTCCTATAGCTTCAGGATTTTTAGTGTTAAAATCTGACATTTCCCTGTAATCAGCTTCAGAATATTCACCGCCAAGTGCCCACAGAAATTCATTAGTTTCAGAATTTTTGGCACCTTCAGCAAAATAACCATCCTGATAAATCCTAACGACCTCTTTGTCGGTAACTTCCAGTCCATTCTCCTCCACAAGTTTCCAGGAACCTTCCAAACTTTGTGCATTCAGCGAAAAACAAATGATCAACAGCGGTAGAATAATTAGCTTTTTCATATTTATAGGATTTTAAAAAATTCAGCTTAAGCAAAATCTCGACTATTCCTGCTCTTCCCCGTAGGTATCATATTCTGGGTACAGGAAATTGTTATAAGGAAATCTTGTAATGTGGATTTTCCTTACTGCTTCATAGACTTTTTTCCGAAATTCTTCTATGTTCTCTTTTTCCAGTGCCGAAATGAACAAAACATCCTCACCCATACGGTTCATCCACGTCCTTTTCCAATCGGTAAGGGTATTGTGGGCTGTAGTTTTTTCGGTGACCAGGTCATCTTCATCAATAACTTCAGGCTTGTACTGATCTATTTTATTAAAAACCATCAACGTTGGCTTATCGGAACTTTTAATTTCCGTCAGGATCTGGTTTACCGAATCTATATGTTCTTCAAAATTGGGATGGGAAATATCCACCACATGCAAGAGCAAGTCTGCTTCACGCACTTCATCCAGTGTTCCTTTAAACGATTCGACTAACTGAGTTGGCAGCTTCCGGATAAAACCTACAGTATCGGTTAGTAAAAATGGCAAATTTCGTATTACTACTTTACGTACAGTAGTATCCAGCGTTGCAAATAATTTATTTTCAGCAAAAACTTCGCTCTTACTAATCACGTTCATTAAAGTGGATTTCCCCACGTTTGTATATCCAACAAGAGCGACGCGTACCAACTGACCACGGTTACCACGCTGCACTTCCATTTGCTTATCTATGGCCTCGATTTTCTTTTTAAGAAGGGCAATTTTATCACGGACGATACGTCTATCTGTCTCAATCTCTGTCTCACCGGGACCACGCATTCCAATACCACCACGCTGCCGCTCAAGGTGGGTCCACATTCCTGCAAGCCGAGGTAATAAATATTCGTACTGCGCCAGTTCTACCTGGGTCCTTGCATAGCTGGTTTGTGCCCTTTGCGCGAAAATATCCAGAATAAGGTTGGTCCTGTCCAGTACTTTACACTTAAGGATTTTTTCAATATTTTTTTGTTGTGCGGGAGAAAGTTCGTCATCAAAAATGGCCGTTCCTATTTCATTCTCATCCACAAATTCCTTTACATCATTCATCTTACCCGAACCAATAAATGTTTTTGGATTGGGCTTATCCATTTTTTGTGTAAAGCGTTTTAAAACTTCACCTCCGGCCGTATAGGTAAGAAATTCCAGCTCATCGAGATATTCTTCAAGCTTATCTTCTCCCTGTTCTTTGGTGACGATTCCTATAAGAACCGTTTTTTCGTATTGTAAATCGGTTTTTTCAATCATAAAGGCAAAGTTACATAATTGAATGTTATTGTGATTTTTAGTGCTGTTTATTCAACAAAAATTTAACGCAGAAAAGCCCGCCATTTCTGTGACGGGCTTTTTCCAAATGTATTTGTGAATATCTTAGAACCCGTAATTTATGCCTACTCCAAACACTTCCCGTATTTGGAAAGCTGCTACGGCATTATCGTCATAAATTGCCTGAAACAGCAGGTTTGCAGATAGATATTTATTGATACCCATCTCCAGATCCATCAAATAGTCTATATCAATATTCCCCGGTTTATCGAGGTAGTTTTTGTAGAAATTAATGGAATTGCTCATCACGACATCTTCCAACAGCTCAAAATTAGCGAGTATATTCAGGGAGGAACCAAATTCAAATCTCATAGATTCACCTTTATCCACTCCAAAATACTGGCCGTCCCTATAGTCGGGACCCGATGTAAAACGATCATCTACAAAAATAAAACGTGAAGTTGCAGGTGCGAGATTGATTACAAAATTTTCGTTCTTTTTGTACATCATACCGGGACCTGCCTGCAGGTATGCCGGGGACAGAAAATGCGTGGTTTCTGTTCTTGTGGTTTCCCCTTCAGCATTTTCACTAAATTTATAACCCTTGTCGAACTGCGTTCTAAAATTAAGGAAGAACGAATAATAGAAACCGGATTCTTTGATTTCCAGCCCCGCAATAGAATTTACATCCAGCCTGTCACTGGTTTTCCTCGGAAATTTATCTGTTCGCACTTTTGTAAGTCCGTAATTTCCAAGGATAGTGTTTCTCCAGGTGAAACGATCCTTCCGGTAATTAATATGATAATTTGCTGTGAGATTTCCGGCGATACTGGAAGTTCCCCCACCAGTCCATTCAGCATTAAAAGCAGACTGGTTAAAAAGTAGCTGAACATTTCCCTCTGTATCCCAACCGTTTGGTGGAACAGAGTCCTTTTGCATTTCTTGTTGTGCCTGTACTATTAATGTAGATATTAGACTTAGAGCTACAATTAAAAATCTCACCATTCTTATTTCTTTGGTTTCCTGTAAAGAGGCACAGAAGAACAAGCCTCTCCATACAGAAGGCTTTTTACAACCGGTTGCAATTTTTCTATAAGCAGTAAATAGGCATTCTTAGGTACTGGTTTATGGGAACATCCCTTGACAATAACTGGTTTATCTACTAATTCTGAAACATCCATTTTCTGAATAATTTCAGTATATAAAACGGTTTCCAGGTCCTCGAGATTTCCGGAAACTGTTTTTTTTGCGTACGGCTGAAGATAAGTAGCCAGCAACATGTAAGCCCACGCCGGAATTATCGCGTCTGTTGTACAGGTAAGCGCCACATAAGAATCTTTATACTGCCTCCAGTCGTGTTGAGCTGCCTTTTCCCTAAATACACCTTCCCGAAGGACAAGTCCCTCCAGCAGCCAGTCCTTGATATCAAAAAGCACCCGTTCTCCTGAAGGATAATAGTCTTCAAGATCAAAGGTGACCAACTTACTGTTGGCTACTCTGTTTACTATTTCTGTAGACATATCTTAAATTTTAAACTTGCTGAAAAACTTTTAATTACAAAAGTCCCAGTTCGAGTTTAGCTTCTTCACTCATTAAATCCTGAGTCCATGGTGGATCGAAAGTGATTTCCACTTCGGCATCCTTCACCATATCCAATGATTTTACCCTTTCTTCCACTTCCTGAGGTAAACTTTCGGCCACAGGACAGTTAGGGGTGGTAAGCGTCATGAGGATTTTCACCTCATAATCTGTACTCACCATAACATCGTATATCAACCCAAGTTCATATATATCCACAGGGATTTCCGGATCATAAATAGTTTTAAGAACCTTTACGATTTTTTCCCCTAATGCATCAGTATCTATTTCCTGTTCCATCTTAATTTAATTGCGTTTGGTATGCCACAGCATACATTTTTAACTGTTTGATCATACTCACCAATCCGTTTGCGCGAGTGGGTGAAAGATGCTCCTTTAATCCGATTTCATCAATAAACTGCGTATCGGCCTTGATTATATCTGCAGGATGTTGATTAGAAAATGCCCGTATTAAAATTGCAACGATCCCCTTAGTAATAATGGCATCACTATCTGCCGTAAACCTAAGTTTGTCACCTTCCAGTTCTGCATGCACCCATACTTTACTCTGGCAGCCTTTAATCAGGTTTTCTTCAATCTTATATTTTTCGTCGATAAGCGGAAGCGATTTTCCAAGCTCTATCATGTATTCATAACGCTGCATCCAGTCGTCAAACATCGCAAATTCATCAACAATCTCTTCCTGTATTTCCTTTATATTTTTACTCACTTGTCTCTGTTTTGTCAAGGCTTAAAAGCTCCTGATTATCTTTTGATAAAAATATTAAATTTTTATCGCTACTCCTTACATTCCTGATATCCAACAGTATCTCATTAAAAAGATCTTCATATTCCATCTGTCCTTCACAGTACATCTTTGTCCCTAGTGGCGGATTAAATATAATAGATGAACCCTCACTTTTGTAGGTCGCCACAAAATTATTACAGCCTGTTTTTCCTGAAAGTCGTTGGTTCTCTCCGTCGAAATTAAGGATAAAACCTTCGGAAGAAATATCCTCCCCATCCATTTCCACCAAATTGTAAGCGGCATCAATGGACTTTAAATCTGCAGGATCTTCTGAAAATTTCTCTTCTGAATTTTCGCAGGAAATAATTAAAAATATACTGAGTAGGGTTATCATTCTTTTCATTACTCCTTACTTAAGAAAGCATTGCTTTAGCCTTTTCTACAGCTTCTATGAAACGATCTATTTCGGCTTTTGTATTATAAAACGAAAAGGAAGCCCTTACCGTACCAGGAATTCCATAGAAATCCATAATTGGCTGTGCACAATGGTGACCGGTACGTACTGCAATTCCTAATTTGTCTACAATTGTTCCTATATCATAAGGATGTAAACCTTCTATATTAAATGAAACCACCGCAGTTTTCTCTTTGGAAATTCCATAGATTTTCATCCCATCGATCTTAAGCAATTTTTCAGTTGCGTATTCGAGCAGATCCTGTTCGTAGGCAGCAATTGCATCAAAACCTATAGCATCAAGATAGTCAATGGCCGCTCCAAAAGCGATCCCACCGCAGATATTTGGTGTTCCGGCTTCAAATTTATGTGGTAAATCTGCGTACGTTGTCTTCTCGAAAGTAACTGTAGCAATCATTTCACCACCTCCCTGATAAGGAGGTAGTTTCTTTAGCCATTCTTCCTTTCCATAAAGAACTCCAACTCCTGTTGGTCCACACATTTTATGCGCAGAAACTACGTAAAAATCGACATCCAGAGCCTGAACATCTGCTTTAATATGTGGTGCTGCCTGTGCTCCATCAATTAAAACCGCTGCTCCTGCCGCATGTGCTTTATCAATAATTTTTTTAATAGGATTTACCGTCCCTAATGCATTAGATACATGGTTTAAAAAGACAATTTTCGTCCTTTCTGACAGCAATTCTTCAAAAGCGGAATAAATTAATTCTCCGTCTTCATTCATCGGGATCACCTTCAGTTTTGCACCGGTTTTTTCGCAAATCATTTGCCATGGCACAATATTCGAGTGGTGCTCCAAAGCTGAAACCAAAATTTCATCTCCTTCTTTAAGAATAGCTCCAAAGCCACTTGCCACCAGATTTATCCCGTGAGTTGCGCCCGAAGTGAAAATTATTTCATGAGACTTTTCCGCATTAAAATGCTTCTGAATCTTCTGTCTGGCCGCTTCATACTTATCTGTAGCTTCCTGTGAAAGTGTATGCACTCCACGATGTATGTTTGCATTATAGTTGGAATAGTAGTCAACTATAGCATCTATAACCTGTTGCGGCGTTTGGGAAGTAGCCGCATTATCGAAATAGATCAAAGGATAATTATTTACCTCTCTCTGAAGAATAGGAAAGTCTTTCCTGATCTTTTCTACATCGAAAATATTTTTTTCAGTAGCAATACTCATTCTATCATTTTTAAATTTCAGGATCTGCTTCAGACTACTGCAAAAAACAATAGTTCTTAAAGATTAAAACCTAATTCCACTCCTAATTTCAGAGCAATAAGTTTATTGATCCTTTTCTTGATTTCAGGGATTTTAACACTTTCCAATACGTTATTGGCAAAAGCATACATTAATAATCCGCGTGCTTCTTTCTTCGGAATTCCCCTGGAACGTAAATAGAACAAAGCATCTTCGTCCAGTTGCCCAATTGTACATCCGTGGCTACATTTTACATCATCTGCAAAAATCTCCAGTTGAGGCTTGGAATTAATTGTAGCCTTGTCATCGATTAAAATATTATTGTTAGACTGGTACGCATTTGTTTTCTGCGCCTCTTTTTCCACAACAACTTTTCCGTTAAAAACACCAACAGATTTTTCGGAAAAAATGCCTTTGTAATCCTGGTGACTTTCGCAATTAGGCTCGATATGGTGTACCAGGGTATTATGATCTACATGCTGCTTACCTTCTATAATCGTCACCCCTTTCATTGTAGAGTCGATGTTTTCCCCTCTCTGATAGAAATTGAGATTGTTACGGGTTAGCTTCCCTCCAAAAGAAAAGGTGTGGACAGACACATGACTCTCAGACTTCTGTTCAATAAAGGTATTATCAATTAAAGAAGCTGAAGATTTATCGTTTTGAATCTTGTAGTAATCTACTATTGCTCTTTTGTCTGCAAATATTTCAGTAACTGAATTCGTCAGTACCGGATGATCTGTAAGGCTCTGGTGACGCTCGATTATCTGAACATGGGAATTCTCATCTACCACAACTAAATTACGTGGTTGCACCAGTAATGCAGACTCATTTCCTGTGGAAAAGTTTATAATCTGAATTGGCTTATCAGCCAGTTTGTTCTTATGAATATGAATGTATGCTCCTTCTTTGGCAAATGCGGTATTAAGCGAATTTAAGCCGGATTTTGGAGTGATTTTGTTGAAGTAATTATCAATCACCGGTTTATACTTCGGATTATTTAAGGCCGAAGACATCAAACACACATCAATTTTATCGTGTGTGGTTTGAGAAAGATGTGATGAAAATATCCCGTCAATAAACACAAGATCGTAAGTATCTATATCATGGATAATATACTTTTTAATATCCTTATAATCTATAGCTTCTTCCTTCTTAGGAAATACGCTATAATCATGCTTCAAGACAGAGTTAAGGGAAGTATATTTCCAATCTTCCTGCTTCCTGTTTGGAAAACCCAGCGTCTCGAAATCCCGAATTGCCTGGCTTCTTATTTGGTGAACATCACTATCGCTTCCAAAATCTTCTTCAAAAGCCATAAATGATGATACTAATTTATCTTTTAATTCCATTTCTTAAGTTTAAAGTATTCAGTTTAAAGCTCTAAGCCTTCGCTTTCAAACTTTAAACTCTTCAATTTTCAAAATTGAAAAATTTTCAAAATTTCAAATTGTTTATACGGCTTTTTCAGGCGTAACCCAGTCGTAACCTTTTTCTTCCAGTTCAAAAGCCAGTTCTTTACCACCGGTCTTCACAATTCTGCCATCTACAAGAACATGTACCACATCTGGCACGATATAGTTCAATAGACGCTGATAGTGGGTAATTACCAGAACAGCGTTATTCTCATTCCTAAGTTTGTTCACGCCATCTGCAACTATTTTCAAGGCATCGATATCCAAACCGGAATCTGTTTCATCCAGGATCGATAACTTTGGATTCAGCATAGCCATCTGAAAAATTTCATTACGCTTTTTCTCCCCTCCTGAAAAACCTTCATTCAAAGACCTTGACAAAAATTTCCTGTCAATTGCCAGCATTTCTGATTTCTCGCGGATAAGTTTCAGCATTTCATTTCCCGGCATGTCTTCCAGTCCCTGCGCCTTTCTATGAGCGTTTATGGATGTCCGCATAAAGTTGGTCACTGATACTCCGGGAATCTCTGTAGGATATTGGAATGATAGAAAAATACCTTTATGGGCTCTTTCTTCAGGATCAAGTTCAGAAAGATCTTTTCCTTCAAAAAGAATCTCTCCTTCTGTCACCTCAAATTCTTCTTTCCCTGCAATAACAGAAGATAAAGTACTTTTTCCCGAACCGTTTGGTCCCATAATAGCATGAACCTCACCGGGATTAATTTCAAGATTAATTCCTTTTAAAATTTCTTTATCGTCTATACTCGCGTGTAAATTCTTTATTTTAAGCATAATTTTCTGATATACATCCCGGATAACCCGGAATTGATTTAAACTATTCTTGTTCTATTTATTAATTTCTGAAGCTTCTTTCTCTTCAAGTATTTCTAATATCTCCCGAATTTCCACAACTTCCTTCCAGCCTTCCTGCCGCCTGCTGGGTTCAATTTTTCCTTTAATTTTCACCTTCACCATATCAAAATCTTCCTTTTGATAAGGCTTTACCTCATCAGCCAGCACTTGTGCCATGGAATCGATTCTAACTCCGTAAACAAAATCCCGTCCCCGAAAGACCCCGGCATCTGCAACATAAATAAACTCACCGGTAAGGGTGGGAATACTATCTACTACTTCTTCGGGTTCAGCTTCGGTAATAATTTCCCGTTCATCTTCATCCTGACAGCTAATCATCATTAACAGTACGGCAAAGAGACTCAGCAACTTCTTCATAATCCTTCTTTTCCTAAATGCTGTTTATTATCCTACTGATCCTTCCAGGGAGATTTCCAGTAATTTCTGGGCTTCTACAGCGAATTCCATAGGAAGTTTATTCAACACCTCCTTACTGAAACCATTTACTATTAAAGCAATCGCTTTTTCTGTATCTATACCTCTTTGGTTACAATAAAATATCTGGTCTTCCCCAATTTTACTGGTGGTAGCTTCATGCTCTACCTGCCCAGATTTGTTTTTCACCTCGATATAAGGGAAAGTATGCGCTCCACATTCGTTCCCCATCAACAGAGAATCACACTGTGAGAAATTACGGGCATTATCTGCGCGAGCATTTATCTGAACCAACCCCCTGTAGGAATTCTGGGAATGTCCTGCAGAAATACCTTTTGAAATAATTGTACTTTTTGTATTCTTACCTAAATGAATCATCTTCGTTCCGGTATCGGCCTGCTGATAATTATTTGTTACTGCAATTGAATAGAATTCCCCTACAGAATTATCACCTTTAAGGATACAGGAAGGATACTTCCAGGTAACTGCAGACCCTGTCTCTACCTGTGTCCAGGAGATCTTAGCGTTTTTCTCGCACAAGCCACGTTTGGTTACGAAATTATAAACACCACCCTTTCCCTCTTTATTCCCCGGGAACCAGTTTTGTACCGTACTGTATTTAATTTCAGCATCATCAAGCGCGATTAGCTCTACAACGGCAGCATGCAGTTGGTTTTCATCCCTCGTTGGGGCTGTACAGCCTTCCAGATAGCTTACATAACTACCCGGTTCGGCAATTACAAGCGTACGCTCAAATTGTCCGGTTCCTGCCTGGTTTATCCTGAAATAAGTGGAAAGCTCCATTGGACAACGTACTCCTTTCGGGATGTAACAGAAAGAACCATCACTAAAAACAGCAGAATTAAGTGCTGCGTAATAATTGTCTCTCTGCGGCACTACACTTCCTATGTATTTCTTCACCAAATCTGAGTGCTCTCTGATCGCTTCAGAAATTGAGCAGAAAATTATACCTTTTTCAGCAAGTGTTTTCTTAAAAGTAGTGGTTACAGAAACAGAATCCATTACGATGTCTACCGCGACACCCGCAAGCTTCTTTTGCTCATCTACAGAAATACCCAGTTTCTTAAAGGTGTCCAGTAATTCCGGATCCACCTCATCCAGGCTGTCATATTTCGGCTTTTTATTGGGAGCTGAATAATAAGATATATTCTGGAAGTTGGGTTTTTCATAATGCACGTTAGCCCACTCCGGCTCCTCCATTTTCTCCCACTCGCGATAAGCGTCAAGTCTCCATTGTGTCATCCATTCCGGTTCTTCTTTCTTTTTCGAAATTGCCCGAACAATATCCTCGTTTAAACCAACAGGAAAAGTATCAGATTCTATATCAGTATAAAACCCATACTCATACTCTTTGGTTTCGAGTTCTTTTTTTAAGTCATCTTCAGTATATGCCATAATTTTCTAATTCAGTAAAAGAGTTAAAGAGAAAACGAGCTAAACATTTTAACCTGCGACTTTCCCATTCCTCTTAATGATAATTTTATATAGTTAGAAAGCTGTTTTGAAATGGATATAATTTCATTTTTCAGAACAACATGCTCTTCATCAGCCAAAACTTCTGTTTCTTTCATCACATTCAAAATGTTCCTAACTTCGCCTGCTGAGCCTTTGGAAAAATATAGAAATCGAATAAACTCTTTATCCATTTCCCGCTCAAAGCCTTCAGCAATATTATTTGAAATCGAAAGAGTTGCTCTTTTAAGCTGATCTTTTAAAGCAAACTCAGTTTTCAATTCTTCCTTCTTTTGAAGTTCAAAGATTTTCACAGTAAATGAGATCGCTTTTTTATAAACTTCTAAATCTTCAAAAGACTTGTAAGCACTCATTTACTCTTACCTCTTTAACCTCTTTTCCTTCTATAATGAAAAACTCTCTCCACAACCACAGGTACGCTGGGCATTGGGATTGTTAAAGACAAAGCCTTTTCCATTAAGCCCACCGGAATATTCTAAAATTGTGCCGGCGAGGTATAAAACACTGCGCTTATCTACTACTATTTTTACGTTGTTATCTTCAAAAAGCTTATCTTCTTCGGCCTTAGCTTTGTCAAATTTTAATTCATAAGACAAACCTGAGCAGCCACCACTCTTCACACCAACGCGCACAAAGTCCTGGACACTGTCATAACCCTCTTCGGTCATCAAAGCGGCGATCTTCTTTTTAGCGCCCTCGCTTACTTTTATCATAGCTTAAACAGATTAATTCTAAATTGGGTACAAATATACTACAAAACAAGCGGTTTACCATAGTATGAGCATATGTTTTAAGAATAGGTTAATAGGATGATTCAATCAGCGCTAACTCTGATAAGAAAGGACTATTTAATTGTACTACAGAGAGTTAATTCATTTAATTTATGCTTTTTATAATTAGAAATTTTTTCCCGGGACATTAAATTAAAAGCTGAATTCCTTAATCCCAGAAACTCTGCGGAAGAAGCTTCAGTTGAAATAATATTCACTTATTTTGCAATTTAAATTTGAGTCTTATGTTTGGAAATAGTGAGGAAACAAGAACAAAGCTTTCGGAATTAGGAGAGTTTGGCCTAATAAAGCATCTTACAAAAAGTTTCGTACCGAAATTGACATCTACAAAAAAAGCAATTGGCGATGACGCCGCGGTGCTTGATTTTGAGGACCAGCAATGCATTGTAACTACAGACCTTTTAGTGGAAGGAGTGCACTTTGACCTGGCTTATATGCCATTGAAGCATTTAGGTTATAAAGCCGTTATGGTAAACGCATCAGACGTTTATGCCATGAACGGCAAGGCTACTCAAATTACAGTTTCTATTGCAGTTTCCAATCGTTTTCCTGTAGAAGCCCTGGAGGAATTATACTCCGGAATAGAACTGGCAGCAAATATTTATAATATCGACGTTATTGGTGGAGATACCACATCTTCCACATCGGGACTGGTAATTAGCATCACCGCCCTGGGAACCGCTAAAAGCGAAGATATTGTTTATCGAAGTGGAGCTCAACCCAACGATTTACTTGTTGTATCAGGGGATCTGGGAGCTGCTTATATGGGCCTGCAGGTACTGGAACGGGAAAAACAGGTTTATAAAGCAAATCCAAATTCACAGCCCGATCTTGACCAATATTCTTATTTAATTGAGAGACAATTAAAACCTGAAGCAAGAAAAGATATTCCGCCGTTGCTGAAAGAACTTGGCGTGAAACCCACTTCTATGATTGATATCAGCGATGGGTTATCTTCTGAAGTAATCCATCTCTGTAAAAATTCTAAAACCGGTGTAAACCTCTTTGAAGAGAAAATCCCACTCGATCCGGCGGTAATAGCCGTGTGCGAAGAATTTAATATTGATAGCACCACTATAGCTTTAAGCGGCGGGGAAGATTATGAGTTGCTTTTTACCATTTCTCAGGATGATTTTGATAAAATTAAAGCCAATCCAAATTTGACAATTATCGGCCATATGACCGAGGAGAATGAGGGCATGCACCTAATTACTCGCGCAAACACTAAGATTCCTTTGATCGCCCGGGGCTGGAATTCCATGGAACAAGAAGAGGAAGAAGATTAATCTTTACCGAATCATTCTTTCCCTTGGAAGCGTGTCAGTATAATACTCCGCTTCCCCTTCAAAATAGGATTTCCCGTAATGGTGCAATGCGCCGGTAAGCAGAGCATGAAAATCAGTGAAAAATATTCGATTATACAAATTAACGATTTTACTTTTCTCTGAAAGCCAGTTCATGGGTTTAATGAAAAAAGAATTGATCCCTGAGAGTTCTTCATACTGATAGGTGTGCAGCACTTCATGAGGCAAGGCAGCAACACCTCTGTAATCATCTAAAAGGGTGATTGTATTTACGCGCACCTGCCCATAAATGTCGATGTTTCTATCTATTTCTGAAGATCTGAAAACAAAGGTACCGGTTTTTAAGCTGTAATTTACATCCAGCCTGGAGTCTACGGCAGCTGTAGCAGTAGCAATAAGGCTATAAGGCATTATCCTGTAACT
Organism: Autumnicola patrickiae; assembly: GCF_031846525.1. Lineage (NCBI taxonomy): Bacteria > Pseudomonadati > Bacteroidota > Flavobacteriia > Flavobacteriales > Flavobacteriaceae > Autumnicola > Autumnicola patrickiae. The sequence goes on from NZ_JAVRHM010000020.1 coordinate 50,214, forward strand.
GAATTTAAAATTATTCTTTGTATCTATTTCCAACCGGTTGAAACCGATATTAAGATGCCATCTTGCCCAGAAATCCCTGTTTGCCGCGGCATTTTCTATAATAGAACTACCGGCTGAATTGACAATTTTCGACGGCCATACATAACCGAAGTCTCCCGTTTCAGCAAATTCCCTTACTAACCTTTTACTTTCAAAAACCAGGTATCCTCCCAAGGCACCCTGACCCAAACCTTTGAGAAAAGTCCTGCCGAATTTATCTTCGGGGCTTTTATTGATTAACGCCCCTACACCACCAATCACACTTCCAACACCTATATTTAATAAACCTGCCTGCAAATCGTTTTCCTGCGCCCGGCAGTTGCCAGGTAAACAAAAAACGAAAATAAACAAAGCAGGTAAAAATGGTGTGAGTATTTTTCCCAATGCTGGAAATTTTTAATGGAATCACAAGAATACCATTATTTTCTGAATCTTCTAAATAATACTATCTTGTCACGGTTTCCTTTATCCCTATGAAAAAGAAAATTACCTGTTTCTATATTTGCCTCGCAAGCTTTATTTTAAGCTCCTGCAGCGGGGATAATTTATACGATTTTCAGGATCTTTCCCGGCACGACGATTATATCATTGAAGTAGAGGTAAATCTTAAAGATCCAGAAGCCGATTTTTCTTTCAGGACGGTAACTTTTGAAACAAATGGATATAATAAGCTCCTTAGGGAAGGTTGGGCATTTAATAGCTCGACTACCGGCCCGGCATCTCCTAATACTTATTTTCATCGAGTAGCAGTAAAAGCTTATAAAACAACGGGAATTGAATTCTTTCCAGGAGAGAATATAAAAGAGGTAACTATTCAGATTTATGATCTTGTGAATTATTATCCCATCGTCAAATATACCTCATCATCACCGGAAGCTGTCTCTGTTTTTTACAATTTTGAAACCGGCGAGGAAACCATTAATTCCTTATAACTGTATAGGTTCTTTTCCGGCCGGAAATTAGATAATAAATTATAAAAAGAAGCTTAAGAAGCTTCAGCAAATAAATTTTTGCGATTCCTTCTCTTTTGATGAATCTTCGCCAGATAATTGTTGGTCTCTTTGAATTTAGGGGTAAGCCTGGCTAGAAATCCATTAGCCGTATCAGTCATTTCCATTCCACATTTAGCACATTGATATTCATGAATATGCTCAGTAACATTCTTGGACACCTTAAGCTGATGTCCAAATATGCTGCAAAAAACCTTTGAAAATGAAAATAGTTTAGGGTTGCTATTCTTCATAAAGATTTGATTTTGTTTCTTTCTAATTCTAAAATTAAACAAAAAAGTTAAATAATTCGGTAAAAAGTTAAAATTACTCGATTAAATGCAAAATTTTTCTTAATGCCCGTTTATCTTCAACAAAAGATAAATGCCCTCCTTCCAACAAAAAAAGATTTGCATTCCCTTCAATAGCCACCTTTTTCAACTCAACCAAATTAAGAATGGGATCATTTTTTCCTGCAATTATATTTTTTTCAATTTCCAATGAAGAAAAGAGGTTAACATTATCTGAACGAATTTTCATACCTTTTGTAGCTGCGGTTATACCTTTAACGCTCATTCTCAAAGCTTCAAAAATTAAATCCTGAACCTCTGATTGGTATTTCTTTGAGTTCTCTGGCAGCATAAGATTAGAAATTGCCATTTTTACGAATGCACTTTTATTTTTATTTACCAACCGCACCGCGCGGTCGCGGTTAATCTTCCTCTCCTCGCTATCGCCTTCAGGAGTAGAATTAATCAGTGTTAAACTTTTTAACAGGGTAGGAAAAATTTTTGACAATTCCAAACTAACGTAACCTCCCATTGAATGACCCGCAATTGCTGCCTTTTCTATCCCTAAATGCCTAAGAACTTCTTTTACCGCCTTTGCCATTTCTTCCATGCTGTGAATTTCATTAAAGCATCCCGATCCTCCATGGCCGGGAAGGTCAATACATACAACCTGCCTCTTCGCCGCAAGGGACGGGACAAAATCTTCCCAGATCTTCGAAGACTCCATAAAGCCGTGTAAAAGAATTAGAGGATTTCCTGTTCCTTCAGAAGAAAAATATATTTCAGTATCTCTGTAAGTTATCTTCATAATTAAAGTGAAAAGCCACGAAACACTAATATAATGTGCTCGTGGCTATAAAAAAATTTATGATTTGTAAATGCTAAGCATTCATTAATTCCTCAATTTCGTCTACTTCAATAGGAATATTTCTCATCAAGTTAAACGGCTCTCCTTTTTTCTGAATAACCACGTCATCTTCCAGCCGAATACCAAATCCTTCATCGGGAAGATAAATTCCCGGCTCTACAGTGTAAACCTGATTCGCCTGCATAGGCTCTGTAAGAATTCCGTAATCATGAGTATCCAAACCTATATTATGAGAAGTACCGTGCATGAAGTATTTCTTATATGCCGGCCAATCAGGATCCTCTTTTTGCACATCGGCTTTATCTAACAAGCCAAGACCCAATAATTCTGATGTCATTAATTTCCCTACTTCCCTATGATATTCTGCCCACATGGTACCAGGAACCAGCATTTTTGTCGCCTCTTTCTTTACCCGGTTTACTGCATTGTAAACCTGCTTTTGCCTTTCGGAATATTTTCCTGAAACCGGAATCGTCCTGGTAAGGTCGCTGGCATAATTAGCATACTCGGCTCCTGTATCCAGCAGAATCAAATCCCCTGCCTGGCACTGCTGGTTGTTCTCTATATAATGAAGAACATTGGCATTATTTCCGCTGGCGATAATTGGTGTATAGGCAAAGCCCCGGGAGCGGTTCCTGATCATCTCGTGATAATATTCCGCCTCGATTTCATATTCCCAAACACCGGGTTTTACAAACCCAAGAGTTCTACGGAAAGCTTTCTCGGTGATGTCACACGCATTTTGCATAAGTGCAAGTTCAACAGGATCTTTAACAGATCGCAACCGCTGAAGTATTGGATTACTCTTTGCCACCTGGTGCGCAGGATATTTTTCTTTGCACCACTTGATAAAGCGCATATCACGGGTTTCCGTTTTATGTGCAGAACGATAATGTTCATTTGTATTAAAATAAACCATTTCACACTGCGTCATTACTTCAAAAAATATTTTTTCAAAATCTTTCATCCAGTAGACCGTCTCTACGCCACTTACCTCCAGAGCTCTATCTTTGGTAAGTTTCTCTCCTTCCCAAACCGCAATATGCTCGTTTGTTTCAGTTAAAAAGAGGATTTCCCGGTGCTCTTTCTTTGGCGCATCCGGAAATAAGACAAGAATACTCTCCTCCTGGTCCACACCACTCAGGTAGAACAAATCTCTGTTTTGCTCAAAGGGTATTGTGCTATCGGCACCGATTGGATAAACATCATTAGAGTTAAAAACTGCAAGACTCTGCGGCTTCATTTTCTGCATAAAGTTTTTGCGGTTTTTTATAAAAAGCTGAGAGTCAATTTGGTGATATTTCATTTACTTTATTTATATATTCGAATTGTACTATTTAAAATTTGTTCAGGAGATTTTTTTAATCCTCTTGTCTAAAAAGCTTTCAGCCTTCTCTTTTTTAATTTGAAGTGAACACTTTTGCACAAAAATAAAAACCTCTGACTTAAATGCTGTCAAACTGCCGCTAAATGTCTACAGATTGTGGAACTTCATCAGCTTTCGTATAGAGAAAGACGATTTCTAAGCCTCACGTTCTGTTTCTGCAGTTTCTGAACCTGATCCAGTAAATGGTGTATTACTTCTAGGCCTTCAACATTAATATTTAGATCCTTATGCAACCGCATCAATTTTTCAAAATTCCGCAGGTGATTGCAGGGCAGATATTCCTTCCGCTCCACCGTAACTATTTCGATAAGTCCGCTCTCATAAAGGGAACTTATAAAAGTACGTTCCACTTTATATAGTGAGCAAATTTCTTCTGCCGGTATTAAATCGTCTGAAATCATGCGCGTAGTTTTTGTAGTTCTCTAAAAAGTTCCTTCTCCCTCTCACTTAAATGAATAGGCATTTTAATCTTATAAGTGATAAAAAGATCTCCAAACTGGCCTTCCTTTTTGTACTTCGGAAAACCCTTGCCTTTCAATTTCACTTTTGTATCTGCCTGGGTTTCCGGCTTTACCTTCAATTTCACCTTTCCGTCGAAAGTATCTACAGTGACTTCTCCTCCCAGCAGCGCTGTATACAAATCAATTTCTTCTGTACTGTAAAGATTCTCCTCCTCCCTCTTAAATTTTGTATTATTGATAATGTTGAAGGTGATAAAAAGATCTCCTTTTGGACCACCCTGAATCCCCGGCGCTCCATGATTTTTGATTCTTATCGTCTGGCCATTCTCTACACCTGCCGGAATGGTAAGTCGTATTTTCTTTCTATTTACAGTAAGAGTTTGTTTCTGACTCGTATAAACATCACTTAAGTTTAACTGAAGTTCGGCATTAAAATCTTGTCCCTTAAACTGGGCTCCTCTACCTGCTCCGCGGGTTCTCGCGCCACCTCCAAACATCTGCTCAAAGAAATCTGAAAAAGTGTCATCTTCAAAATCTCCTGAATAGGAATAGCCCCGACCTCCGCCAAAACCTGTGCCGCCGGCCTGTTGCTGTTGGGCTCTTGCCTGTTCATATTGATCTGCATGCTGCCAGTCCTTTCCATATTCATCATATTTCTTTCGCTTCTCGGGATCACTTAAAACTTCATGCGCCTCATTTATTTGCTGAAATATCGCCTGCGCTTCTTTATCATTAGGATTAAGATCTGGATGATATTTTCTAGCCAGTCTGCGATAAGCCTTCTTAATATCTGCCTGACTTGCAGATTTCTCCAACTCCAGTAATTTGTAGTAGTCTATAAATTCCATTTATCAATCGAATTTAATTTTCGGAAAATTTTTCCCAGCCTGAAATTACGAAATTCGGAATAATTAGCCGTTAAGCTTTTGCAAAAACAAGAGAAGATCCTGTATAATGCTTTCTCAAAATGAAATTCATAATTTCCTGAACCTTACAATCCAGAAGAAATTCATGATTCTTTAAACTCTTTCTAAATTCATCCTAAAATACCAGCTAAAGTTTGCTATAATTAAGAATGAGGTGTATTTTTGCCTCACTTTTATTAAAACAATCTGAAATTTTATGGCAAAATCTGCGCTAATAAAGTCATCTCTGGCGAAAAAATACTGGATGGCTTTCACAGGCCTCTTTCTTTGCACGTTTTTAGTAGGTCATCTTCTGGGAAATTTACAGCTTCTACTACCTGTTAGTGAAGCGGCACGTGATCAATTTAACGAATATGCAGTGTTCATGACCACTAATCCGCTGGTACTTATACTATCTTATGTTACTTATATAAGTATTCTTTTTCATGCCATAGACGGGCTGGTATTAACAATCAACAACCGTAAAGCCAGACCTCAAAAATACGTGAGCTTCAGGCCTTCTACTAATACCATCTGGGCTTCGAGAAACATGGGGATCCTGGGAACGGTTATCTTAGCATTCATTATCGTTCATATGAGCGCCTTATGGGCAAAAATGAAATTTGGAAGTCTGGACCACACTATTTACACCACGGAAAGTGGCGCCAGGGTAAAAGATCTTTACACCTTAACACTTCAAACTTTTCAGGATTCGGAATGGGGACTGATAATTGTCATTTTCTACGTACTATCCATGATAGCAATCGCTTTCCACCTTATTCATGGTTTCGGCAGCGGTTTTCAGTCTTTAGGAGTGAACCATCCTAAATACAATGGGTTCATCAGAAAATTCGGATATGCCTTTGCAATATTAATTCCGTTGGCATTTGCAGTAATTCCGGTATATATTCACTTTGTATTAGATAAAATATAGGCTATGGGAATATTAGATTCAAAAATACCAAAAGGCCCATTGGCAGATAAGTGGACCAAACATAAGAATACAATCAACCTTGTAAACCCCGCAAATAAAAGAAATATTGATGTTATTGTTGTAGGTACCGGCCTTGCAGGAGGTAGCGCTGCCGCAACATTGGCTGAACTGGGCTATAACGTTAAAACTTTTTGTTACCAGGATTCTCCAAGACGTGCGCACTCTATCGCAGCACAGGGAGGTATTAACGCTGCAAAAAACTACCAGGGTGATGGTGATTCCAATTACCGTCTTTTCTACGATACGGTTAAAGGTGGTGATTACCGTTCCCGCGAAGGCAACGTTTATCGTTTAGCTGAAGTTTCAGGAAATATTATTGACCAGTGTGTGGCACAGGGAGTTCCTTTTGCCCGTGAATACGGTGGGTTACTTGACAACCGCTCTTTTGGTGGTGTACTCGTTTCCCGGACTTTTTATGCAAAAGGACAAACGGGCCAGCAATTATTACTTGGTGCATATTCTGCTATGAACAGGCAGATTAACCGTGGTAAAATTAAGCCTTACAACCGTCACGAAATGCTGGACATTGTGATTGTAGACGGTAAAGCCCGTGGAATTATTGCCAGAAACCTGGTGACAGGAGAAATTGAAAGACACAGTGCACATGCCGTGGTGATTGCTTCCGGGGGTTATGGAAACGTATTTTTCCTTTCCACAAACGCGATGGGAAGTAATGTTACCGCTTCATGGAAAATTCATAAAAAAGGAGCATACTTTGCTAACCCCTGTTACACGCAAATTCACCCAACCTGTATTCCGGTTTCAGGAGACCATCAGTCAAAATTGACCTTGATGTCTGAATCCCTTCGGAATGACGGAAGGATCTGGGTTCCGAAGAAAAAAGAAGATGCCGAAAGATTAAGGTCCGGAAAGCTTAAACCTACAGAAATAGTAGAAGAAGACAGGGATTATTACCTGGAAAGAAGATATCCTGCTTTTGGTAACCTCGTACCTCGTGATGTAGCCTCCAGAGCTGCAAAAGAACGTTGCGATGCAGGTTACGGAGTAAATAAAACAGGAGAAGCTGTTTTTCTTGATTTTGGTGCAGCCTTTATGCGCTATGGTAGAGAAGAAGCAAATACACAGCACCTTGATAATCCTTCAGAAGAAAAAATTAAAGAGCTTGGAAAAGCGGTCGTAGAGGCAAAATATGGAAACCTTTTCCAGATGTACGAGAAAATTGTAGATCAAAATCCTTACGAAACGCCAATGATGATCTATCCTGCTGTACATTATACTATGGGCGGTATTTGGGTAGATTATAACCTGGAAACCACTATTCCTGGTTGTTTTGCTGCCGGAGAAGCAAACTTCTCAGATCACGGCGCAAACAGACTAGGAGCTTCGGCTTTAATGCAAGGTCTGGCCGATGGATATTTTGTTCTTCCATATACTATTGGTAATTATCTTGCAGATGATATCAGTACCGGAAAAATTTCTACGGAAACTGCCGAATTCGAAGCTGCAGAGCAGGAAGTTCGTGCAAGACTGGAGAAATTAATTAATACTAAAGGAACAAAATCTGTAGACAATTTCCATAAACGTCTTGGTAAGATTATGTGGAACAAAGTAGGAATGTCGCGTAATGCTCCTGATCTTAAGGATGCAATTTCAGAAATCCAGGCGCTTAGAGAAGAATTCTGGAATGATGTGAAAATTCCCGGAACTGCAAATGAGATGAACAGCGAACTGGAAAAAGCAGGCCGTGTGGCAGATTTTCTGGAACTTGGTGAACTATTTGCCAAAGACGCCTTACACAGGGAAGAATCCTGTGGAGGACACTTTAGAGAAGAATATCAAACCGAAGAAGGCGAAGCCATGCGGGATGATGAAAACTTTATGTACGTAGCCGCATGGGAATACACAGGAAAACCTGCCGATGCCATTTTACATAAAGAACAACTGGAATACGAAAATATTCAGGTTAAAACGAGAAGCTATAAATAGATATGGGATTTGAGATTTGAGACATCAGCTGTAGAGCTGATTTTCTCACTACTTTTTACTCATTACTCAATACTGAAAATATGAATCTTACATTAAAAATATGGCGTCAAAAAAACGCTACAGCTAAAGGAAAAGTACAGACTTACCAGATAGCAGATGTCTCTCCCGATATGTCGTTTCTTGAAATGCTGGACGTATTGAACGAGGAATTGGTTGAAAAAGGAGAAGAGACTGTAGAATTTGATCATGATTGCCGTGAAGGTATTTGTGGATCGTGTTCTTTGCAAATTAACGGGGAGCCTCACGGGCCCGACCGCGGAGTTGCAACTTGCCAGTTGCACATGCGTAAATTCAAAGATGGCGATACTATTACTATAGAACCTTTTAGAGCAAGGGCTTTTCCTGTAATTAAAGATTTAATTGTGGACAGGAGTGCCTTTGAAAGGATTCAGCAGGCTGGTGGTTATGTTTCTGTAAATACTTCAGGAAATACGCAAGATGCTAACTCTATTCCGATAGATAAGGAAGATGCCGATGCTGCTTTTTATTCTGCTACCTGCATCCAGTGTGGAGCTTGTGTGGCGGCCTGTAAAAATGCCAGCGCCATGCTTTTTACCGCAGCAAAAGTTAGCCAATATGCACTTTTACCTCAGGGGAAAGTAGAAGCAACAAAACGTGTACTTGCCATGGTTGAACAAATGGACAAGGAAGGTTTTGGAAATTGTACCAATACCGGGGCTTGTGAAATAGAATGTCCTAAAGGAATTTCCCTGGAGAATATCGCCAGGATGAACCGAGAATATCTAAAAGCCAGTGCAAAATAAACACCGGTTAAATATTATATAATACTAATCCCGAACTTTGCAGTTCGGGATTTTTTATGCATCTTATTTAAAAAGATGGAGTATGGCTAATTTTAATAATCTTTCCTCAAAATTGCCGGGCGGCAAAACCAGTATATTTTCAGTAATGAGTACTATGGCGAGGGAAAATGATGCCATCGATCTCTCCCAGGGATTTCCAAATTTTGAAACCGATACGCGATTAAAAGAGCTGGTATACAAAGCCATGAAAGATGGCCACAACCAGTATCCGCCTATGAATGGAATTCTGGAGCTACGCCAGCAAATTTCAGCTAAAATTGAAACTTTGTACGGAGTAAAATATAAAGTAGATTCTGAAATTACCATGACTTCCGGTGCCACGCAGGCCTTGTATTGCGCCATTACCGCTTTTATTCATTCGGGAGATGAAGTGATCGTTTTTAAACCCGCTTACGACAGTTACGAACCCACAATTAAAGCTAATGGCGGTAAACCGGTGCTAATTGAGCTAAAAGGGAAATATTTCCGCATTGATTGGCAGGAAGTTAAGGAGAAAATCAACTCCAGGACGAAAATGGTCATTATCAACACTCCGCATAATCCCACGGGCACGGTAATGTCCATTGAAGATATGCAGCAACTGGAAAGCCTGCTGAAAAACACCAATATCATCCTGCTGAGTGATGAAGTTTACGAGCATATTATTTTTGATAATATCGAACATCAGAGCGCTTCCCGTTTTCCTTATTTAGCTGAAAGGGCTATTGTTTGTTCATCCTTTGGAAAGACATTTCACAATACAGGTTGGAAAATGGGCTATTGCGTTGCTCCGGAAGAATTGATGAAGGAAATCTGGAAAATTCACGAACTCACTGTCTTTTGTGTAAACCATCCTATGCAACGAGCGTTTGCAGAATATCTGAAGGATCCCGAAAACTATCTTAGCTTAGGCAGTTTTTATCAGCAAAAGCGGGACAAATTCCTCAAACTTATGGAAGGATCAAAATTTACTGCCACCCCTTCTAAAGGCACCTACTACCAGCTTTTTGATTTTTCTGAAATCACCGAGGAAAAAGACACAGACTTTGCAAATCGGTTAACACGGGAACATAAAGTGGCTTCTATTCCGGTTTCAGAATTTAATATTGCTAAGAAAGACAATAAACAACTCCGTTTTTGCTTTGCCAAGACAGATGAGACCCTGGAAAAGGCCGCAGAAATTTTAAACCGGATCTGATCTTTTCAGCTGAAATCAAAAATTTCAGATTTTATCCCATTGCACATTATATATGACTATTGAGATCGATAATTGCCATTTTGAGCTGCACACCAGTGGAGCGGTATTCTGGAAAAATGAGAATATGCTTCTTATAAGTGATGTGCACCTGGGAAAAATCAGTCATTTCAGAAAATTTGGAAGTGCGGTGCCTCAAAAAGCCATTGCGAAAAATTTCAGTGAGCTTTCAAAGCTTGTGGAGCATTTTAGGCCGGCGAAAATTGCCTTTTTAGGCGATTTGTTCCACAGTTCACTCAATTCTGAATGGAATTTATTCGAAGAATGGGTGAATTCCGTTTCTTCAGAAATAATTTTAATTGCCGGAAATCACGATATCATTTCTCCGCTGAAATATGAACAGCTAAATATCCAGATTAAGCCGATGCTCAGAATTGGCAATTTTCGGCTTACACATCATCCTGAAGTGACAACAGAAGATTTCAACATTTGTGGACATATTCATCCAGGTTTTAAACTTAACGGAAAAGGCCGGCAACAGCTCAAATTGCGGTGCTTTTATAAATCCCCACAACAGTTAATTCTACCTGCTTTTGGTGAATTTACCGGAAATCACTACCTAAAACCTGAAGAAGACGACCAAATCTTCGCAATTACAAAAAATGAAGTAATTTTAGTAAATTAAACATCCCGCCATGGCCAAAAAACTCGCTATTTTCAATTTCCTGTCCGTAATCCTCGCTATTGCAGTGAATTATTACACGCAGGCTGTAGAATTAAACGGAAATACCATCGGCAGCCTTAGCGCCGATTATGAAAATCTCTTTACCCCTGCTGGTTACGCTTTTTCCATCTGGGCTGTGATTTATTTAGCCTTATTGGCTTATTCAGGTTTCCAAATCTATTGCGCTTTTATAACCGGAAAACATACAGAGCTTATCACGAAAACAGGTGCATGGTTTATTTTGGCAAATATTGGCAATATGGCATGGGTCTTTGCCTGGCTTTATGAACTCACCGGCCTCTCGGTAGTCATCATGTTGTTTATTTTATTTTCGCTTATAAAAATAATCCTGAACACCAATATGGAACGCTGGGATGCGCCGCTAAAAGTAATCGCTTTTAGCTGGTGGCCCATTTGCTTCTATTCCGGGTGGATAGCGGTGGCCACTATAGCAAATATTTCAGCTTACCTGGCAAAAATTGGCTGGGACGGCTGGTTTCTTTCAGAAGTACAATGGGCTGCGACAATGATCGTAGTTGCAACAATTCTCAATATTATCATGATCTACACCCGCAATATGCGGGAATTTGGTCTTGTTGGGGTATGGGCGCTGGTGGCAATTTTCGTGAGGCATTCCAGAGAAAATGAAGCCCTGGCCTGGATTGCCATGGGAGGTGCGATTTTAATTTTCCTTAATGCGGGTTACCATGGTTACAAAAATAAAGAAACCAGTCCTATGGCTAAATTAAAGAATTCTTAGAAAATTAAATTTTTCAAAAATAGCACCTTTTCATTTTCTCCTAATGAATTTCCATTTGTAGCCGAAGAAAGCGGGCTGGCCTGAATAAAGTTGGGAAGCAAAGCGTTAAATAATTGTTGAGTTGTTGGAGGGGACGATTTCAGGAATTATCTTTGCGGCAATGAGTAAATCTGCTATTGCCCAAAGCTTTGCACAATCCCTGCACCAACAGGAATTGCAGCAAGCTATTGCCATTTCCGAGAAAGAAGCGGCAAAAATTCAATTAAAAGGACTCGTTGGTTCATCACTTTCTTTTGTGCTTGCCAACGCTTTTAAGGAAGCTGAAAATCCTTTTTTGCTGATTTTTAATGACAAAGAAGAAGCTGCTTATTATCTGAACGACCTTGAGCAGCTCGTTGGTGAGAAAAATGTCCTTTTTTATCCCGGAAGTTACCGTAGGCCTTACCAGATTGAAGAAACCGATAATGCCAATGTTTTACTACGTGCGGAAGTTTTAAACCGAATAAATTCACGAAAGAAACCGGCAATTATCGTCACTTATCCCGATGCACTTTTTGAAAAAGTGGTGACCCGGAAGGAGCTTGATAAAAGCACTTTGAAAATTTCCCTTGGCGACAGTCTTTCGATAGACTTTGTGAACGAAGTATTATTTGAATATCGATTTCGTCGTGTTGACTTTGTTACAGAACCGGGTGAATTTTCGGTGAGAGGTGGAATTATAGATGTTTTTTCCTTCAGTAATGATGAACCTTACCGTCTCGAATTTTTTGGGGATGAAGTGGACAGCATTAGAAGTTTTGATGTAGAAACCCAGCTTTCTACAGATAAAGTGAAGAAAATTTCCATTATGCCAAATGTGGAGAAGAAAAAGCTGGATGAAGTCCGGGAAAGTTTTCTGAAGTATATAGCAGAAAAAACCGTGATTTTTACAAAAGACATGGAAGTTTTCTCTGCCCAGGTAGACAAACTTTTCAGCAAAGCCGAAGAAGCTTTTAAAAATCTTTCCGAAGATATTAAGCACAGCGAGCCAAAGGAGCTGTTTTGTGACGCTTCACTTTTAAAAAAGCAGATTCTGGATTATTCGGTTGTGGAATTAAGCAATCAGGCGTATTTGAATCCGAAAAAAATTATAGAATTTCAAACCAAACCGCAGCCTTCCTTCAATAAACAATTCGATTTGTTAATCGATAATCTTATTCAGAATCAGGAAGCGGGCTATAAGAATTACATTTTTTGTGTTAGCCAGCAACAGGCAAAGCGCTTTCACGACATTTTTGACGATCAGGAACGGGAAGTAAAATACCAGACGATCGTCCTTTCAATGTTCCAGGGTTTTATAGATGAAGAGGCTAAAAATATTTGTTATACCGATCATCAGATTTTTGAGCGTTATCATAAGTTTCACCTCAAGAACGGCTATGCAAAAAAGCAGGCGATTACGCTAAAAGAACTCACCAGCCTGGAAGTGGGCGACTATGTCACGCACATTGACCATGGAATTGGAAAATTTGGTGGACTTCAAAAAATAGATGTTGAAGGGAATAAACAGGAAGCGATTAAACTGTTTTACGGGGAACGTGATATTCTTTACCTCAGTATCCATTCGTTACATAAAATTTCAAAATATAACGGGAAAGATGGGAAAGCTCCCAAAATTTACAAACTGGGAAGCAATGCCTGGAAAAATTTAAAGAATAAGACCAAAGCCCGCGTAAAACATATTGCATATAACCTTATAGAATTATATGCAAAACGACGTTTGCAGAAAGGTTTTGCTTTTGGGCCCGATTCGCATATGCAGCATGAGCTGGAAGCTTCGTTTATCTATGAAGATACTCCCGACCAAAGCATTGCGACGCAGGCTGTAAAAGAAGACATGGAAAACGAGCGGCCAATGGATCGCCTGGTTTGCGGAGACGTTGGCTTCGGAAAGACCGAGGTTGCCATTCGGGCTGCCTTTAAAGCTGCAGATAATGGGAAACAGGTTGCAGTACTCGTTCCAACAACCATTCTTGCATTTCAGCATCACCAGACATTTACAGAACGGTTAAAAGATTTTCCTGTTACTGTAGATTACCTAAACCGCTTCAGAACAGCCAAGGAACGGCGAGAAACGCTCAGAGATCTCGAAAATGGTAAAATTGACATCGTCATTGGTACCCATCAACTGGTCAACAAGGCAGTTAAATTTAAAGATCTGGGGCTATTAATAGTGGACGAAGAACAAAAATTCGGGGTTTCGGTGAAAGATAAATTGAAGACTATCAAGGAAAATGTAGATACCCTTACGTTAACGGCCACACCAATACCACGTACCCTTCAGTTCAGTTTAATGGCTGCCAGGGATTTATCTACTATAAACACACCTCCGCCAAACCGTTATCCCATAGAAAGTAACGTCATACGTTTTTCTGAAGAAACCATCAGAGACGCTATTTCTTATGAAATTCAGCGGGGCGGACAAATTTTCTTTATCCATAATCGTGTAGAAAATATCAAGGAGGTCGCCGGAATGATCCAGCGACTCGTTCCCGACGCCCGTATAGGAATTGGCCACGGAAAGATGGAAGGAAAGAAACTGGAGAAATTAATGCACAGCTTTATCAATGGTGATTTTGACGTCCTTGTCTCCACGACTATAGTTGAAAGCGGGCTGGATGTGCCTAATGCTAACACTATTTTTATTAATAATGCTAATAATTTTGGGCTGTCTGACCTTCACCAGATGCGTGGGAGAGTGGGTAGAAGTAACAAAAAAGCCTTCTGTTACTTTATTACACCGCCGTATTCAGCGATGACAGAAGAAGCAAGAAAGCGAATGACTGCGCTGGAACAATTTTCTGAACTTGGCAGTGGATTAAACATTGCTATGAAGGATCTTGAAATTCGTGGTGCAGGAGATTTGCTGGGTGGCGAACAGAGCGGCTTTATGAATGAAATAGGATTTGATACCTATCAGAAAATTTTGAATGAAGCCATACAGGAGCTTAAAGAAAATGAGTTTAAAGACATTTACAGTGAAAATGAGGATATTGAGGATAAAACTTTTGTAAGTGAGGTACAGATAGATACCGACTTTGAAATTCTTTTTCCTGATGATTATATTAACAGCATTACCGAAAGGCTTAACCTCTATACGCAGTTAAATAACATAACTACAGAAGAAGAACTGCAGAAATTTGAAGGGGAACTAATAGACCGTTTCGGGGAATTACCAATACAGGCTGTAGATTTATTGAATAGCGTCCGTATGAAATGGATTGCTGCAAATATTGGACTGGAGAAAGTGATCCTAAAACAGGATAAGCTTATCGGATATTTTATTGCAGATCAGCAATCCAGGTTTTACCAGACCAGCACTTTTACAAAAGTGCTTCAGTATGTGCAGTCGCATCCTCAGAAATGCAAAATGAAGGAGAAGAAAACCCGTGCAGGTTTACGCTTATTATTAACTTTTGAAAAGATCACCTCTGTAGAAAAAGCTTTAAAAGTATTAGAGCCATTAGATACAAGGGTGAAAGAAACAGAAGATGTACAGGCGTAGGCTGACATTTTCCGGGAGGGAAGCTTTTAGTTAGGTTCGCGACTCCGCTCGAACTGACAAAGCTGAGAGCGTTCGAAAACGACAAAAACCAGCGCAATCGCGTTTCTAAATAAATGTCCCCCCGAGCGAAGTCGAGGGGTAATTAGCAGAATTTACGTAATAACAACGTTCTCGACTCCGCTCGAACTGACATTCGACGACAAAAAACCTAAAATTCCCTTAAGGTCACCTTTACTTTTTGCTGTATTGTTTATCTTTTAAGGACTAAATATGTCTATAAAACAAAAGATACTCCTTACTGGGGATACAAAAAGCTACGCATGCGCCAACTTACTTTAAAGATTCCTAAAGGTCATAAAGAGAAGGTTCAGGACGCCATTGATCATTTTGGCGGGAAAAATACAATAGATATTTCCTCTGAAAATGAAGATGTATTCATGATTTATCTACCAAACGAGAAGGTGAACGACTTTCTAAAAAAAATAGATCAGTTTGAGGAACCAGAAATCACCTTAATTCCCAGGGGAGTAATTACTTTATATCCCCCAGCTTCAGAAGCTCCAGACCAGGTTGCCGACGTAAAACCGAAGAGTTCCCTGGAAATTTATCTGGGCGGGATCCAGAGTGTAGGCTCTATGTTTGGTCTTATTGGCTACTCTTTTGTAGCGGGAATAATTGTTTGGATTGGTCTTTTTACCACAACTGCCTATTTGCTGGTGGCAGCAATGTTGGTAGCTCCTTTTGCAGGACCTGCCATGAACGCTGCCCTTGCAACAGCCTCTGGTAAAGCAGATCTTCTTAAAAGCAGCCTTAAGAGATATGCCATTGCTATAATAACAGGGATATTTGCCAGTTTTCTGCTTACACTACTTTTTCCCTTAACAACTCTTACTCCGCTTATGGAAGAAGTAAGTCAGGTATCAAAATTTGCCCTTTTTCTGCCCCTGGTTTCCGGATTTGCGGGAGCAATCAATATCTGCCAGTCAGAGCGGGATAGTTTGGTTTCTGGCGCCGCTGTGGGTATTCTAGTCGCAGCTTCCCTTGCCCCTCCGGTAGGTCTAATTGGCGCCGGACTTTACATGATGGACTGGCAGGTAGTTTTTAGTAGTTTATTCAGGATTTTACTACAATTACTGGGGATTCACCTGGCGGCAACCCTCGTTTTTTATTTCTACGGAAAAGTAACACCAGACGGAGTACGATTTCTAAAAGGTGTAAAGAAAACAGGACTAATTACCACTATGGTCGTAATATTAGGAATTGGAGCTATGATGTATTGGCAATTCCGCCAGCCGCCATTTCTTAGCAAAGCCAGTATGAATACAGAACTTGCCGAAGTGCTGGACAGTGAACTAAAGAAGATTCCGAACATTAGGATATTGAACAAAGATGTGACTTTCAACAATATTCAAATAGATAATAGATCTATTGCTACTTTTGAAGCAACCATTCTTAAAACAGATACACTTATATCCTCTCAGGAATTAGAGGATGGAATTATCCGGCACTTGAAGCAAAACATGGAATACCCCTACGACAATGTCTATGAAGTATTTCAGATTAAAATTGTGAGGGATTAATAACCCGTCACTCTTACATTATCCACATCATAGGTAGTGGTTTTATCCGGAACTGCACCATGGTACCGGAAACCAAAATTAACCGTTCCTTCCAGGCAGGAAATATCAATTTTCGAATTTCTGAAAACTGTCCCATTTTGGTTTGATGGTCCTACAGGAATATTCCCATCCAGTAATTGCCATTCTGTTGTTTTGGGATTACCGGTAAAATTGGTGGTGACATAGATTTCCAGGATTGTAGCATTATCAAAAGAAGCTAAAATATCTGCTGAAAAAACTTCTCCCGAAGTTCCATCGAGGTTTATTTCAGGCGTTACCAGCCAGGCTTCCAGCGGATTTTCAGTAGTATTATAAGCTGAAATTCTGAAGTAGCGATTTCCGTTTCTCGTGCCTGGTTTAAATTTTTCACTTCCGCCGCTAACATTAAGATTTTTCCAGCCACGGCTATTTAAAGCAGTGAGTGTGGAGACATCAGTAAAATCTTCATTAAACAATACTTCAGGCCCCA
Organism: Autumnicola patrickiae; assembly: GCF_031846525.1. NCBI lineage: Bacteria > Pseudomonadati > Bacteroidota > Flavobacteriia > Flavobacteriales > Flavobacteriaceae > Autumnicola > Autumnicola patrickiae. The sequence continues at coordinate 67,268 of NZ_JAVRHM010000020.1, forward strand.
TGGTTTCGTTATCGCCACATTTAAAAAACTCAGGATCACATCTTTCTCCGGAAAAATTAAGATCTTCGGGCGTATTTACCACCAGTGCATAAAAGTCATCATAGAAATTCCGACTCAGCACCGCCTTAACGCTTCCGGATTGCTGCGGAAGTAACAGCGCCTTAAAATCGGCAAAAGTACTGGTGCTTAAAACTGCAGTGGCGCCGGACTCGCAGCTCTCCAACTGCCGTTCCCCATCATACTCATCTATAGTTTCTGAAGCAAAAGAGAAAATATGCTCATCTCTTACCAGGTTCCGGTTAAACTGCACATTTTCGACCTGTACAAACAGGTTTTTGTATTGTTCCCTAAAGTCGGAAATTTTAAGTCTAAGCGGAATAATTTCTGCTGTTTGTTCAGATCGTATCAAATGTTCATCAATCATAGAATTTGGAATTGCCACCACATCTCCCCTGTTCTGAATGCCCAATTGAAGTAATCCATTATTATAGCCAAGGCTGAGTCCGTCAAGCTTTACATAAATTTTTCTTCCGAAGTTGAAGGTTTCGTGCAGGGAATTCTCGTCCACCAGCACTACAATTCCTGCCAATGGATTTTCCGGTTTATCCTGAAGCACCAGTTCCTTATAAAAATTGCCGCCTTCATCACTGGAAACCACAAAACCTTCAAAATAAGTATCTGTATTTTGAAATGTATAAATCTCATCGGCTACCGGATCATAACTTCCTTTTACTGCAGAAATACTGGTGAGATTTCCTTCAAAATCAACTTCAATATTATCGATTTCCGGAAGATCATAATCATCTGTTGTTACGCAGGAATTCAGCAACAGCAGACTTATAACTGTCAAATTCAGCGTTAAATAAAATTTTCTTTTCATAAAGTGCACCTTTAAAATGGCAATTATCGACCTTAAAACCTCAAATAAAAATTAATATAATAGGTAGTTCCGTTTCCATACCAGTAACGGGAAGCAAAAAGCGGCTGATCACGCTCCCTGTCTTGCTTTAGACTCATAAAATTGGCATTTCTGGACTGTTCGTAACCGCCGGTTTTGTATAAAACATCAAAAATGTTGTTGAGACTGCAGAAAAAGCCCAAATACCGGTCTTTTATCCGCCAGGATTTACCACCAATGGCATTTACGAGCACATAATCCTGAAATTGTTCTTGTTTCAGCAGACTTTTTGCTAAAGTTTCGTCATAGCTCAAAATTGGCAAACCATCTGCATCTGTCCTGAAATTGGCAGTTCTGGTAAGCGGACTCACATCTGCAAAGCCGTGAGAGAAGAAATTGACTGTCGTTCCAAACCACCAATAATCCGGATCACGATATTCAAAGCCGAGCTGCGCCGCCCGTTGTGGCCCGCCGGGAATATGGTAGTTCTTTAAGTACGAGGTGCCGTAATTTACAGCTTCATCAAAACTGCTGGAAGTAAGGTACAAAATGGGATTGTTGGCATAAATGTATTGTCCCAAAGCAGCTGCTGCTTTTAACTTTATAGTTGAAGTTATTTGGCTTTCTGCTCCTAACTCCATTCCAAGATGCTGCTTGTCTATTCCCGTCAAAACCTCCTGAACAAAAGCTGTAGTCCCTGTTCTTCCCAATCCTGAAAGTCCGTCGGCGTAATAGAAGGAAATTTCCGTTGCATCAAGGATTTCAGCATAATAGCCGGTGAAGCGAAGATTGAGTTTTGGGGAACGGAAACGGTAGGACAAGTCACCAAACCGGAATTTCTCACTCTCCAACCCAACTACCGTCTCATTATTTTGCCGCGAATTCGAAAAGGAATTCCGCAGATTTGGAGCTTTTGTATAGTAGGCGAGATTTGTGGTAAACAAATGCCTTCCGGAAAGTTTGTACGTAGCTCCGGACTTAAGGCCGAAATTTGTAAAATTTAGCCTCTCACTTTTTCCGAAGGAATTATCGGCATAAGTTCCGTTTTGGAAGAGTCCGTTACGCTGATAGGCGGTTTGGGAAATATTTCCGGCGACAAAGAAGTCAACCTTGTTAAGTTTATATTGAACCTGGGCAAATGCTTCAGCTATATCTGCAAAAAGTTCATAATTGTACTTAAATCGCTCCCCTTCAGTAACAATCCTATTTCTGTTTCTAAGATCACTCTGTGCGGCATCAGCCTGTGACATTTCTGTGGTTCCTTCAGCAAAAAAATCGATGTCAAGATAACCGGTACCGCCTAAAAGATCTTTTACGGAGGCAAAATTTTCACTTTTTAGGCTTGTATAGCTAATTTTTGCATTGAATTCCACATTTTGCTTCAATCGGGCAGTCAAAATAGTATTTGCAGTAACCAGATTATCATCATTTCGATCTTCAGCAATTACGTAAATGGAATTCCCGCCTGTGGCCGCTTCATTTAAATTTGCCCTGTACAAAGAGGGCCAGTCAATTTGCCCATTATCGGTAAAATCCTGTTGCGCGCGATAAGCAGCTTCGTAATTGGCATTATCCTCAAACCTTAAAAAATATCCGGGCAATTTTTGATAATAAGCCGGATCTGGATTCGCACCACCGCCAACAAAACTTTCCTGATCGTTGAAAACAACCCGATTTGTTCCTCCAAAATCTATCCTGGAATTGCCGACACTTCCAAACTGATAAGCAGCGTTATTATTAAGCTGCACATTTTCTGAAATTTGCCAGTAATGGTTCAACATAAATATGGGTTCTTTTATTTCCCGAAGTCGGGAATTGCGAATTTCGTTATCCTGATAGCCCCAGAAAGAATTGTATCTACGGCCTTTAAGGTCAAAAACTTCCTGTGTATTTGCTGAAGATTTTCCGCGGATATTGGGAGTGTAAAATGCAGTGAAATTAAGGCTATGGTTCTTCGAAAGCTCCTTCTCTACCGCCAGAAAAACCGAATTAGCATCGTATAAAGTACCCTCGACATATCCTTCCTGCGCATATCTCCTGGAAATGGAAAGCGAATACGCCCAACCCGCGGGCAGTTCGCCAGAATTATAAGTAGCCATGACCCTTCCCGTATAACTGCGATTGGAAGCCGCGTAGGAAATCCTGCCTCCTTCGCCATATTCTGAAGCGCGCATGATGATATTGGTAGTCCCGGCGAGGCCGCCAAAACTTACTTCGGAAGGAGAAATACCCATTGAAAAAACCTGAGTGCGCTGCACATCATTGAGTCCGCCCCAGTTGCTCCACTGCGGTCTCCCGTTGAAGATTTTGTTCATTTCTATTCCGTTTATCAGCAACTTCCCATTTTCGCTATCGAAGCCCCTGGGTCGGAAAAAGGTGGCGCTGAAGTCATAGGCCGCTGCATTTAAGAAAACATCTCTGGAGGCTTGTAAGAGTCCGGAAAGATTGTCAAAACTGCCTTCTTCTTCATTTAACTCATTATCGGAAAGACTAATGGTGCCGATCTGTCTTTGTTCCTCAGATAAATCCCGGGTTAGAAGAATTTCTCCTAAATTTTTGGTTTCACCCTTAATAATTACTACCGGCATTCTCTGCCGGGCATAGCCAGATTTTGTAAAAACGAGTACCTGATTTCCTTCCGGAATATCTTCAGAAGAAAAAATAAAGAGACCATTGGCATCACTTTCTGTTTCCAGAAACGTACCTTCTATCAGTATTTTTACTGAAGTTATTTCCTCCAGGGAATAGCTGTCTACGACACTTCCCGTGATGGAGGTTGATTGTGAAAAGGAGGTGTAGGGAAATCCAATCCACAGTAAAACCAGAAGAAACTTTTTCCCCATTTTTATTTCAAAAAGTTGGGCAAGATAACAATTTATTTCACATAACTTTCATACTTTCAGCAACTTATAAAAATATAATTCTAGGATTAATGAACAGCCTGAAACCCCTCTATTTACGCGCACTTGTCGTTTGGTTAATATTTTTTCCCTCTCGAAATTTGATGTGCCAGGAGCAGAATTCCTTTAATATTTTAAGCGTTGCCTTCTACAATGTTGAAAATTTATTCGATACTGAAGATGATCCTTTTACTTTTGATGATGACAGGACACCTACCGGGAAAGATGTTTGGACTGAAGAAAAATACAGTGATAAAATTGCCAAAATAAGCAAGGTACTTTCAGAAATTGGAAGCGACGTTACCGGATCTGCGCCTGCAATAATAGGCTTATGTGAATTTGAGAACCGCGAAGTACTGGAGACGCTTATCGCCCACCCTAATCTATCTGCCTATAACTATGGAATTATTCATTTTGATTCTCCGGACAGGAGGGGCATAGATGTGGGATTAATATACAAAAAAGATATTTTTGCTCCGGTTAATTCCGAATCTCGCCGACTAATGATTTATGAAGCAGAAGATCCTTCTAAACGAGTTTACACACGGGATCAATTGGTGGCAAGTGGTATGCTGGAGGGTGAGGAGATACATTTTATTGTTAATCACTGGCCTTCCCGAAGCGGAGGGGAAGCAAAGAGCAGCTACCGGAGAGAAAAAGCTGCGGCATTAAACAAGAAAATTATAGATTCCCTGTACGAGATAAATCCATATTCCAAAGTTGTAAGTATGGGGGATTTTAACGACGATCCCGCTAATAAATCTTTCAAGAAGATTTTGAAAACAAAGGCTTCAAAAGAAAATTTGAAGTTTCAGGAGCTTTATAATCCTATGGAGAAAATGCTAAAAGAAGGACACGGTACGCTGGCTTATCGCGATAGTTGGAATTTGTTCGACCAGATTTTCATGAGTCGGTCTTTAGCAGGATCAGATTACAGTAGTTACCAATTTTACCGGGCGGGAATCTTTAATAAAGATTTCCTGGTCACCCCGGGCGGACAGTATAAAGGCTATCCCTTCCGAAGTTATGGTTATGGCGGATATACCGGTGGTTACAGTGACCATTTTCCGGTGTATATTTATTTGATAAAAGAAACTGCCCCCTATAACTCCCCCGGAGGGGTAGAATAATTAACTGTCTCTAAAATTGAAAAAATAGCTCCATTCACTACCCTCGGAAGGACCGGAGTTATGATTAAAACCAGGTACTCCATGGAATTCTGGTAAGAACCACCAATAATCCTAAGGTATAAAATATCGCAAGAACCTTAAATTTTGGCCTGGAAGTAAGTTTCTTTTTGTGCTTAGAGTAACCAATGGTAATTAAAGCCAGTGCGATAATCATCATCAACGGATGCTCTACCAAATACAGTCTAAGGCTGGAACTACGCATCACTTCACCCATGCCACCATCGAATCTGGCAAGGTTTGCGGGAGTTAAATAAAGCACGATTCCTATCAAAAGTTGAATATGGGAAACTATTAAGGTGAACAAGGCAATCCTAAAATTAGTTGCACTATATTCCTTATTGCTTGCAAAGCCAATTATAGCGTTAAAAGATGCTACAAGTAAAACGATAAGTACCACATAGGCCCAATATGAGTGGATAAACTGAACGGTTGAATACATAGATGTAGTTTTTAGCAAAGATAGGTTTTTCTTTAAAAAGCGTGTTGGGTGCCTTGTGTAGATTTTGATTAAATTCTATAAATTTTAGGCGCAAAAAAATTTTAAAATAAAAAAACCACCCCGGGTTGGGGTGGTTTTAATATAAGAATATTT